>JBEKBU010000028.1:0-22372 GCA_050015235.1 Methylomonas sp. | reverse complement strand
CGCCTGCTTTTCCATCCGTCTGCCGGTTCTGCAAGCCAAATCAACCGCCTTGCTTAACGATAATTCCCAATGATTGCGGCCGACGGAATTCACCACGGCGAGACGGCGAGGCGCGGAATAGCCTTCCGCTGGCTGTTATCGGGCTTTCTGCTGGCGGCGCCGCTTGTGGAGCCGCAAGCAGACCAAATAATTTCAATCGCTTATCTTAAGGAAGGCATGTCCGAATTAAACGACTCGGACAAATTGGTCGGCTTACAAATGTGGGCGGAGGAAATGACCGGCCTGACGCATATGCGTACCGAGGTAACGGGCGTCAATACCATGCACGAATTAATGCGGGGCTTGGAGTCTAAATCGGTCAATTTCGCCTTGTTTAATACCGGCGCCTATCTTGGAAATTACCGGATATTAAAGCCTTATCTGGCGAATGAAATCTTAGGCGTTCAACGCTCCGAACAATTGTTCGAGGATTATTTGATTTTAGTTAAAAACTCCAGCCCCATCCATGATTTCCGCGATTTGCGCAATCGGCGGCTGGCGATTTCCAAGGAACACATACTCTACAATGATTATCTCGAATATCTAGTCAAAAAAATTAGCGGCAAACAGGCGGCCTATTTTTTTAAGAAAATCGACGACGCGCCTACGCCTTCACGAGCGGTGCTGGAGGTATTTTTCGGCGGCAGCGACGCTTGTCTGGCCCCCCGGCATATTTTTGAACTGACCGCCGCGCTCAATCCGCAAGTTTCCAAGGACTTGAGAATTATTCATAGTTCCGGCGCTATTTTTATTCCGGCCGTTCTCGTGGCGTTCAATTCCGAACCTGAAGAAACCCGCAAATTAATCGTGCGGGCCATGCTGGACGTGCAGCTGACTCTGCGCGGCAAACAGATTTTAGAACTGTTCAAAATAAAAGGCCTCGTCCCGGCCGCGGCGGAGGATTTTACGCCTATGTTTAAAATTTACGAATAACTCCGGAAACTCCTCCGGATTAGCTCCGGCGCCTAATTGCCGGTCATAATACCGTTTAATCCAACTTAAACCGGTTCGCCAACCCCTGCAAATCCTTGGAAAGGGATTGCAGATTTTCCGCCGATTTCACCAAGCGGCCGGTAGCGTCCAGATTCCTGGTGGTGTTTTCGGTCACTTTTTCTATCATCCGCGTAAAATCCCGGCTAAAATTCGCCTGTTCATGGAAAGCGTTGACGATATCGCTTACCGCCCCCATCACCTGCCCGGAGCCGGCCTGTATGTCTCTGATCGAATCGCCGGCGGACAGGGCCAGTTCCGTCCCGACTTTAACATGCTCGACGCTGTCCTCCATTTTATTCCGCGTCAATTCTATGCTTTTCTTAATTTTGGCGATCATTTCGCTGATTTCCCGTGTGGAGTTAGCCGTTTTTTCGGCCAGATTCCGCACTTCGGTAGCGACCACCGCGAATCCGCGCCCGGCGTCCCCTGCCCGCGCCGCTTCTATGGAGGCGTTTAAAGCCAGCAGATTGGTCTGGTTGGCGATATCGTTAATCGCGCCGGTTATGCCGGAAATTCGCTGCGAATGACCGTCCAGCTCGTAAACATACGCCGACACCTGATTCACTACATCGGCGATCTGCCGCATTTCCAGCGAGGTCTCCTGAATAATTTTGCTGCCCGATGCGGATTTACGCTCGGAATCGCGGGTGACGTCGCCGGCGAAAGTCACCGAATTTTCGATGCGCTGAATCGACATCGCCAGATTTCTCACCGAGCTATTGGCTTCTCCGGTCAATTTCATTTGCTCGTCGGCGTCGCTGGCGTTGTTATTGGCCACTTGCGACAATTCGGCGGCGGCCAGCCGCAAAGTCTCGACATCCTTTAACAAGCCGCGAATAATTTCGATCAGATTTTTCCGCATCACCACCATTTTCCGGGTCATTTCGCCCAGTTCGTCCTCGCCGAAATGGTGCACTTCTATGCTTAAATCGCCGGAGGCTATAGCCTCTACCGCATGCGACGTATCGGCGAGCAGATTTTGCATATGGCGGATGGTCAGAAACACCATGCCCAGCACCGAGATAACGCCGCCGGCTAATAACGCCAGATAAATCATCTGATTAATGTTAAACGCGGCTTGGGCGGATTCGAACTCCTCCTTGGCGATCCGGCCCTGCAAGCCTATCAGCCCGTCCAGAATCTCGTTGACGTTAGCCAGCTCGATTTCCAGCGATCTGAGAAAATCCCCGTGCACCTCCGGCTTGTAACTTTCCGATTTCAGATCATTCAAGGCCGCGTTGAATTTGTTGTCCCATTCCGCGTAAGCTTTCCGCAAATCCGCCGCCAATGCCCGCTCCTCGTCGTTCTTGCCCGGCATTTCCATATAGCCGGCCAACAGCTTTTCGATCAAAATCCGGCGTTTTTTAATCGGGCCGGTATGTTCGCCGACCTCGTGATCGCCATGTAAAGCGGCGTGTCCGCCGGCCGGATCGTGTTCGAAAGCCTGCAGCAAATCATTGACATTTTTAAAAATGCTTTTTTGCAAGGTGGATAGGTTTTGTAACGGAATGGCGCGTTCGCTGTACACCCGCTCCAGCGAGTCGCGAGACGATTTCAAGCCCAGCCAGCCGATGCTGGCCGAAGTCAGAAACAGCGACAGCGACACGACGGAAATCGCCCACATGCGCTGCGAGATTTTCCAGCGCGACAGCCAACGGTAAAGGGGCAGCAGCCATTTCGGCTCGCTGGCCATTTTGCCCTTGACTACATCAAACGAATTTTCAGCCATTACTCTACTGCGGATTTTATTTGAGGGTAGTGATGAATGCAATTAAATCCGCCCGGGATTTGGCGTCCGCCAAGCCTTCGTATTTCATTTTCGCGCCGGGCACGAATTTACGCGGCATGGTCAAATACTGATCGAGCTTGTCTTCCGCCCAGACTATACCGCTGCTTTTCATGCCGTCGGAATATTCGGCGTAATCCGGCACCGTGCCGGCGGCGCGGCCGAAGACGCCGGTCAAGGTCGGGCCTTTCTTGTTTTTGCCTTGTATGCTGTGGCATTCCGAACACTCCTCTTCGAATACCTTTTTACCGGCGGCGGCGTCCCCGGCGGCCGACGCGGATTTGCCGCAAGTCAGCGCCAAAGCGAACATTGGGATCGAAATCAGTTTAATCATAGTAGTGTGCATCTTCAATCTCTAATTTATCAAGTTAACAAAAAATTAAAACGCCGTCCAGGCAAAAATGAACGCCGTGTTATTGCCGCTGGCGCCCGCGGAACTGCCGTTGTATTTGTTATACGCGGTAAATTGCGCGCCTACGCGCAAATTCGCCCAATATGCGCCCCAGGAGTCTTCCTTGCCGAACGGCGTCCAGTCCAGCTGATAAATCAAGCCGTTGGAGTCGGGGCGGTCGCTGCTATAGCCCAGCGTATTCTGGTAGTACTGGCGGTCCGATGTGCCGAGCAGATCGAAAAAGCTGACGGTGGCGCCGTAGGTTTTGGCGTAATGATAGGAAGACGTCAGCCTGATCTCCTGCAAGGTGGCGCCGGAATTTTGGGCGTTGCCAAAATCATACGTCTGCCCCCAGTTCAGGGTTTCGTGCGTATAGGCGCCGCCGAACGCGAATACGTGTTCGCGGGTGCCGAGATACTGATAATTGGCGTCAAAACCCCAATCCATGAACTGATCGGCGCGGCCGACATTGTTCAGGATATTGCGCAAATTACCCTTCATGCCGAAAAAACCGGCGGTAAACATGGTTTTTTTCATGTCTTTCAGGTAGGCGAGCCGCCAATACGGCGCATAACCGGTCAAGCCCTCGCCGAGATTATTGGCGTTTTCCACGGCGCCGGTCGCTACCTGGTACTTGGGGCTGGCCGGCATATAGCCGCCGAATTCCGCGTACAAGCCATTATCCAGAAACGTATAAGCGGTCAGACCGTAAGCGGTCAAGGCCAGCATGCCGTCCAGCACCGGGCTAGCGCCGAGAGCGCCGCCGGGCGGAGACGCGAGGCTGCCGGAAGTGACGGCAAAAGGAAAACGCCAGGCCGCCGAAGAATTAAACGGGTCCTGGGCAGTCGGGGTATTATTTAAAGATAAGCCCATGGTCAGATCCTGGTCGAACAAGGTCAATTCCTTGGCGAAGCGGATATCGGTGGTATCGAGATGAAAATAGTTATTCACGCCATCATAAGTGACTTGCATGAACGAGCCGACATTATCGTACAGTTTGCCGGCCACGTAAGCGGAAGCCTCGATCAGCGCCACATTATTATTGGCGTTAAAGCCATTAGGTGGCGCCGTGTTATTGCTGTTGGTATTGGTGAAACCGGCCAACGCCATGCCCGACAACGGAATTAACGGCGCATCGCTGACATTGGTTTCGGTATAGCCGCCGATTTTAAATTTCATGCCGTAAGCGGTCAGCTGCGGCCCGAAAGAGCCGATATGGCAGGTGGAGCATTCCTGATTGGTCTGCCGGGCGAAACTCGGCAACGCGAGTGCGGCCATGCTGTTAAACAGCATGCAGATCAAAAGGGGGATTAGTACACGGAAATTCATTTACGCCTCGCTGTTTTTTTCCGGGTTTAAATTATTAGGGGTGTTATTCGCGGCGGCGTCCAGTTCCCGCGTCGCCCGCTCCACCCAAGGTTTGCGCAAGGCGGGGATAGGAATCATGGAATACAGTACGCCGTCGCGGCGGTAAAAGTGATGCCATAACGCCGAAAACACATGGATGAGGATGACGATGCAGAATCCGGTCGCCAGAGCGATATGCCAGCTTTGTAATTCCTCGGCCAACTCCAGATTGCGGTCTATCAGCATCGGCAAATCGAGGCCGAAAATCGCCACCGGTTTATGCCGGGCGCTGGCTTCCATCCAGCCCAGAAACGGCGTGATGAGCAACAATAAATATAACGCAGCGTGAGAAATGGAGGCCACGAATTGCAGCAGCGGCGAATTACCGGTATACGGGTATTCGCGGGTGGTAATGCGCCATATCAGCCGGAACACCGCCATCAACATCACTAACATGCCGAAACCGCGGTGCATGGCGACGAATTGTTTATCCAGCCCCGGATCGTCGATGAAATTACGCGCGTAGATCAGCGTTACCGCGCTGAGGAAAAACAGCGCCACCGTCCAATGGATAATTCTGAAGATCCGGCCATAAATAAAGCGTTTTTCTAAATATGCGGGTTTATTTGTCATAAATATTGAATGTAATGAAGATAGTATCCCTTCCGTTAACAAAGATTGACCGGTTAATTTTTGGCTCGCCACCCGTTCCGGACAAACGTTCAACACAAAAACCTATTGATTCGATTATTTATAAAGCGATACCCCGCTACTATCCTGTTATTCCCGGCTTAAGTATAGTCGAATCGAATAACTGTCAAGCCGGCGGCCCGATGCGGATGTGAATAAAACCACAATTTTAATAGGGGGGGACTAACGGCTGGCTGTCGTTGCGCCCTAAGCGGCGTAATCGCGGAAATCCAGGTCGGGAAAAATATCGTCCATCACTTCCAGCGCCGCTACATAGCGTTCGTTGATGCGGTTTTTGCGGATGGCGTCGTGTAAATAATTAAAGCGCGCCAGATGATCGGTGATGTTTTTTTTGGCGTAGTCCACGGTCGTGCCGGCATGCAGGATAAAAGGCCAATCGGAAGCCTGGGCCAGCAACAGGCTGCGCGCGGCCTGATTAAGCGCGCGCCGCTGCAGATTATTCACCGTCCGGCCTTTTAAATCGGCCGCCAGTTGCTCCAGTTCGGCGCAGGCTTTATGAAGCAGCGGATAAATCCACTCGGTGTTCGGGTTCAGCCAGACGGCGGCGTGGCCGTGCTCCCCCCAGCTGGAGGCGGCCGGCGTAGCGCTATGTAAAGGCCAAGGCCAGTCCAGCGCTTCGGCGCATGCGCTTGCCCGCAGGCTTTGCGGATCTTCGCCGAGCAGCCGCAGCACCGATTCCAGCCAATCCGGCCCTTCGTACCACCAATGCCCGAACAGCTCCGCATCGTAAGGCGCGACGATAATGGGCGGCGCGGACATTTCCCGGCCCAACGCCGCGACTTGCAACCGGCGTTGACCGATAAAATGCTCGGCGTGCAGCCGCGCTTTGGCTTTTGCCCGCCGGGGCGCGTAAATCTGCTTGGGGCCGCTGCCGCCGGTGACGCGGTGATATTTAAAACCGGTATTGACGCGGGCTCCCTGATCACAAATATAGGGCGCCAAATAATCCAGCTCCAGCTGAAATCCGATATCGCTATAGTATTCGCGGTAATCGCCGTCGCCCGGATAACCTTCCTGGGCGCTCCATACCTGTTTGGAGGACGCCGGATCGCGGCCGAAAACTTTCACGCCGTTTTCGCACACCAGCGGCGCATAGACATGGGCCGGCGCCGGCCGGGCGTTTAGAATCCCGTGGCTATCCACAATAAAATATTCGATGCCGGCCGGCTGCAATAATTTTTCCAAACCGGGATAATAGGCGCATTCCGGCAGCCAGAATCCGCGCGGACGAACGCCGGTTGCGGCGGTGAAAGTCTCCACGCCGATTTCGATCTGATTACGCACCGCGATTTCGCTGATATTCAACAACGGCAAATAAGCATGGGTGGCAGCGGTCGTTATCATCTCCAGTTTGCCGGTGCGCCAATGTTTAACAAACGCCGCCAGCAAATCGCATTGATAGTGATCGCGGTAGCTGCAAAGGGCGTCGCGGAACCCCTGCTGATACATTATCGCCAACTGCTGATATTCCGGCTGGCGGCGGGTTCTGTGCACTTCTTGGTCGGCCAGCTCCAAGCGGCTCCGCAAATATTCGAGATAACGGCTTTGCAACAGCGGATCGCGCCACATAGTCAGCAGCGTCGGGGAGACGGATAAAGTCAGGCGGTAATCGACCCTATCCCGCTGCAAGCGGTCGAGCATGGAAACCAAAGGCAGATAACATTCCGTTATGGCTTCGAACAACCAGGTTTCCTCAAAAAACCGCACATACTCGGGATGATGAACATAGGGCAAATGGGCATGTAAAACAATGCAGAGACAGCCTGGGTTCATCGGGGATTATTTTATTCCTGAGCAGCACGGATTTCGCTGCTCGCGGCAGCTGGAGTACGGCTTATTATAAACTTAGATGCGCGTTGCGCCAGCATTTAATTTTCTCCTGGCGATCGCTCCGATTGTTTCCGCTTGGAGCCTGGTAAAGGGCGGGCATGATAATGCCCACGCGGTATGGCTTTAAAACCGCCGGGCGCGACAAATATTTGTCCATCTTTAACGTTACGAAGTTTAAAAAAATGCTAGGCAATTCAAATATGATGACCATGTTTATACTAGCAAGATCAATAATGTCTGTTATGATTTCTTTTATATCCGGCCACTATAAAATATCCTAAAATAATTAATTATCGGATAATCTATCGACTCCCGGAATAATTACCGGACGCAATCGGCGCCTCCTATCTCAGGCGCGAATTTTTAAGTATTGTTTTTAAAAAGAGCCTGGGTAGGGTGGGCATGTTGTTGAGGTATTTATCTAATTTATGTGGAGTTTACGTTTTTGGCTGGTTTGGCTAATCCTGCTGGCGAATCCGGTCCGTGCCGATGAACTGTTGAAACTAGGCGTACTTGCGGTGCGCGGCAATACCGAAACCCTCGCTAAATGGCAACCTTTAGCCGATTATCTCAATCGCGAACTGCCCGGTTACCGATTTCAATTGCAGCCCCTAAACTACGATGAGATGAACGACGCGATCAAGCGTCAGCAGGTGGATTTTATTTTCAGCCAAGCCGGCCATTATATCAATATGGACGTACTCTATCCGCTCTCCGCGCCGTTAGCCACATTGATTGAAAGAGACGGAGCCCAGCTTTTGCCCGCCTATGGCGGCGCCGTTGTTATCCGCGCCGAGCGTAACGATATCCGCGGTTTCGCCGACCTGAGGGGTAAAACCGTCGTTACCGCCGGCATTCAAGGTTTCGGCGGCTATCTGATGCAGGCCTACGAAGTTTATAAAGCCGGATTGACCATACCCGGCGACGTTAAACTCCTCCAAGTCGGCTTGCCTATCGACAACGCCATCTATGCGCTTTTAAACGGCAAGGCCGACGCCGCCTTTGTCCGGATGGGGCTGATCGAACAAATGGCGCGAGAAGGCAAGTTGCGGCTCGACCGTGTTAAAACCGTCAATCCTCAAAAACTGACGGACTCCGGGTCTGTTTTTTCAACCCAGACTTATCCGAGCTGGCCTTTTGTAGCCTTGCCTCACACGCCCGATATTTTATCGGCGCGGGTCGCGGCCGCGCTTTTGACGCTGCCGCGGAATGGCGAAGTAGCCCGCGCGGCCGATATATGGGGGTTTACCATCCCCGCCCGTTACGACTCGGTAAAAGAGGTGATGCAGACGCTACGGGTTGCTCCTTTCGATCAGGCGCCGGCATTTTCCTTGCGGGACGTATGGCGGCGTTATGGAATTTTTGTGCTGATTTTTATAGCCTTGTCCGTCCTGAACCTGTCATTACTCGTCTGGTTGTTTACCAACCGCCATCAACTGCGGATAAAAAGAAAACTTTTGCTGGATGCGTCCAATTATGCGCGCAACCTGATAGAAGCCAGTTTAGATTCGTTAGTGACCATTAACGCCGCCGGCAAAATTACCGACGTTAACAAGGCGACGGAAACCGCTACCGGTTATCCCCGCGGTTTGCTGATCGGCAGCGATTTCTCGGACTACTTCACCGATCCCGACAACGCCAAGGCCAGTTACGCGGAGGTTTTCACGACCGGAAGCATTAAAGATTATCCGTTGTCGATACGGCATATTTCCGGCAAAATCATCGACGTGCTTTACAACTTGACAGTGTTCCGCGACGAGAGCGGCCAAGTAAAAGGCGTGCTGGCCGCCGCTCGCGACATTACCGAACGCAGGCAATTGGAAAAAGCGCTAAGCAATGCTTACAAGAAAAACCTGCTGTTACTGGACTCGGCGGGAGAAGGAATCTATGGCCTGGATACGGAAGGCTTATGCACATTCGCCAATAAAGCGGCCGCGCACATGCTCGGTTATGAAGTCTCGGCGCTACTCGGACTGAACATACATGCCCTTATTCATCACAGCCATCACGACGGTTCGCCTTATCCGGAAAACCAATGCCCTATCTATGACGTTTTCAGGACCGGAACTTCTTGTTACGTCGATTATGAAGTATTCTGGCGCAAGGATCAAACGCCGGTTCCGGTGGAATACGCCTCCCACCCCATCATTGACGAACGCCGGGTAACCGGCGCCGTTGTAACTTTCTCGGACATTACCGCGCGTAAGCAAGCCGAAGGGGAGCTTGAGCAACACCGCGCGCATCTGGAAGAACGGGTGGAGGAGCGCGCCCGCCACATCAGCATACTTAATTTGCAACTGGAGAACCGGGTACTGGAAGCCGAGCAGGCAAGCCGCGCGCTCCAGGAAAGCGAAACCCGTTTCCGCACGCTGTATAACTCGATCCCCGATCCGGTTTTCATTACCGGTACGGACGGCCGCTTCGCGGATGTTAACCAGGCGGCATGCGAATTTTTGGGTTACAGCCGGGAAGAATTGCTAAGCATGGGTCCGGCCGACATCGTCCCAACAGAATTTTCCGAAAAAATACCCTATAAATTTAATAAATTGCAAGAAATAGGCCACGGGTATTTCGAATCGGTTCATGTCAGAAAAGACGGCGTTAACATACCGGTCGAACTCAGCAATACTATGATCAACCTGGCCGGTAAGACGTTGATTATCAGTATCGCCCGTAATTTGAGCGAACGGAAACGGGCGGAAAAAATCCTGAAAGAGAGTGAATTACGCTTCTCGAAAGTATTCCATGACAGCCCTGTCGGCATCGCCATCGCCAGAATTTCGGACGCCAAGTTTATCGAGGTCAATACCGCCTTTCTGAACATCCTCGGCTATACGCGCGAGGAAACGATTTATCGCAGTTGCCAAGAACTTGGCGTATGGGTAAACCCAACGATTAGAGAGAAACTCATCGCCCAAGTGATCAAGGAAGGCGTAATGAAAAATCAGGAAATACTCGTCAAGCGCAAAACGGGCGATATCCGGACGCTGCTGATTTCACTGGAAAAAATTGATTTTTACGCCGAGCCTTGCATTCTCGGGTTGTTCACCGACATCAGCGAACGCAAACGTTCCGAAGCCGAACTGATGATCGCCAAGGAACTGGCGGAGGCGGCCAGCAACGCGAAAAGCGCCTTTCTTTCCAACATGTCTCATGAAATCCGCACCCCTATGAACACTATCATGGGCATGGCGCATCTGCTGCAAAAACAGGGCGGCCTGGACGCGCAACAAAAGAACAAGCTGGATAGAATCGTCATTGCCTCCAACCACTTGCTTTCCATTATCAACGACATCCTCGATCTGTCCAAAATCGAATCCGGAAAACTTACGCTGAATATTGCGGAATTCGAGCTGGACAAGCTGCTGGATCAAGCGGCGGACTCGGTGAGCGGTCTGGCCAGGGAAAAGCAATTGCAACTTTCCGTGGCCAACTATCCTATGACGCCGCGACTGATAGGCGACACGACCCGCCTCACGCAAATGCTGCTTAACTACCTGGGAAACGCCATCAAGTTTACCGAACAGGGCGGCGTCTTGCTGCGCGCCCTTCTGTTAGAGGATACGGTAAATGACCAGTTGATACGCTTCGAGGTTGAAGATACCGGCATAGGCGTCAGTAACGAACAGAAAGAACGGTTGTTTAACGCGTTCGAACAAGCGGACAACAGCACCACACGGCGGTTTGGCGGCACCGGGCTTGGTCTGGCCATCAACCGCAGTCTGGCGCGTTTGATGGACGGCGAGGTCGGCGTAGAGTCGACGCCCGGCGCGGGCAGCACATTCTGGTTTACCGCGCGGTTGACTAAAGCGGCGATCGCGATGGAAAACGGCGTTCCTGAAGGACCGGGGAAAACCGCCGCCGCCGAAGATATACTCAAGCAAAAATACGCCGCCGCGCGCATACTGATTGCCGATGATAGCGAATTCAACCGGATTTTGCTGCGTGAATTACTGATCGGCGCCGGTTTCAATATGGATTTCGCCGAAAACGGCAAGATCGCTTTGGAGCTAGCCAGAATACACCATTACGATCTGATATTAATGGACATGCAGATGCCGGAAATGGGCGGCATCGAAGCTACTCAAGCCATACGGCTGCTTCCCGGATATGCCGCAACGCCTATCATCGCGGTAACCGGAAATGCTTTTAATAAAGACCGGCTAGCTTGTCTGGACGGGGGCATGAACGACCATATATCCAAACCCATAGAACCCGATCTTCTTTATCAAACACTGCTGGAATGGCTGGAAAAAACCAAGCAGAGCCAGTAAACAGGATAAATCCAACTGTGGGAAGCAGCCAACCATCGGGCGGCGCATCGGCCGCGATTGTTGCTGTTACGGTGTTCAAAGATGCTGGACGGGATATTTATCCCGTCCGTAACGTTTTCATCCGCCCGATTCAACCAGCAAACCCATGCGTTGTCCGAAACCTTAGGTACATACCCCGTCCCGCTGAGGGATACAGGTTACCAAACGCCGGCGTAGGTTACCTCGCCTTTATTGTTATACAAAGCTCCATAGCCTCTTTTATCATTGTCTCGCCATTCGCCTTCGTATCGGCTACCGTCGGCGTAATTCATCACGCCATAGCCGCTCCGGCCGCCATGATGGAACTCGCCCTTGTAACTGCCGCCGTCCGGAAAGGTATATTGTCCGTAACCTTCGATGACGTCGTTGACAAATCCGCCTTGATACTGATCGCCGTTGCCGCCGCGGAACACGCCGCTACCGTTTTTCCGCCCATTATTAAATTCTCCTTCATAACGGTTGCCGTTCGGCCAGGTCAACACGCCGCGGCCGTGATAGCCCTTGTTTTCAGGTAGATTTTTGCGCCAACCGCCCGCATAGTAATAGCCTTGACTATTCGTCGTCACATTAAACTGTTCGGCGCCGTTCCGCGTCTGTTGTAAGGCTTCGCGGGCCTGATTGGCGATAGTTTGAGCTTTGCGGCCAGCGCCGCTTGCCTTGCTTTGCGCCTCGCGGGCTTTAGCGGTAGCCCGCGCCAGGGCGGAAGACGAAGTTTCGGTTTGCGGCGCGGCGTCGCCGGCAGTTTGCGGGACGCCGGGCAGCGGCCAGAAACCTGACAGTGCGGCGATTAATAACTGAACAAACCTTAGCATATCGATTCCGAAAATGGCGCGAGGCCTTTAACATTTTTGCGAGGCTTCCAACCGTATCGCGGCCGGTCAGCCATGTTAATTTTAGCTGCTATACTCAATATGGATTAAATCTTCGGGCCGGTATTTACAACCAATGTCTCACCAAAATAATATCAAAAGAATTTTTAGTACGATTTTTGGTATTTTAGCGCTTATTTGCCTAGCATACGTGGCTTTACTGTGGAATGGCTTGAATAACGTCGAGCATGAACAGCAGGAATTAATCCGCCGGCAGCACAGCGTATTTTTGATTCAGGATATACGCTGCCATGCCGAACAAATCCAGCGGATATTAACGGATATAGGCGCAACCCGCAACCAGCATGGATTCGCTGACGCCGCCGCTCATAAACAGGAGGTTCTGAAAGACCTGGATGAGCTGGCGCAAATCAGCCCGGCGCTTTTCCGGCGAGACCAGGAAATCCGGACGCAAATCGCGGCGACCTACGATAGCGGCGTAAAAATGGCTTGGGACTACATCAATCAAGGCATGGAAGCCGGAAACGCCGCCATGGCGCAACTGAATGGCGACAGCGACGCATTAAACGCCGATTTGCGGAAACTGTCCGCGCAACTGGACGCCGAACTGCGGGAAGGCCTCGCCAATAATACCGAAACCCTGTATTTGAACCGAGTCATACTTCTCGGCTCGGCGCCGATAGTCATAGGATTGTTTAGCATATTCGGCGGTAAAACCAGCCGTCTGCTCAGACAAAAAATGGATGATCTGGCTAACCGCACCACGCAATTGAACACCATCCTGAATTCCGCCGCCAGCGCTATTATCACCATCAATAAAACCGGCGAGATTGTCAGTTTTAATTATGCGGCGGAACGCATTTTCGGCTATAACCTTGCGGAAGTTCAGGATAAAAATATAAAAATGCTGATGCCTGAAAATCATGCCGCCATGCATGAAGGCCATGTCCGGAACTTTAATCCCGGCCGGCAAGACGTGGAAGTGATGGGTAGACGCCGGGAATTGGAAGGTAAACGTAAAAACGGCGAATTATTTCCGATTTTATTGCGCATCAATCCCATGGAGATCGAAGGCGAACTGTTTTTTACCGGGATAATCGACGACATCAGCGAAACCAAAACCCTGCAAATACAGCTTGGGCAGGCGCAAAAACTGGAGGCTATCGGCCAGCTTGCTTCCGGAATCGCCCATGAAATCAACACGCCCATCCAATACATCGGCGACAATTTATCCGCATTGGAAGACAATTTTAAAGATATTATCCGCTTCCGGCGGGATTTGACGGCGCTTGGCGACCCTGATTTTCAGCGCCAAGTAATCGGCCTGGCGGAAAAACACGATCTGGATTATATATTGGAAGATAGTCCTAAAGCCATTAAACACGCCACGGAGGGCGTGGAAAAAGTCGCGAAAATCGTGAAGGCCATGAAGACTTTTTCACATCTGGACTCAGGACAGACGACGTCCACCCTCGATTTACATGAGGCCTTGCGTAGCGCTTTAACCATTTCCCATAACACTTATAAGTTTCTGGCCGACGTTGAAACGGATTTCGCCGCCGATGTTGGCCATATCGAATGCTACGCCAGCGAATTGAATCAAGTATTTCTGAACATGATCATCAACGCCAGCCACGCTATCGAAGAAAAACAGGCCGGCCGCGGACTCATCCGCATCGCCACGCACAAGCTGAACGAAAACCGGGTGGAAATATTAATCGCCGACAACGGCGCCGGGATTCCGGCCGCGATTCAGGAAAAGGTTTTCAATCTATTTTTTACCACCAAGCCGGTGGGTAAAGGCACCGGCCAGGGTTTGAGCCTGGCGCACAACATCGTGGTCGAAAAACATCGCGGCGGCCTTTTTTTTGAATCCACGCCCGGCGTCGGAACTACATTTCATATTCAATTACCCGTTAGCCAGGCAGCCAGTTAAATCATGACTATTAAAAACATATTATTCGTTGATGATAATGAAAACGTCACCACCGGCATCCGCCGGCAGCTCAGACCGTACCGGGGGGAATGGCGAGTGTTTTTCGCCGATAGCGCCGCCGCGGCGCTGGAGTTGATGAGCGGGCAGGAAATCGATTTAATCGTTTCCGACATGCTGATGCCGAATATGCGCGGCGGCGAATTATTAAAAGAGGTCAGACGGCTTTATCCGGCGACGGTGCGCATGATATTGAGCGGTTACAGCGATGAAGAAACCTTGAAGACCGGCTTGGAAGTGTCGCATCAATATCTTTGCAAACCGGTCAGTTCGGAAATGCTCCGGGAAGTCATTACGCAGGTGTTTAAAATTCAGGCTTGCATCAATAATCCTAAAATCATTGCCGGGATAGGCGATATTAACCAATTGCCGAGTCTACCGAAAATTTATCATGAGCTGACCGCGGCCATTTCCGACGACAAGACCACCATGCAGGATATTTCCGCCATTTTCGCGCGGGACATGGTTTTATCCGCTAAATTACTGCAATTGGTCAATTCGCCGTATTTCGGTTTGCATCGCAAGATTTCCGATATCAACGAAGCGGTAAACCTGATAGGCGTGAAAAAACTGAGCAATCTGGTGTTATCGGTGCATATCAAAAACTCTTTCGCGGTTGATAATCCGCACCTGGAGCGCTACATGGAGTTTTTATGGCTGGACTCCGCCCGGGTTTCGGATTTGGCTTTACAAATCGCGTTGGCGGAAGAGCAGCAGGATGACCGTCCGCATCAGGCTTATCTAGGCGGATTGCTGCATAATATGGGGCTATTGATTTTTCTGGCGCGCGGCGGCGAAAAACTTAAAATGCTGATGGAGCAGGTCAAAAATACCCGCATTCCGGTACATACGCTGGAAACCGAAATTTTCGGTTTTAACCGTTGCCAGGCAGCCGCCTACGTATTGAGTCTTTGGAAAATACCGCCGCGCGTGATCGAAGCGATATTACTGCACAAAACACCCAACGAGACCGAGTATGACGGGGTTAACGCGCTAACGGCGGTACACGCGGCCAGTAGTCTGTTGAAACCTTCCGTCATGCAAAATTATGACCGACTTTTTGAAATTGATCTCGATGAAGCCTATTTGCAGCGCATCAATAAGCTGGATCAACTGCAAAATTGGCGGTTGCTCGCCGAGAAAGTGACGGCGCAGCATGCGAAGAAATAAGCCGGCGTTACGGGATTGGACCGGCGCGGATTTGAGCTAAATATTCCGGAGGTTAAATGAATGAAACCATTGCCGATATAAGTCGGAAAATTCTGTTTGTCGATGATGAGATATTGTTGCTGGAAGGCGTACGGCGCCAACTACGGCGGGAAATTGACGTTACCGTGGCCGCCGGCTCATTGACGGGTTTAGAAGTTTTTGCCGAGCAAGGGCCGTTCGCTGTCGTTATATCCGACTATAACATGCCGGGCATGGACGGCATCACCTTTTTAAATGAAATCTACCAGCGTAATCCGGAAACGGTGCTCGTCATGCTGACCGGCCGCGCCGAGCTGGATATCGCGGTTAATGCGCTGCATAACGCGCATATATCGCGATTTCTAAATAAGCCTTGTCCGAAAGAAATTTTGTTGGAAACCATTTATGACGGTCTCGAGCAATATCGGTTGCGCGTCAGCGAACAAATATTGCAACGGGAGTTACAGGCTTCGAACCAACGGTTGCATGATCTGAATAATCATTTGGAAATTCTGGTTGCGCAAAAAACCAGAGCGTTGCAAATTCAGTATCAGTTCGCCGCGCAAATGACGCTCATGAGCGATACGGAAGAGATTGCCGCGACTTTTATCGGCACTTTAACCGAATTAACCGGGCTGACGGATTTACAGCTCTGGCTAAGCCCCATGCAGGACGGGCATTTTATCCGCCATTATCCGTCGGAGGCAGGTTTGTTTAGTTTTGACGGCCGGGATTGCCCCCGGGGTTTAATCGCCGAAACGCTCGCCACAAATAACGCCTGGTACCGTGAAGATAGAAACGGAAACGCAGCGGCGCTTTCCGAATTTGACCGCGGCCTGATAGGAGGCGATTTATTGATGTTGTCGCCTTTGATCAATAATCACCGATTAATCGGATTTTTATCCCTGGCCGGCGAGCCGGCCGCCATACTAAAGAACGATGTACGCAACGCCGTAACGGCAATGGCGGATATCGCCGCCACCGCGTTGCTTAGCCGTTGGCAGCGGGAAGCCCAGGACGAAGCCGAAGACGCCATCATTACCGCACTGGCGAAATTGTCCGAATACCGCGACCCGGAAACCGGCGCGCACTTGGAGCGGTTGAAAAGATATTGCCAGTTGCTGTGCCAGCATTTAGGCCAGACCGATAAATTCCGGGCTATCGTTACGCCCGAATTCAGCAAGGATTTGGTGCGTTCTTCGCCATTGCACGACATCGGCAAAGTGGGCATTGAAGACGCCATTTTGAAAAAACCCGGCCGTCTTACCCCGGATGAATTCGAGATCATGAAAACCCACGCGCAAATCGGCGGCGATACGTTGCGTACCGTATACGAACAATTTCCTTCGCAAGGTTTTATAAAATGCGGCATGGACGTCGCTTACGGACATCATGAAAAATGGGACGGCAACGGCTATCCGCGCGGACTGAAAGGCGAACAAATCCCTCTAGTCGCCCGCATATTGGCGCTGGTTGACGTTTACGACGCCCTTACCTGCCGCCGGGTCTACAAACCGCCGTTTCCGCGCGAACAAGCAAACGGCATTATTCTGGAAGGTAAAGGCAGCCATTTCGATCCGGATATCGTCGAGGCGTTTGTACAGCTTGAAAGCCAGTTCCATCAAATTTCCGTGGAGCTAGCCGATGAGATCGCCGAAAGCCCTTGCGATTAGGCGCCAGGGCTGAGATCGGTATTTATTAATTCGGCATCGACAACCCAGATATGTTTATAGAAATCGAAGAAAAATCCGCCATTCTGGTTATTGACGATAACCCCGATTTGCGGGAACAACTGGATGAAATTTTCAACGGCGCCGGGAACGCGGGCGCCGAGGCCGCCGGCCAAAATTATCTAATCCACTACGGCGCCGGTAGAGAGGAAGCCAAGGAGCTGATTTATAACAAGTTGGCGGAAGGCGCGCCTTATCAATTATTATTTGCCGAATACCGATTGCGGGATGGAAACGGCTTGCAGCTGATCAGCGAACTATGGCGTATGGACCCTAATTTACATGTGGTGTTATGCAGCGCCGATACCCAACTCCATTGGCAACAAATCGTCGATACCGTCGGCGAAAGCGATCAATTGCTGTTTTTGCAAAAACCTTATTCCCAATTGGCGTTACGCCAGATTGTGCATGCATTGCTGAGAAAATGGCAATTAAATAAACAATCCCAAAATATTATGAAATACATGGAAAAGCAGATACAGGAACGCACCCGCACCATAGAGGAAGCTAACCGGAATTTACTGCAATCGGAAAAATTGGCGGCCGTCGGTCAATTGGCGGCCGGAATAGCGCATGAAATTAATACGCCCGCGCAATACGTAGGCGATAATATCAGCGCCATCCGCGATTTTTACGCCAGTCTGATGCATTTGTTGGAATTCTACCGGCAACATCTGCGGCAATTGGCGAATGAAGATTTACTGGCGGAAATGGAAAAGTTGGAGCAAAACGAAGATCTGGAGTTTATTCTGCAAGACGCGCCGGCCGCGATTAGCCAATCCCAACAGGGAATGACGCAAATTACCCGGATTGTGCACGCGATGAAAGGCTTTTCGCACGTCAGCGCCAGTTCGGCTATGCGCGTCAATATTAATCTGGCCTTGGAAAACACTTTAATTGTGACCCAAAACAGTTATAAATACCACACCGACGTCAGCAAACAATTTGCCGAGCTGCCGCTGGTCGAATGTTATGCCGGCGAATTAAATCAGGTATTTTTGAATATCATCGTCAACGCCGCGCACGCCATTGAAGACAGCCGCAAAGGGCGGGGCATGATAACGGTTACGACCCTTTCCACGCCAAAAGGCGTGGAAATCCGTATCGGCGATAGCGGAAACGGCATCCCCGAAGAGATACGCGACCGTATTTTCGATCCGTTTTTTACCACAAAAGAAGTCGGCCGCGGCAGCGGGCAGGGCCTGAATATCGCTTACCGTATCATTACCCAGCAACATGGCGGAAAGTTGCGATTTGAAACCGAAATAGGGGTAGGCACGACATTTATTATTTCGCTATTCCGCGACTTGCCGGCCATAGCCGCGCGTTAACCGGCAATTATCCGGTTTCGGCCGCGCTCCTTAGCCTGATACAATTTATTATCGGCATTGTTTATCAGTTGCTCCAACTGAGCTTCTTGTTCCGTTAACGCGGCGACTCCCATGGAAATGGTAATGCCCAGCAACTGGCCGTCATCTATTTGCATACGGCTGGTATTGATGGTCATCTGAATACGCTCGGCAATTTCCAACGCGTTTTGAGCGTCGGTTTGCGGCAGCAGCACGGCGAATTCTTCGCCGCCCAGACGGCCTATGATATCGACTTCGCGGAGTATGCCACGGATAATTTCCGTGAACAGCCGCAACACCAGGTCACCGGCTTTGTGGCCATGCCGGTCGTTAACCTGCTTGAAATAATCGATATCTATCATGATAATGGACAAAGGCTGCTGGTAACGCTGCGTTCTGGTTATTTCGCGATCGGCCAGCTCCATAAAATAACGGCGGTTGGGAACTTCCGTCAAATAGTCGATACGCGCCTGGTACTCCAGTTCCGCCAGTAATTTTTTTTGCTGGGTAATATCCTGCACGGCGCTGATGATGGCGCTTTGCCGCTGGTCGCCGGTAATTGCCGACACGTAAAGTTTTACCCAGGCGATAACGCCGTCCTTGCGCACATAGCGCTTTTCCAATTCATATCTGTTCAACAGGCCGCGCTGTAATTCGTTAAACAAGTTAAGATTATTTTCCAGATCTTCGGGGTGGGTAATCATTTGAAACGACATGCCGTTATCCAGCAACTCTTCCCGGTCATAGCCGGTAATCCGGCAAAAAGTATCGTTGATCAGTTTAAAACGGCCATCGTCGGCAATTTGCGCAATACCCACCGCCGCATTTTCAAAAATGCTGCGGAACCGGTATTCGCTTTCCTGCAAAGCGAGTTCAATTTTTTTCTGCAGATCAATATCGGTATGCGCGCCGGTCATGCGTAGAGGGTTGCCTTTACCGTCCCGCTCCACCACGCGCGCTCTGTCCATGATCCATTTATAGCCGCCCGCCTTGGTTTTCATCCGGTAGCTCATTTCATGCACGGCGGCTTTTCCCTCCAGTACGGCCGTGATAGACGCCCAAGCCGGCTCGCGGTCGTCCGGATGCACAAAATCGCTCCATTGCTGGGTGGTAAAAGCGATTTCTTCAAATTTGTAACCGAGCATTTCAGCCCATATGGCATTGCGTTTAACGATGTTATCGGGTATATGCCAATCCCAAAAACCCAGCCGGCCGCCGTTGAGCACCCGATTCAAGGTTTCCTCGCTTTCCTTGATTTGATTATTTTGCGCAAAAAATGTTTTTAAAAATTCGGCCCGCAAACTACGTAATAGATAAGCGCTAACTAAAACGAACAGCATATCGAGGCTTATGCTAAATATTATTGACTGTTTACCGGCTTGTTCCAGATAAATAAATAGCAAGTTTCTTAATAACAACCACAACAGCGTAAATCCAACGTAATATTGGATAATTTGATAGAAACCGCGCTTATAGTCTACAGCGGCGGTTACCAGCGGTTGTTCATTTCTAAAGGCGTCTTGGCTTTTCATTCAGTAACCTTATATTTTATTTTTTACCGTTGAAAGACCAAGTAGATAAGCTGAGTCGAAATTATATCGCAACTAACTCCGATACTCTAGTGCATTTTTATTTTGATGCTTCCGCTTTACCTGATTGGGTTGCATCTGGTTTATAGCAGTTGTTTTTTTGCAACCTTTTAGGGATAAATCTTATGACTACGACAATGGGCGTCAAGATGGATGAAACGACCCGTGAGCGCCTGAAATTACTAAGCGTAGCCAAGTAGCGTTCAGCACATTGGTTAATGCGAAAGGCCATCCGCGAATATCTCGAAAATGAAGAAGAAATCGAAATTCGTAATCGGCAAGCCGATGTTGCGTGGCGGGAATACCAGCGCGCAGGGCAATTTGTGAGCAATGAAACTGTAACGGCATGGCTGGACACATGGAGAACAGGCAAGGAAAGCCAATGCCCGCAACCAGAAAGACTCAGAGGCTGCGCACATTCATTGAACCCAAAAATTCCGAAGCCACCCACCGCGCCGCTTCGAGTTTAAAGCAATCGGCAAATATGTTGTTGACGCATCCTGGAATAGGTAAACGGATTGAAGGGCGGCAAGATTTCCCTGAAAACCATTATAATTAAAACGGGCGACATAGGGAAAGATGGTAAATAGGCAGAGGCCGCTAGGATGCCGTTGCCGGCCCCCTAGCTCACGTCCAAAACGCAGTCCTCTCTATTTTTAATTCTAGGAGTCTCGATGATAGAGGTCAAGTGGAATATTTCAGAATTAAAAAAGTTTTAATTAGCTCCCGGCATACAGCCGGGAGATACATGATTAAAACAAAATAGGCAGAGGCCGTTTTGATGCAGGTTATCCTCCCCCAACTGACGTCCGAAACGTTCTCCTCTCTGAATTTAATTGTAGGCGGCTAAATGATTGAGGTCAAGTGGGTTTTAATCCGCTCCCGGCATTAAAGCCGGGAGATGCCCGCCGGGCGAATCGATATCCAGTATGATTTCCGAGTTTCAATCCGCTCCCGGCATTAAAGCCGGGAGATGCGCGGCAGGGTGGAGATGATCCCAATGGCTTCGCTGTTTCAATCCGCTCCCGGCATTAAAGCCGGGAGATGCACCAGCTCGGCTAACCCTGTTTTAATCATTACCGAGTTTCAATCCGCTCCCGGCATTAAAGCCGGGAGATGCTTTTGTGGTCGTTCATGACTTACCCACCGCTTTGCGTTTCAATTCGCTCCCGGCATTAAAGCCGGGAGATGCATGGATTGGCGATGCAATAGACTTCTGCAACAGGTTTCAATCCGCTCCCGGCATTAAAGCCGGGAGATGCTATTTTAGGGCATGGGTTGATTTAATCATGCTTGCAGTTTCAATCCGCTCCCGGCATTAAAGCCGGGAGATGCTATACTATTGCATCTCTCGAACAAAAACCATCGCGTTTCAATCCGCTCCCGGCATTAAAGCCGGGAGATGCTCTCTAGGTAGGTTTGATTTTGCATGTATCGCCTCGTGTTTCAATCCGCTCCCGGCATTAAAGCCGGGAGATGCTGCCCTTGCCAACCATTCAGCCAAGCAGGTAAAAGTTTCAATCCGCTCCCGGCATTAAAGCCGGGAGATGCCCCTCCCCATGAATTAAATCCTTATTCAATTTAACTGTTTCAATCCGCTCCCGGCATTAAAGCCGGGAGATGCCCAGTCAACATATTGCCCCATACGCGCACTCGATTGTTTCAATCCGCTCCCGGCATTAAAGCCGGGAGATGCCCGTTATTAGTAATACCATTAACTCCCGCCCAAAGTTTCAATCCGCTCCCGGCATTAAAGCCGGGAGATGCAGCAAATTTTGCGCGTAGGCATATAATCCTAGCGGTTTCAATCCGCTCCCGGCATTAAAGCCGGGAGATGCGATAATTGAACCTCGATTACCGTGCCGAGAATCAGTTTCAATCCGCTCCCGGCATTAAAGCCGGGAGATGCCGTTATGGTCTGATTATAGTTCCGCTAATCAGTGGTTTCAATCCGCTCCCGGCATTAAAGCCGGGAGATGCAGCCGGGCTTTGGGGCATTGGGCGACTAGCCGAAGTTTCAATCCGCTCCCGGCATTAAAGCCTGGAGATGCTCCTCCCAATGCCTATTGGCCAGGATGTAATCGTTGTTTCAATCCGCTCCCGGCATTAAAGCCGGGAGATGCCCGCCCCACATTAAAAATGCCAATGCGCCTTTGATGTTTCAATCCGCTCCCGGCATTAAAGCCGGGAGATGCCAAGTCAGGGCGCATCAAAAGTACAGCAATTAGCTGTTTCAATCCGCTCCCGGCATTAAAGCCGGGAGATGCGCCTAATAATTTTTCG
>JBEKBU010000027.1:0-22564 GCA_050015235.1 Methylomonas sp. | reverse complement strand
ACAATTTGGGTTGAGGATAAAGTAGTCGAAGATACGGAGGTTCTTTTAATTTCCGCATCAAAACCCACACGATTATATTCGCTTAATGGGATACCGAAGTTGGTGCTGGCGTTTTCTACCCGCGTATTATAGCTGGCCAGATTCGCCGCGTAGGCGTTACGCGTGGTGTAACCCACATTATAACCGACCGACACGCCATCCAGCGTATAATAAGGGTCGGTAAAACCTAAGTTATAACGCGTCATAATATAGCTATTGTTAAACGACAAATCGACGCGTTTTCCGGTGCCGAAAATATTATCTTGTGAAATATTGGCGTTAAAAATAATGCCTTGCACCTGAGAATAACCTACGCCGGCCTGCAAGTTACCGGATGCTTTTTCCTTGACGGTATAGTTCACGTCAATCTGATCGGCCGTTCCAGCCACCGGAGGCGTCTCCACGCTGACTTCTTCGAAGTAACCCAATCTTTCCAAACGGGTTTTCGAGCGTTCGATTTTGTTGCCGGCCGCCCAGCTCGACTCCATCTGCCGCATTTCCCGGCGTATGACTTCGTCCCGGGTTTTGGTATTTCCTTTAACATTAATCCGTCTTACATAGACGCGTTTGCCCGGATCGATAAAAAAAGTCATGGTTACGGTTTTCTGCTGCTCGTTAATATCCGGCACCATATTAACGTTCGCAAAGGTGTAACCCTCGTTACCTAACCGGTCGGAAATGGCTTTTGATGTTTCGGTAGCGTTTCTACGCGAAAAAATTTCGCCCGGCCCTACTTTGACCAATTTTAGCAATTCTTCCGTGGGCACTATCATTTCTCCGGAGAGCTTAACCTTATCCAAGGTATAGACGTCGCCCTCCTTAACATTGATTGTGATGTAAATTTCCTTTTTATCGGCGGTGATATCCACCTGGGTCGATTCAATAGAAAAATTGATGTAGCCTCTGTCCAAATAGTAAGAACGGAGTTTTTCCAGATCGGCCGATAATTTTTGCTTGGAATATTGATCGTCTTTTGAGTAAAAAGATAAAAAATTGGTGGGGCTGAGCTCAAAATCTTTCTTAAGCTTGTCGCTAGGAAAAGCATAATTGCCGACTATATTGATTTGCTTAATCTTGGCGACTTTACCTTCGGAAATATCAATACGGATTGCTACCCTGTTACGCGAAAGCTCCGTCACTTCCGTCTTAATTTTGAGTCCGTACTTACCGTGGCTAAAATACTGACGGCGCATTTCCTGTTCAACTTTATCCAGCACCTGTTTGTTATAGACTTTTCCTTCCGTTAAGCCGATTTTTTTCAAGGCTTCGGTAAGATCTTCCTTTTTTATATCCTTGTTGCCTTCAATCGAAATTTTAGCGACGGATGGGCGTTCAACGACATTTACAATCAGGACATTACCTTCTTTTTCCAAGCTGATATCCTTAAAAAATCCGGTATTGAACAGCGCTCTAATCGCCACGGCCTGTTTTTCCTGCGGAAACTCTTCACCGACATTGACGGGCAAATAATTATATACGGTACCGGCGGAAATTCGTTGCAAACCTCTGACTTGAATGTCTTCAACGATAAAACTGTCCGTAGCGAATGCAGTTTTGGCAGTGATTAAAGTCAATAATAAAATACGAAAA
This sequence comes from Methylomonas sp., assembly GCA_050015235.1. Taxonomy (GTDB): domain Bacteria; phylum Pseudomonadota; class Gammaproteobacteria; order Methylococcales; family Methylomonadaceae; genus Methylomonas. The sequence goes on along the minus strand of JBEKBU010000027.1, from coordinate 20,935 downwards.
GCCGGATTTCTTTTCACGCGGTCGACCAACGAAAACAAAATATATGCCAATTGTATCATGCACAAGTCATTCATTTGCTGAATAGTGCTTTGTAGAAAGCTAGGAAACTACCAGAACTTGCGCGAATCCACCGCCGGGCGTCCGGAAATTAGTAGTCTGCCCCTGATAGAGGCGCGCACAAATTAACTGGGTTTTGCCTTGATATACATAATGGCGGAAATCTAGTTTTAAATCGACATCTTCATGGTTTATTTCCAGATGCCGACGAGTGGGCGTAACTAAAGCTTGGGCCACATAATCATTATGAATTATCTCGTTAAAAACGCTACGCGTCAGTTTATCGCCTCTATACGCGGCTTTGCCGCCGTATCCCATTGCCGGTTTAAAAAAAAGCTGTTTACGATTTTTCCAAAGATATTCGGCATCCGCCGCCAAAACTTTTATCGTGTGGGCGACGCCTTGTTTTATGATTCGGCATTTATCGGCATCAACTCTTAAGGATTGCAAAATATTTTCATCGCCGAATATAGCCAAATTTCTTTTGTTGGCGTAAAGCGCATGATTGTGCGGATGTGGGGTTAAAACAACCCGATTGTTCAGATAAGCTTTAAGGATAGGCTCCAGTTTGATATCCATGAGATAGAAATCAGTTAAACGATTATAAATAAGATCGATTTTAAGATTATTATACCAAAGCCCGTCGGAGCGATAAATGAGCGCGCTGGGATCGCAGATAACGCATTCGATACCGTGCTGTGTAAATAGTTGTTTAAAAAGCAGAAATTCCGGGAGCAAATATTGATTTTCCGGAACTTCATCGACAATGGCTATGCTATTCAAATGCCGAGCTCCGCGTTCCTGCCGCCATTCTTGTAAAAACATTTCCATAAAACCCTGTTCGAACTCCCGGGCAAGCGGTAAATTCGGAATTATTCCGGGTTGTTGTTCGCCAGCGCTTTCGCAACACGGGTTTTGGGAGCGTATCAGTTTTGCGTTAATTAAGGCCCCGCCGGCATTCGTGTTGATTTCAATTAATTTTGGGCCTTCGCCGCTTTGGTGAAAATCATAGCCCAGGAAAACGCCGGAAGCTTTTGGCTGAAAGCGGGCTATTTCCGGCGCATCGGCCAAGACGCGCGTTTGATATGCCGGCATTGCGATCACATGCTCCAACGCGGCTATAATGTCCAGTTGCCGTTTAAAACTATCCAGACTTAAAAACACCACCGATTCGGCAAAAAGATGGGGACATTGTTCCTTTATCATGCGATAAAGCCGTTGATCGGAATCGTTACCGCCAAGTTCCGCTTGCAGGGATTTGTGATTAAGAGAAATGCAATGACAACAGCTGTTTAACTGGTCCGCGGAATATGGAGTGGGTATATCCGGAATAGAAGTCATGCGGTTATGGAGTTTACCGTAAAGTTTGTGTGGATAACGTATTTATTAGATTTTTTGTAACTCTTACGCGAGTATAGTAACGATTTTGTTATTATGGCATTATGGATTATAGATAGACAGTTCTGTTTTTTAGCTACCGTCAGATATTAAATTTTTGCACGAGGTTTAAAAGATTTAATTATGATTGAAACCGAAGAAGTACGCATTGATAAATGGCTGTGGGCGGCCCGATTTTTTAAAACCCGGCAATTAGCGGCTAATGCGGTCAGCGGCGGTAAAGTACATATTAACGGTCAACGCTGCAAACCGAGTAGGGATGTAAAAATTGGCGATACCATAAATGTCAGCAAAGATCAATACACTTGGGAAATCCGGGTCACTGAACTCAACAAACAACGCCGGCCTGCAAAAGAAGCGGTTCTACTCTACAATGAGGACGCCGCAAGTATCAACAACCGTTTACAAATGATTGAACTCCGGAAACAGCAGGCTTTATCGCATCCATACGAACGCGTCCTAAAGCCGAATAAAAAACAGCGGCGGCAAATTCATCGTTTCAAAAAAGACGCTGTTTAATCTTGACAATATAGGTTAATTTAAGAACAAAGGAACATAAGGAAAATGCAAGTTACTAAAAAACAAAAAATCGCCGCAACCGTTTTAGTCGCCTGTATTATTCTTTACGCCTGTCTTGGGTTTTATCTGCTCCCGTATTTAGTGGTTAATAAATTGCCGGAAATCCTGCATGAAAAAACCGGACAGCCGGCAAAATTACAGGCGTTTAAATTCAATCCATTTAGTTTTGAAATGGAAATGGATGACTTTTCGCTGGCCGGAGGCGCGGATAAAAATCTGGTGAGCTTTGACGTGTTTGCGGTCAATTTCAATGCCTGGGATTCATTAAAGCATCAAGCCGTGGTGTTTGACAGCGTGGTTTTAAGAAAACCCGTAGTCAACATTAAACGTGAAGCCGATGGCCGTTTTAATTTCAGTAGCATGATACCCAAGTCAGACTCGGAAAAATCCGAGCCGCCAAAAAAATCGGCCTCGCCGACGCCGTTAACCCTACATCACCTGGAAATCGATAACGGTGGAGTAAGCTGGCTGGATGTTTCGAAAGGCGAGCCGCAAATCGCCGCATTGCAACCCATTAATCTAAATATTACCGAATTAACGACAGCAATTAATGTTAAAGGCCATTTTGATTTAGGTTTTGATCTGGCGTCGGGCGGACATCTGCAATGGCAGGGAGAACTTGGTTTAGAACCGGTAAGTTCTTCGGGTCATATTAGCCTGGATCAACTCAATTTAAGTTATATCTGGAAAGAATTTTTACAGGCCAAGCTGCCGGTCGCCATACCGGAAGGCAGCCTGAATGTACATACCGATTATCAAGCAAATATGGTTGAAGGCAAACTTGCGCTGCTTATAAACAAAGGCGAAGCCGACATCAACCAATTGAAAATTACCGAAAAGGAAAAAGATACGCCGCTAATCACGATTCCATCTATTGCTTTCCACGGCATTAACTTGGATCTGGACAAGAAAACTCTCGGCGTAGCAAGCTTGGAAAGCAAAGACGTCAATATTAACGCCAGTCTCGAAGCGGATGGCCGGGTAAATTATCAACGCCTGTTTGTCAAGGATCAAGCGGACGCAACCCAAGCCGCTCCCACTCCCGAGCCGGCCGCCGCGCCTAAACCCGAAGCCGGCGCCGGCGCCGAACCGGCTTGGCGGGTAAATCTGGATGAACTGGCTTTAAATAATTATCAGCTTCAATTTACCGATCAAACGCGAAAAAAACCGCAACTCTTCCAACTTAGCGGCATTAATTTTAAACTGCTGAAATTCAGCAATCAGCAAACCGAAAAGCTGCCTTTAGAGTTTAGCGCCACGTTAAACAAGGACGGTAAATTAAAAGTAACCGGCAATATCGACCTTAATCCGTTCAACGCCGCGTTGGGTTTAGATGTTAAAAACGTCGGACTAATATTTTTACAAGATTATCTGGACGATTATCTGCAACTGCAATTGGTTGACGGCGCATTTAACGCCAGCGGCAATTTAAACATTAGCACGGCAAACGATTTTCAACTGCTCTTCAAAGGCGACGCAGATATTGCTAATCTGCTTACCCGGGATAAAGTCTATAACAAAGACTTTCTAAAATGGTCCGATCTGAATTTGCAACAGATTGACGTTGATCTGGCCAAGCAAAAATACGGTTTAGCCAAGGTTGTACTAGATCATCCTTATTTACGGGTGACTATTCAGAAAGACCGCACAACTAATTTCAAGGATATTTTTCCAACCCAAAAACCCGCCGTAAAACCGGCCGCCAAACAATCCGCCAAAGCGAAAATGGCTGATCAGCCAGCTTCCGGCCCAATCATTAATATAGGTAAAATTGAACTGGACGCCGGTTATTCGGATTTTTCCGATTATTCCTTAATACTGCCGTTTGTGACGGAAATGGACGAACTGAACGGCGAAATCGATGGTTTCGCCTCAAATCAGGATAATCCTTTAAAACTGCAGCTAAAAGGCAAGGTTTATCATATGGCGCTTGTCTATATCAAAGGCTCTTATCAACTGAAAAGCGGCGACTCCAACGTAGCGTTAAAATTCGACCACATGCCTTTGCCGCTGATTACGCCTTACATGGCGGATTTTGCCGGGTACAAAATCGAAAAAGGCCAAATGGCCTTGGATTTACAGTATAAAATCAATAAAGGACAATTGGAGGCGCAAAATAAAATTTTTATCGATCAGCTGACTTTGGGCGATCAAGTCGAAAACCCGCACGCCACTTCACTGCCGCTGAAGTTCGCTATTGCATTACTAAAAGACGCCGACGGTAAAATTAATCTTGACTTTCCGGTTACCGGAAGTCTTAACGACCCCCAATTCAGCGTCGGCGCCTTAATAGTGGATGTTTTAGGCAATTTGATAAAGAAACTGGTTACATCGCCTTTCCATGCGCTGGGCGGCCTGTTAAGCGATGATCAGGACTACAGCACCGTCAAGTTTCCGCCCGGCAGCGCCGAACTCCAGACTTCCGAAACGGAAAAGCTCGACCAGCTCAGCAAAGCCTTGCAAAGCAAACCGGAGCTTACCTTGGATATCAAAGGCAAATCCAACCAAAATCTGGATTGGCCGGTTATTCGTTCCGATGCGTTGAAAGATATTTTAAAGAAAATGAAATCCGGTGAATTAAGGGATAAAGGGCAAACTATCCGTTCCGAGTATATCGAATTAACCGATGATGAATATAAGCGTTTGCTGGAGAAGTTTTTCAAGGAAGTCTATCCGCAGGATATTGATTATAGCCTGCTGGGTAAACCTCGTATTAAAGCTCAGCCGGACGCCGATTTTTACGAAACCGCCAAAAAGAAACTGGAAGATATGTTGCAGCCGGAACCGCAACGTCTAAACGACTTGGCGGTCGCCAGAGCAAGCGCCATTTCCAAATATTTGCTGGAAAAAGGCCATATTGATCTAAACAGACAATATATTTTGTCCACGGAAATTGATAACGGCAATGCTACCGACATACTCTCGATTTTATCTTTAAACGTAGCACATTAGAGAACATAAAAGTTTATACTATGAAATAATAAGTAAAACCGTCGCAACACGGCCCGATAATCGCTAACGAAGCTTTTCGCCGTTATTGCTCGACGGTTTTCCTTATATAATTTATCTAACGGCGGCGCAGGAATTATTTTTCCCGGTTTCAGTCTTAATTTCAGGTTTTTTCCGCATCAATTGCAAATGGAGCTAAAAATGTATAACAAGTTTTACCGGACATTTTCAATGTTAAGCATATTCATCGCCGGCTTATATTGGTCCGGCGCCAGTTTCGCCGAAACAATGACATCCTGTACGATGACCTATAACCTCAGCGGTTTCTCGCTGGCTTACAAACAATATGACGGCACCGGTAATATCAGTTGCGATAACGGTCAACATGCGCAAGTCGCCCTGGCGTCAAAAAGTATAGGATTTACTATCGGAAAATCCGAAATTGAAGGCACGGGCACATTTTCGGCCGTGAAAAACTTGAATGAAATCTATGGCAGCTTTATGGCGCTGGAAGGACATGCCGGCGCCACTACCTCGGTAGACGGACAGGTGCTGACGCGCGGCGAAATATCGCTGGTTTTATCCGGTAAAGGCCGTGGCGTTGATATAGGGGTGAGTATCGGCGCATTAACTATTTCACCGAAATGATAGATATCCCTAAATTCCTTAGCCGGCTAGAACTTTTTATAAATATTAAATGACGCCCAGCAAAAATCAGGATTCTGATTTCAAAAATCTGCAGGACCCTTACGCACAGCGCGAAGCTGAAAAATACGAACACCCTATTCCTAGCCGAGAGCTGATTTTGCAGTTGATTCAGCAAATCGGCAAACCTCTTAGACGGCAGCAAATTGCCGAACAGTTCGCTCTGGAAACTCCCGATGAACTGGAGGCTTTGCGGCGGCGGCTTAGGGCAATGGAGCGGGACGGGCAATTAATATTCAACAGCAGGCAAAAATATTTCATTGATAACGGCCGCCAGGGCATCGCCGGCCGGGTTTTAGGGCATCCGGACGGATTCGGCTTTTTAAAACCGGATGACGGCACGGACGATTTATACATTTCGCCGCGGGCTATGAAAACCCTCATGCACAATGACCGCATCAGGGCGAGAGTATCCGGCATAGACCGCAAAGGCCGCCGGGAGGCGGTGGTGGAGGAAATCCTCGAACACAATACCCATCAGATTGTCGGGCGTTTCTATATCGAAGGGCATGTAGCTTATGTAGTGCCGGACAATAAAAAAATTAATCACGAAGTTTTGATCGCCAAGGAAGATATCGGCGGCGCCAAAAACGGCCAAATCGTGGTGGTGGAAATCGTTCAACAGGCGACCGCCCATTGTCAGCCGCTGGGAAAAGTCACCGAAATACTGGGATTGCATATGGCCCCCGGCATGGAAATCGAAATGGCCATCCGTTCCTATGAATTACCCAACGTTTGGCCTAACGCCGTTCTGAAGGAAATTTCCGGCATGCAGCCGGAAGTGCCGGAGACCGCCAAACAAAATCGTCTAGACATCCGCAAACTGCCGCTGGTAACAATAGACGGCGAAGATGCGCGGGATTTTGATGACGCCGTATATGCTCAAAAAACCGAGAAAGGCTGGAAACTACTGGTCGCTATCGCGGATGTATCCCACTATGTACAGGTTGGAACGGCCTTGGATGCGGAAGCCAAAAACCGCAGCACCTCGGTGTATTTTCCGGAAAAAGTCATACCCATGCTGCCGGAGATATTATCTAACGGCTTATGTTCGCTAAATCCGCACGTAGACCGTTTATGCATGGTTTGTGAAATGCTGATCAATCAAGATGGCGTCGTTACGCGTTCGCGCTTTTTTGAAGCGGTTATGCGCTCACACGCCCGGCTGACATATACCGATGTCGCCAAAATGCTGGTAGAGGGCGACCAACGCCTGATAAAAATAAATGCGCAGCTAATGCCGCATTTGCAAAATTTATATGATTTGTACAAAGCGGTACGCTCCCAACGCGAATTACGCGGCGCTCTGGATTTCGATACCCAGGAAACCCGCATCGTGTTTGGCGCTAACAGAAAAATCGAACAAATCGTGCCGGTAGTGCGCAATGATGCGCACAAATTGATCGAAGAATTCATGATTGCCGCCAATACGGCGGCGGCCAAATTTTTAAACCGGCTGAAAATGCCGCGTCTATTGCGTATTCACAATGGGCCGGGCAGCGAAAAATTGCTAAGCCTGAAAACCTTTCTAAGTGAACTAGGCCTGCATCTGGGCGGCGGCAATAATCCGCGCCCTTTGGATTATATGCATCTGTTGGATTCGGTAAAGCAGCGTCAGGATGCTCATCTAATTCAAACCGTATTGCTGCGCTCAATGTCGCAGGCCGTTTACAGCCCGGAAAATGTTGGCCATTTCGGTTTAGCATTGGAGGCTTATGCGCATTTTACTTCGCCTATCCGCCGTTATCCGGATTTATTAGTGCATAGAGCGATTCGGCATAGTCTGTCCAAGCAATCGGTAGCCGGCTTTTCTTATAATTTTAACGATATGGTGCTGCTTGGCGAACATTGCTCCGCCAATGAACGCCGGGCCGATGAAGCAACCCGCGACGTTATTAATTGGCTGAAATGCGAATATATGATGGATAAAATCGGCCAGGAGTTTGCCGGTATTATTTCGGCCGTAACCGGCTTCGGTTTTTTCGTGGAATTACAATCCATTTTTGTTGAAGGATTGGTGCATATCGCCTCTTTACAACAAGATTATTTTAATTTCGACGCTGTCAGCCACCAACTCTACGGCGAACGCACGGGTTTGCGCTATCGTCTGGGCGATGCGGTGCTTGTCAGAGTAGTGCGCGTCAACCTCGATGATAAAAAAATCGATTTTGAATTATTGCAAGACGGCCAAAAATCCGCAAAATCAAAAAAATCGGCTAAATCGACAAAAGCTAAAGACAAAAACAGCGTCAACACAACGGCGACAAAAGCTAAATCGGCCAAAGATAAACCGGCGGCTAAAAGCAAACGTAAAAAATGATTACGCAGTTATTCGGCATCCACGCTGTACAGGCCGCTTTAGAATATTCTCCGCAAAAAATCCGGCGCGTTTACATAGATGAACAACGGCAAGACGCGCGTCTTAAACAAGTCCTGGAAGAACTTAAAGTCTTAGGCGTCAATCCGGAAAAATCGGATCGTAAAAAACTGGATAAATTGGCCGACGGCAAAAATCATCAAGGCATAGTAATTTCCGTGGAATTACCGGCCATGCGTACTGAAGATCAATTGAAACAAGCCGTTGAAAACCTGACCGACACGGCTTTTTTTTTGATACTGGATCAAGTGCAAGACCCGCATAATTTAGGCGCCTGTTTAAGAACCGCCGCCGCCGCCGGAGTGCATGGCGTTATTGTCACCAAGGATAATTCAGCCGCCATTACGCCTACGGTCTGCAAAGTGGCCAGCGGCGCGGCCGAAACGGTGCCCGTTTATCAGATTACTAATTTAGCCAGAATTTTGCGTTGGCTTAAAACTCAAAACATTTGGATAGTTGGCGCGGCGGGCGAAGCGGAGCAAAGCGTTTATGAAACAAATCTGGATATGCCTCTGGCTCTGGTCATGGGCGGGGAAGGAGGCGGCATGCGGCAACTTACCCGCCAGCATTGTGATTTTCTGGTAAAAATACCCATGACCGGCACGGTCGAAAGCCTCAATGTCTCGGTAGCCGCCGGCATACTGCTATATGAGATGGTTAGGCAAAAATTCCGGTTTTCGCCCAAATGAAGCGATTAAGCATATTTTTAGCGGCCGGGCTGATTAGCAAAAATTGCCCGGCGGACGCCGACACGCAAATCATGGCTTTTATGTGCCTCAATTGTCATGCGCCGCAAACGGCGCAAGCAGCGGTTCCGGCGTTGGATAATTTAACCGCGGCGCAAATAAGCCAAAAATTGCTGGATTTTAAATACGATAGACTAGCCGCCACTATAATGCCGCGCCTAGCCAAAGGCTATAGCGATCAGGAATTGCAAAAGTTAGCGGACTATTTAGGCAAGCATTAAATGGCCGTTGGCGCCCGCAGACGTTTTTTGCAATGGGCGGGCGTCTGCATCGGCGCGGCGGCGCTGCACGGTTGCGCGGGAATCATGGCGCAGCGTAAAACCGGCGCCCGGGTGGCTGTCATTGGCGGCGGTTTTGCCGGGGCGACGGCCGCTAAATATATCCGTCTGCTGGACGCCGGCATACACGTTACGCTGATCGAACCCAAGGCTAGCTATATCACTTGCCCGGCCAGTAATTGGCTATTCGCCGATATGATAACCATGGCGCAACTGAGCATTGATTACCAAGCCATCGGCAACCGGTATGGGATCGACATTATTACCGATCATGTGTCCGACATCGATACCGAACGACGCCGGCTGCTCCTGGGAAACCGGCAAAACCTGTATTACGACCGGCTGGTATTGTCGCCGGGTATTGATTTTATCTGGGACGCACTGCCCGGTTACAATCAGGACAGCGCGCGGATTTATCCGCACGCCTGGCAAGCAGGGCCGCAAACTCTGCTGTTGCAACAACAAATGCAGGCCATGGCCGATGGCGATGTCGCGGTGATATACGCGCCGGCCGACCCCTACCGTTGCCCGCCCGGCCCGTATGAGCGCGCCAGCATGATGGCGTACTGGTTGAAAAAACATAAACCTAAATCCAAATTAATTATTCTGGACGCCAAAACGGCATTTTCCAAACAAAAGCTGTTTGAAGCTGGCTGGGCAAAACATTTTGGATACGGCTCCGCAAAAAGTTTAATCGAATGGCGCTCCATAGCCGACGATCCGCTCCAAAGACTAGACGCTAAAACCGGCGCGCTGGAAACCTACTTCGGCGATAAAATTAAAGCGCAGGTGCTGAATATAATTCCTCCGCAACAAGCGGCGGCAATCGCCAGGCGCAGCGGATTATGCGACGCTAGCGGCTGGTGCCCGGTCGACCCCATGACCAGCCGCTCCAAATTTCAGGAATTTATCCATATTATCGGCGACGCCGCCAATTACGCGCCCATACCCAAATCCGCATTCGCTGCAAATTCGGAAGCCAAAAACTGCGCACGGGCCGTGGTGAGTTTGCTCAACGGGCTCCCCTTGCCGGAACCGCGCTGGTTAAATGCCTGCTATAGTCTGATTACTCCGGAACACGGCATTTCGGTGGCCGGAGTTTATAGACCAGGCGATGCGCAAAGCATCGAAGCGGTAAAAGGCGCCGGCGGGACGAGCAACGCCAACGACCCGGAAGCGCCGAAACTGGAGGCGGGTTTTGCGCAAAGCGTATACCATACACTGGTCAGGGATAGTTTCAGTTAAATTTGAACGCCTTGGTCATATCATTCGCTTTCGCATCCCGGTCGCTCAATGGCTCAATATTAAACCGGGTTTCGATCAGTTTTAGAATGGAAGTGGTGTCATATTGGCTATGATCGACATAACCTTTCTTGGCGTAGGGCGAAATGATAATCGCCGGGATCCGGGTTCCAGGCCCCCAGCGGTCTACCACCGGCGGAGCGACATGGTCCCAAAAACCGCCGTATTCATCGGAAGTAATAATAATAGCCGCGCTCGGCCATATCGGGCTATTGCGTATAGCTTCGACGATTTCTCGCACTTCCTGGTCTGCCGCCAATATAGTGGAATACCCCGGATGCTCGTTTTTTGCGCCTACCGGTTTATAAAAAGCCACTTGCGGAAAGTTACCGTTTAAATCCGTTAGTAGCCGGCTTCTATCCAGCAAATGTTCGGCGCGCGCTTGCGTATCGGGCGCATAGTTGGCGTAAAATACAAATGGTTGGTGGTGATATTGAAAGTTCTCGCCGTTGTCGATACCGGCGACGGCATTATCCCAACCGCCGGAGTACCAAGCCCAGGATACGCCTTTTTCGGTCAGCCTATCACCGATCGTCGGATTCGTCAAAGGCGGCAGACGGTTATCGGGATGTGTTTTATCATAGGGCGGATTGGTAGGCTGCACGGTGTTGACCGCAAAGCCGTCCCTGGTGACGGTGGGTTCGCTGAGCGGCTTAGCGGTGAACGGATCGGTTTTCCATTTCTTTAAATCGTCGGGCGCGTCTTTAAACTCCGGGGTACAAGCGCAAATCAGCCATTGATGATTAATAAACGAACCGCCGAAAGCCGCTTGAAAAAAATTATCCGCCAGCGTAAATTCCTTGGCGTAATTCCACATTGCCGTGCCCTTCACATCATAATAGCCTTTACTCAATTCGCCTCCGGAGGACAATTGCGCAAACCGGTCGTTCCGACCGCCGTCTATTTGCATTTGATGTATAAAAAAACTGTGCGTTAAATCCGTATGTTTCTGATCCGGTTTCACGTATTCGGCAATATTGAAAGATTGATTGGGCAAATCGGCCGGGAAATGGCTATCGTTAAAATCCGGAGCCGGCGGCAAAGTTTTGTAAGGCCGGCCGAATTCATCAATTTGTAACGGAGCCTGCTTGGCGGCGGCCAAGCCGTTGGCGCCGGGAAACTTGCCGTACAGGCTGTCAAAACTGCGGTTTTCCAGGTAAATAACAATAATATGTTCAATATTATCCAAGCCTTTGTTCGCCGCTGGGCCTGCATTTGGCAATAATGAGAACAGAGCGGCGGCAATAACGGTCATTTTCTTCAAACGCATAGGATGTTCCTGAGTGTAGGATAAGCAGATTCCGGGACTTTATATCTTATATGTCAGCCGCCGGTCAATTCTGTTTTAACCGGCCCAGGTTCGGTATTTATGCCGGCGCGGCTCTATTGCGCATGAACAATAAAGCCAAAGTCAAAACGCAAAGTCCGGCGCCGCAATAAAAAGTGAATTCGGCCCCGTAAGCGTCCCACAAAAATCCGGCCAGCACGCTGGCTAACAGCATGGCGACGCCGGAGACTAAATTAAAAAAGCCGAACGCGGTTCCGCGTAAATCTTGGGGCGTGGTATCAGAGACCATTTTTGCGAACAAACCTTGGCTCATACCCATATGCGCGCCCCACAACATAACGCCGGCAAAGATTATCCCCCAATTACGGCTCGCGGCTAACAGCAGATCGGCCAGTATCAAAACCAGCAAGCTGCCGATCAGTAAATGATTGCGGCTTATTCTATCCGATAATTTGCCGAACGGGTAGGCGGCGGCGGCGTAAACAATATTCATGGCCACCATGACCATGGGAACCATGGCTATCGGTATGCCGCTTTGCTGGGCGCGTAACACCAGAAACGCCTCGCTAAAACGGGCCAGCGTAAATACGGCGCCGATTTCCACTACCAACCAGTATGTTTTTCCCAAACGTTTTAAATTTTCGCCGCTTATCGGGTTGCGGCGTTTTTCACTTGCCGGCGCCGGCGGCTCCTTAACCCAGAATCCCAATACCGCTACCGCCAGCAGGGCTGGTATAACCGCCACCGCAAACACCGCCCGAAAATCGTCATGCCACAGCAACATGAGTCCGGTAGCCAGCAAAGGCCCTAAAAATGCGCCTACCGTATCCAAAGATTGACGTAAACCGAACGCCGCGCCGCGAATTTCCGGCGGCGTCACATCGGCGACCAGTGCGTCGCGGGGAGCTCCGCGTATGCCTTTACCTATTCTGTCCAGCAATCTGGCGGTTAACACCACGCTGCTGGCGGTCGCCACGGCAAACAACGGTTTCGTCAACGCGCTTAAACCATAACCCAATAACGCCAATTCTTTACGTTTACCGAGATAATCGCTGATTACGCCGGAAAACACTTTGACAATCAAAGCGGTCGCTTCAGCCGCCCCTTCGATTAAACCGATGCTTAACGCATCGGCGCCTAAAACGCCGGCCAGAAATAAAGGCAACAGACTATGCGTCATCTCCGAAGAGACATCCATTAACAAACTGACAAAACCCAGCGCCCAAACCTGTTTGGGAATTTGCCGCCAAACCGAGGTTAATTGCGGCTGATTATTTTTTTTCATTATGACGCTACCCGCTTACAACCCATTAAAAAGAGCTCGGTTAAGCCCGTTCTTTATTTTCAAATACCCGCCGCGTGGCGAATACGCTATCGGCAAAACGCCGCCCCCGCCATAATAAACAACGCTTGAGGACAAAATCAAAGCGGAAGGGATGATAATCTTGTAAAGCCGCTAAGGCCGGTATATAGTCTTCCGGAAAAAAACCGGACTTGCATAAAGCGGCCGGCGAAGTAAGCGGTAATACGCCGGTTAAAGGATAATCGGAGCCGTTTACCAGCCTAGTCTGCCAGGCGGTTTCGGTAAGCAGGGTTTTAATCACTTCACTATCATGGTTACGTAACAGTATCGAGGAAATATCGCCGTACAGCCGGTCTCGCCATTGATTTTGCGCCATCATGCCGGCAAAAACATCGAAGCTCCGGACTTTGCGGCCTTGATCGTCCACCTCCATGCCCAGGCTGGCGCAATGCGCAATAACCACTTTAACTCCCGAATCCAGCGCCCGTTGCATGCGTAAAGGATTTCCGTACTCGGATCGGTTGGCGCCATGCACGGCGCCTTCTTCGCCGCCGTGACTGATAATCGGCATATTCAAACCGGCGGCGGCGCGGTAGAAATTATCGCATAGCGGCGACTGCGGATCTATGCCCATCACCGGAGGCAGCCATTTGATGGCCCGAGCGCCGCCGGCGGCGGCTTGCTCAAGTTCAGCCACGCAATCGCGGCGATACGGATGGATGCTGGCTACCCATTCGAAATATTGCGGATAGCGTTTCGCCAAGCTTTTAGCGTAACCGTTGGGAACGAAAAAAGCCGTGTGGGCCGGATCGAAATCGCCATCGGTTGTATATACCTTATCTAAAGCCAGCAACATTACTTTTGCCCCCACCGGCATAGCCGCCATCAGCGCCAGCAGACGATTGACAAACGCGATGTCCTGCCCGCCGTAAGCGCCGGTACAGGCGGCGTTGGCGTAAAACCAGTGTTGCAAGGTTTGCCAGGGATGCAAAAACGGCGCGTTCATATCCGGGCTGATGTATATCCCGCTGCCGCCATCGCCGGAACCCACGATATGGGTATGACTATCCCACCAATCGGCCGGGTTAATCCCTTCCCAAGCGCGGCTTTCCAGATCGGTGCGCGGCGTATCCTTAGGATCGAGACAAGGATTGGCTAATTTTAATAAGGCTGCCGAGGACGGTTGAGCAACGCCCATTAAGCCGCCAGCGGCCAAGTATAGAAAGCGGCGGCGGCTAAAATTAAATTCGGCGGCAATCTTGCGATAGGGCATATTATTAAAAGCTTGTTGTTCGATCCGGGGAGGCGCTTTCGAGCTTTTATTTACGTTTAAAAGCGTCTGGGCTGAATTAGCATACTAAATCGTAAATATCCACCCCGGCAAATTCACATGCCGCACATCGGGATAATTGGCCCGATTGAAACATAAGCAAAGCCAAATATAGCTTTATTTGTTGAGTTGTTTGACTTTGATTTAGCGCTTGCATATATTGATCAGGTATTTTTTAATGTTACTTGCATCGTTTTTTCCCCGACTGGTGAACGCGATTATCATCATAACAGCAAAATGCGCCAAATTCCTCAGACCGTTTCGCCAATATTACACCCAGCTAACTGGAGACTTTCCTGGTAACAGCTAAAATAAAATTTTACCGGTGTCGGAAAATTTGGTCTTAAAGCTAATACCCCAAAATACTACTGGAACTTTTAACTTGAGCGCCTGAAGACAACAACTTAAAAGGATCGGCGTATCAACTCTGATAAAATTACGCCTCACTTTTTTAAAGGGTATCTTAGGCTTTGCCTTCCCCATAATCTATCGGAAATTTTCGTGATCTCAACCTCTAACATCACCATGCAATTTGGGGCAAAGCCCTTGTTTGAAAATATTTCAGTCAAATTTGGTAACGGCATTCGTTTTGGTTTGATTGGGGCCAACGGCTGCGGCAAATCTACCTTCATGAAAATCCTCAGCGGCGATTTGGAGCCGTCCGCGGGCAATGTCGGCACGACGCCAAACGAACGCATCGGCGTGTTGCGTCAGGATCAATTTGCTTATGAAGAATACCGTGTCCTGGATACGGTAATCATGGGGCACAAGGAATTGTGGCAGGTAAAGCAGGAGCGCGACCGAATTTATGCATTGCCGGAAATGTCCGAAGAAGAAGGCATGCGCGTCGCGGAACTGGAAGTTGAATTTGCGGAAATGGATGGCTACACTGCCGAGTCCCGCGCCGGCGAACTGTTGCTGGGTCTGGATATTCCGTTAGAACAACACGACGGCCCGATGTCCGCGGTTGCGCCGGGCTGGAAATTAAGGGTGCTGCTGGCGCAAGTGTTGTTCGCCGATCCCGACATCATGTTGCTCGACGAACCGACCAACAACCTGGACATCAATACCATTCGCTGGCTGGAAAACATTCTTAACGAACGGGAATCAACCATGGTGATCATTTCGCACGACCGCCATTTTCTTAACAGTGTATGCACCCACATGGCCGACCTCGATTACGGCGAATTACGGGTTTACCCCGGCAATTATGACGAATACATGATCGCCGTAACCACTGTACGGGATAGTTTGTTAGCGAGCAATACCAAGAAGAAAGCCAAGATAGCCGAGTTACAGACATTCGTTAGCCGATTTTCCGCCAATGCCTCAAAAGCCAAACAGGCCACCTCGCGGGCCAAGCAGATTGAAAAAATCCAGTTGGATGAAGTCAAGCCGTCCAGTCGGGTCAATCCCTTCATTCGTTTCGATCAAACCAAAAAGCTTTATCGTGTTGTACTGGAAGTACAGGATCTCACAAAAGGGTATGGCGGGACGCCATTATTTAAAGACTTGAATTTAATGATCGCGGTTGGCGAACGCGTGGCGGTGATCGGTCCTAACGGGATAGGCAAATCAACCCTGTTAAAAACCTTGGCGGGCGATTTAACTCCCGACGCCGGCATCGTGAAATGGTCGGAAAACGTGGAAGTCGGCTATTTTGCCCAGGATCATGCCGAAAGCTTTGCAAAAGACTTATCACTGGTTGAATGGATGGGGCAATGGCGTAAGGAATCCGATGACGATCAGGCGATTCGCGGCACTCTGGGGCGGTTGTTATTTTCTCAGGATGAGATACACAAATCCGTCAAAGTACTATCGGGTGGCGAACAAGGCAGGATGATATTCGGCAAATTGATGCTGCAAAAAACCAATATCATGCTCATGGATGAGCCCACCAACCATCTGGATATGGAATCGATTGAGTCGCTCAACACGGCTCTGGAAAGCTACCCTGGGACATTGATTTTTGTAAGTCATGATCGCGAGTTTGTATCGTCTCTGGCAACGCGAGTCATTGAATTAACGCCGCATGGCGTTATAGATTACCAAGGCGATTATGAAGAGTATTTGAAAAGCCAGGATATTGTTTAACCCCTCATCGCGCAAACCCAGTAACGACAATCGGCCCGCCTTCGCTGATGGATATGTAAAACTCTTGTAACTATTCAGGGAATTTTAAGTTAGCGTCAGCTGCTCGGCTTTTGACGCCGGAGCGCCTGGCGGAGGACGCTGTAAATACATCCATGTAGCTTTAAGCCCGGCCTCCATGCCGGTCAAACCTCCGCCAGGCGCTCCGGCGCCAAAAGCCAAGGTGGTCAGCTATCGGTAAGCTTTCGAAAGTTTAGTCACTCGCTGAATAGTTACAAACTCTTTATTCAATACGGACAATTCGGAATCACTGAAGCATATCCGGATTAAACTGGATACGGTTCATTATTTAATCAGTAATGGATTCACCGCCATTTAAAAACCATTAATGTAATATCGTCTTTAAAACTCTTGCTTTGACAAAACTGCCGTAAGGCTGCAAATATTGCATCAATAATCGCTTGCGGCTTTTCAAACGCATGCTCAAGAAAAATAGTCTTGACGCGCTCTAGCCCAAAAAACTCCAGATCGTGATTCTCCGCCTCGATCAAGCCGTCGGTGTAAAACAAAATGACATCACCATCCGCCAACTGGACTTTTTTTTCTTCAAACCGGACTTCTTGCCGGATACCAACAATCAAGCCATCGGCATCCAGTTCGGTAAATTGCGTTTGCGATCGATTGAACAATAGCGGCGGCGGATGTCCGGCATTGGCGTAAATCAACTGTCGCCGGACCAGATCAATCTGCATGTAGAACAAGGTGATGAAGTAATCGGCATGATTCAAATCGTCAAACAGAAAATCGTTCAATGCGGCCAAGGATTTCGCGGGCGTCACTTCCGGACTGGTTTGTACGCGTAATGCGCTACGCGTTTCGACCATGAACAGCGCCGGACCGATCGAATGGCCCGACACATCGGCAATGACGATGTCCAAATGCGTCTCATCGCGGTAGAAATAATCATAGTAATCGCCGCCGACCCTATCGGCCGGCAAACAAAACCCGGTGATTTCGAAATTATCGGTTTTGATAGGGGACGCGGGTAATAAATTAGCCTGGATTTGTTGGGCTATTTTGATTTCGTTCCGCGCAACCGCCAAGTCAACTTGAGCCTGACGAATTTGCAGCTCGGCCGCCTTACGACCGGAAATATCGTGAACGAAACCGCTGAAGATATAGGCGTTGCCAAGTTTTAAGGGCGATACGCTGACCTCGACCGGAAACTCGGCGCCATTTCGCCGTCTGGCGATAAGCTCGATTTGCCGATTTAAGATCGGGCCGGCGCCGGTTTCTAAAAAGGCGCGCATGCCTTGCCGATGGTCATTCTGAAAGCGCACTGGCATGATTAGTTCATCCAGGCGCTGACCGATCGCCTCTTTCGCCAGCCAGCCGAACATCTCCTCCGCTCGTTGATTCCAATCGGTAATGATGCCGTATGAGTCCATAATGATGATGGCGTTGATCGAGCTTTCAATAATCAGCCGGGTGCGCTTTTCCGATTCGATCAGCGCGTTTTGAAATTGCATTTTAGCGGTTATATCGCGATCGACGCCACGCCATTTCAACAATTTTCCCTGACCGGACACTATCGGTAAGCCTGTCGATTCGGTGATGACCAAGTGTCCGTCTCTATGCCGATAATGATTGATCAATGCGTGAAACGGCTGTTGGCTGTTGGAGAAACCGATCTGGGTCTGTTTGTCTTGAGCCGTTAATAATTCCGTGTAATGTTTGCCGACGATTTGCGCCTGGCTAAATCCCAGTATCTGGTTGACGGCGATACTGCTATATTGGTAATAGCCTTCCGGATCCTGTTCCCATAACCATTCTCCGGACAATTCCGCCATTTGCCGGAAACGTTCCTCACTTTCAGCCAGCGCCGATTCGATCGCCTTGCATTCAGTGATATCTGCGTTTATGGTTTGTATCAATAAAATACATTCAGCGCCTATCGCACTCCGCTCAGGCGAATCGGAAATGGAAAGCAGGGCCTGATAATGTTTCCGCTGTTTGGTGATGACTTCCGCTTCGAAACAGTGATGGGTATTTGAGTTGGCCACGTTCGCCAGCTCGGCCCGCCAAGATGATGATGCTCCGGACGTTAAAATCAAATCAAGCGGTTGATCGATAAGCTCTTGTTCAGCGTAGCCTAATAGATTCCTGGCGGAACTATTGGCTCCAACTATCCTGGGCGAAAACGATTCATCGGACTGTTCGAATCTGATGATCAGCAGATTGAATTTGAGATGCTCGATATTAAAAGGCATGAAAAAACCCCATTGCCGCTGAACTATGTTAATTTGCCATTGCCGAATTCTCTGGGCGTGACTAATTATGAATGGATACTTAAACCGTCCACCTCATTAGTTTATTTTAAATGGTTTTTTATAAAAATTGACAATGAATATAAATACAAAAAAAAATGGTGATTTTAATGTTCTGACCATACAGGATGAAAGGATAGACGCGCACAATTCCGCCGAGCTAAAGGAATATATTCTACGGATGATAGATGGAGGCGAAAACCATATCATTGTTCAATTGGAGCATGTACGCTTTATAGACAGTTCCGGCTTGGGGGCTTTATTGTCCGGCCACAAGAATACGGTAGCGAAATCCGGAAGGTTTGCGTTGACCAATATACAGCAGCAAGTACTCTCAATGTTTGAATTAACCAGGCTAAATCGAGTATTCGAAATTTACGCCAATGTCAATGAAGTTTCAGATGACTAATTTAAGAGATTAATTATGTGCTCATCAATTATACAAGTAGATGTTGTTATTCCAACGCATACCAAATACTTGGATTTAATCGGTAGCATTGGCGAACGGGTAGCCAGGGAGCTGGATAGTTATTCCGGCGATAGGGAGGCCCTGGCGTATCAGTTAAATCTGGTTTTAACCGAAGCCACGGCGAATGTCATTAAACACGCCAACGATGGCGACCATAAGGATATGGTCAGAATTTCCATAAATCTGTCCGAAAATGCGCTAAAAATAAAAGTATATGATCATGGTCAAGGCTTCGATTTGAATACAGTACCCGAACCGGATTTCGATAATCCAGAAGAAAGCGGCATGGGGCTTTTTTTTATCCGTTCGATGATGGATTCGGTTACCTATACGCGAAATGACTCTGAAAACGTATTGGAAATTGTCAAATACCTTTATTAATCGTAACTATTCAGCTAATTTTAAGCTAGCGTCAGCAACCCGGTCAGCTATAGGAAAGCATTTGCAAGTTTAGTTACTCGGTGAATAGTTACTATTAATCTTTATTTTGATAACAGATCAAGCGAATCATGATCGAGAGATTGGGGAATATGCATAAACAGACTAAATCATGGCTGGAAACCCTGAAAACGATCTCCGAAAGAGCCCTGGGGCCACGGAAGGGATTATCCTTGCTGAGAAAATACTCTGATTTATTTTCGCTGGATTATCAGGCGCTGATTTCTCCACGCCATGCTCTAAATGATATTTTGCATTTGGAGCAAGTAGTAACTTCCAATCAACAAAGCGTCAGTTTGCTCAAACCCGACGCAAATCAT
Source organism: Methylomonas sp. (assembly GCA_050015235.1). Taxonomy (GTDB): domain Bacteria; phylum Pseudomonadota; class Gammaproteobacteria; order Methylococcales; family Methylomonadaceae; genus Methylomonas. The sequence goes on along the minus strand of JBEKBU010000027.1, from coordinate 978 downwards.
CCGCAATATCGGTTGCATTTTTACAGTCAGGAAGAGCATTATCTGGACGAATTCATTCCGGTACTCGAGAATGTGAATTTGCGCGTCATGGATCAAGTACAGTTCAGCTTTGTGATCGAAGGCATTCCTGTAACCATTAAAAGTTTCACTATTAAATCTTCCAGCAATAACATTGTTCCTTTTAGCCAGTTTAGAAAACAGTTGCTGGAAATCATTCAACTGGTTATGGCTGGGCGTCTGGAAAATGACGCGCTCAATAAATTGGTGATTTTGACGGGCATGAGCTGGCAAGATTGCGATGTCCTGCGCACTTATCGAAACTATTATTTGCAACTGGATCATCGGACTTCAAAAGCCAGCATTCATAACGCCTTGATTGGTAATCCGCAGGTTGCCGGGAGTCTGTTTAATTACTTCGAAGCGCGCTTCAGACCCAATGCCGATTGGGAGGATCCTTTAGTCCGGGAAGAACAGGTTCTATTTTCCCTGCGTTTGCAATTGCTGGAAAAAATGGCGTCGGTCAAAAGCATCAATGACGACCGCATATTGCGTATTTTCTTTAATCTGATCGATGCGACAGTCAGAAGCAATTTTCATCAGCGCCGTTTTCAAAATGATTACTTTATAGCGATAAAAATCGATAGCCTTGGCGTTATCGATATGCCGGCCCCTAGGCCTCAATATGAAATTTATGTGCATGGCGTCGATATGGAAGGTATTCATTTACGGGGGGGTAAAATTTCGCGCGGCGGTATTCGGTGGTCCGATCGAATAGATGATTTTAGAACCGAAATTCTGGATCTGATGCGAACCCAAATAAGCAAAAACGCATTGATTATTCCCACCGGAGCCAAGGGCGGTTTTGTCGTCAAAAGAAACGCGCCTGAACAGGATTTTAGAAAAGCCGGCAAAAATGCCTATATCCGCTTGATCCGGGGCTTATTGGATCTCACCGACAATTATTGCGGCGACAGCATA
>JBEKBU010000026.1:0-22797 GCA_050015235.1 Methylomonas sp. | reverse complement strand
GCCATTAATCGCTTCGACTTTCAAGCGGCGGCAGTCCTTGTCCGCGCGGCGCCTGATACGCATGAGCGATATTCTGAAGCGGTAACGGCGCGTTAGCCACGCATAATAGATAACTTGAAATTTCATAGCCTGAATAAACCATCCAGCGAACTAGCCTTACTCGACATCATGGAAAAAATGGTAGTCGATATAACTGTTTCCATCATCGGAACGGAAAATCACATCCGCAAATTGTTTGTTGGTCAAAATATCCTTAGATGTATAAACGTGCCGGGCGTAAACCATTTGCGCAACGGTTTCGTCTATACCGCTTAAACTGATGGTCACCGATGCCCTGCTGCGTATCCACTCTTCAGGCGACATGCCGTAAATCGGACTGTTTTCATCGATCTGATGCATGGCGGTCCACGTCAACATAAAATTCGGCGTCTGGTTTCTAACCAGTTTCAGATCGTAAATTCTGCGCATGGCTTTTCCTTCCAGGGTAATTTCATCCCGGAATAGGTAACAGCGCATCCGCGCTTCCAGAATTTGGTTAGTCCGTAGATTCGCCGCGCGAAATATCAAGGTCGGCTCGTTGTTATGCATGGTAATTACCGCGACTTTGCTAAACAGAATACGCGCCGTCGGCCGTGAAAAACGGGCAAACGACAGCCCTGTCATTACGGCGATCCCCGTGAGGCCGGCGATGGATTCGATAGTGACTATGGCGTTCGCATAGAGAGTTTTCGGGTACATGAAGCCGTAACCGATAGAAGCCAAGGTCTGAACGCTGAAGAAAAACCTGTCTGAAAATGAATCCGGCTGGGCGTTGGCTATGCAATCGCCGCCGGCCCAATAGGCAAGCGCAAACATCAGATTTACCGCCAAATATCCCAAGGATATCAGCAGCAAAAAGCCGCTCCAGGGAATTGTCAGCAACAAATGGTAAGGCTCCCGCCAGAACGAACGCCAATTCATGCCTAAAACCTCAAAGCGCCCGTCCTGGTTAACGATGTGCCTTAAAGACGCCTCTGGTTTTCTTGATTTTTTGCCCATTTTTAATCGAGTACGCATGGAAAATTATGACCTTTGCCGCTCAAGGAGAGCCGGGCTGACAATATTCATCGTTCGCCCCATCCTATGTTCGGTTTTATAATACTGTAAAATCTTGTTTGATAATAATTGCCGCCTTAAGTTAAGCGCCAGCCGCCATTAATCAGGAATCATTTCCGGCTATCGATGTCTTTGTTTTATATTGTTGCCTTCATGTGATCCAGTACATCCGAACAAAAGGCTGCCGGTATGAGTTACATAATCCGATTGTCCGAGCTTCGTAATCAGATTAACCGAGCGTTTATCATGCCCGAACAACAGGCGCTTACCGATCTACGCAGCATAATCGGCGACTATGATCCACAGATCATAGCCGAATATTCGGCGCGCCTGATTACAGCGGTTCGCGCCAAGCATTTTCCTCCGTTCTTGGCGTTTTTACATGAATATGGCCTGGACAGCGAAGAAGGCGTCGTGTTGATGAGGATGGCCGAAGCCCTGTTGCGCATACCCGATAGCCGGACTCAAAATCTTTTTTTACAAGAAAAACTGGCGGACGCCGATTGGCGTCGGCATCTGTCGCATAGCGATTCTCCACTGGTCAACCTTGCTACATCCGCACTACTGCTGACCGGCCGATTTGAAGAACGTATCAGGCCTACACGGCAAAATGAGCAGAGCCTATTCGACGCCTTGCTGGGACGCATGGGACAGCCCTTGATACGCAAAGCCGTTCAGGAAGCCATGCGGCAACTGGGGCGCCAGTTCGTAATCGCCGAAAACATAGAAGCGGCCATGGAGCAAACCTTGGAGCATCCGGCTTACCGCTATTCATTCGATATGCTGGGCGAAGCGGCGTTAACCGCCAGTGACGCCTACCGTTATTACCAAGCCTATTATCACGCCATCGAGACCCTGGCCGAGCGCGGCCGCAACCGGGAACTGTTCGCCAATCCCGGCATTTCCATTAAATTATCGGCGCTTTGCGCCCGTTATGAACCCCTCCGGCAAGGCGCCGCCGTTCCGGAAATCAGCGCAAAATTATTGACGCTGGCAAAGCTCGCCCGCCAGGCCAATATTTCCCTCACCTTGGACGCGGAAGAGGCCGATAGGATGCAAATGTCGCTGGATATATTCGCCGCCGTATTCGCCGATCCGGCGCTGGATGGTTGGCCGGGGCTTGGTTTAGCCGTGCAGGCTTATCAGAAACGCGCAATAGCCGTTATCCGCTGGCTGGCGGTTTTGGCGGAAGCGCGGCAACGCATCATTCCGATTCGGCTCGTGAAAGGCGCTTACTGGGATACCGAGATTAAACGCGGACAACAAAACGGTTGGGACGATTACCCGGTATTTACCGATAAAGCCGCTACCGATATTTCCTATTTGGCTTGCGCCCGGCTGATACTGTCTTTGCCGGTTTTTTATCCCCAATTCGCCACCCATAATGCGCATACTGTTGCGGCCCTTTGTGTTTTCGGGCAAGGCCATCCCGGCTTCGAGTTTCAACGCCTGCATGGCATGGGAACGGCCTTGTACGACGAACTTATGTCGAAACGGGCTTATAATTGCCGTGTTTACGCGCCGGTGGGAAAGTACCGGGATTTATTGCCCTATTTAGTTAGACGGCTGTTGGAGAACGGCGCCAATACGTCGTTTGTCAATCAGATTGAAAATCCCGCCATAAGCATCGAACAATTAATTCGCGATCCGGTGGCGAATCAACAACCGACGGAAAAACCGGTGGTTTTACCGCCTAATCTATTCGGCGCGCGCAAAAATTCGCAGGGGCTCAACTTGAGCGACTTGGACTTGCTCGAGCAACTGCAACGCGAAGTGGACCATTACGCCAATCAATATTGGCGAGCCTGCCCGCTGATTGCCGGACAACCGATACTGGGCGAACAACGTCCCGTTTACAGACCATTCGACGCCGAGAAGTTGGTAGGCCATGCCGTGTATAGTTCCGCCGCCAACGCCGAACAAGCGCTGGCCAGCGCATCGCTGGCTTTTAAGGAATGGCGATTAGGCGCGGTCGAAACGCGGGCCGATTATTTGCTGACAGCCTCGAATTTATTGGAACAGCATCGAATAGAGCTGGCTTCCCTAGCCATACTGGAGGGCGGCCGGACCCTAACCGACGCGCTGGCGGAAGTACGGGAGGCAATCGACTTGTGCCGCTATTACGCGATTACCGCAACCGAGTTGTTTGCCGAACCGAAAAAAATGCCGGGGCCTACCGGTGAAGAAAACCGCTTACGCCATTATGGGCGCGGCGTGTTTGTCTGTATCAGCCCCTGGAATTTTCCGATTTCAATTTTCATCGGTCAAATTGCGGCGGCGCTGGCCGCCGGTAATACCGTCATCGCCAAACCGGCGGAACAAACATCCCTGACGGCCATGTCTTGCGTGCGTTTACTCCATCAAGCCGGCATACCGGTAAACGTATTACATTTTTTGCCGGGGGACGGCGCCGCGCTGGGCCAACAGCTTTTCGCGGATAGCCGTTTAGCCGGCGTGGCGTTTACCGGCTCCTGTGAAACCGCGCATATCATCAACCGCCAGCTTGGTAACCGCCGCACGGCGATAATTCCCTTCATCGCCGAAACCGGCGGCCAAAACGTGCTGATTGCCGATACTTCGGCGCACGAAGAACAGCTGGTCGCCGACGCCGTTCAATCGGCGTTCAATAGCGCCGGACAACGCTGTTCCGCGTTGCGGGCGCTCTTTCTGCCGGAAGAAACGGCGGACAACATCATTGCCCGCATCATCGGCGCCATGCAATTATTACGCGTGGGCGCTCCCACCGACATCGGCGTCGACATAGGCCCGCTCATAGACCGGCGCGCGGCGGCTTTACTTGACGCGCATCTCGAAAAATTAAAAACCAGCGGCGCCCTACTCTATCAACTGCCTTTGGAACACCATGCAAACGGCTATTTCTTTGCTCCGGCCTTGGCGGAAATCCCAGCCTTATCGGTATTGGAAACCGAGGTGTTTGGGCCGATACTGCACATCGTCCGTTATGCGCCCACGGAATTGGAGCAAGTCGTTCAGGCCGTCAACGTCAGCGGTTACGGCTTGACCTTAGGCGTGCATAGCCGCGTCAAAACCACTGTCCAATACATACAACAGCATGCGCGGGTCGGCAATATTTACATTAACCGAAATATGATAGGCGCTGTCGTCGGCGTCCAGCCGTTCGGCGGCGCCGGGCTGTCAGGCACGGGCCCGAAAGCGGGCGGCCCGAACTATCTTTACCCTTTTACCACCGAACAAACCGTAACCGATAATATCGCCGCCATCGGCGGTAATCCTTGGTTATATGGGGTAGATGAAGCTGGTTGAAATTTGCTTTTCAACAAAATTTTAGCGCCAATTCGGTTCAAATAAACCAATTTTATTTGCGCGCATTTAACGCATAAATATCTAACTGATTGTTATTTATTACAGATTTAATGTTGGTCTGGTTGATGCTCTATATAAGATATCTAAACACTTTACGCCATAAGGAGGCAACATGTTCAGGTATATCAAAATTGCAGCAATTGCTTGTATGTTCTTTACGTCAACGGCATTTGCTCACGAGCACCACGGGCATTACGGATATGGTAATGGCTATGGATACGGTAATAGATTCGGCTACAATCATTATTACGGCGGTTACTACGGCGGCGGGTATGTGCCGATGCCGGTTCCGGTTGTAGTCCCTCCGCAACCGTATTACGCACAACCGCCCATGAACTATGGCTACGTACAGCAAGCGCCGGTTTACGGCCCGTATAGAAGCGGGTGGTAGCCATGAAATCCATCATTAAAATCGTAATCTTTATCGGCTTTATAGCCATCAGCGGCTGTGCTGTATATACGCCGGCGCCTTATGGATATGGAATGGCGCCTGTTGTACCGATGCCGGTGTTTGGTTTCGGATTCAGGGGCCGCCGGTAAGCGGGAGTAACTCATGAACGACTTTCAAAAAGACGTACTGAATGGATTGGCGATCATCACCGGGGTAATGGCCTTTATGAGCGGCGAGTTTATAATCTCAAGCGCTCTGTTTGCTTCGGCGACTATCGCCAGCAATATCAACGGCGGCCGAAAAAAACGGCTATAAAACCGATCCGGCGTTATTGCCTAGCCGATGCCGGAAATCATGCTGCATTCTTAACCTCCGCGTCAGGGATTAAGCATGATTATCTTGCTCGGCGACGACCGCGGTTCCGTAACACAACACTTCGGTAAGCCCCGCCATTACATCATTGGCGCCGTACCGCACGCCTATAATGGCGTTGGCTCCGTGCTGCATGGCGTGTTCGCACATTAAATTGTAAGCTTCGGATCGGGCGCTTTCGCATAAGCTGGTGTAAATTGTAATTTTTCCTCCGAAAATCGATTGCAATCCCCCGAAGAAGTTACCAACGATAGAGCGGGAGCGGACGGTGATGCCGCGTACAATGCCGATATTGCGAACCACTTTGTAACCCGGCAAGGTAAATGTGGTTGTAACCATTGAGTCTTGCATGGATTCCTCCTATAGCTAAATGAAAAAATATGTAACCATTCTGCGAATTTTCAACTAGCGTCAGCTACCCGGCTTTTGACGCCGGAGCGCCTGACGAAGGACGCCGTGAATACATCCGTGTAGCTTTCGCCCGGCCTCCATGCCGGCCAAACCTCCGCCAGGCGCTCCGGCGCCAAAAGCCAGGGCGGTCAGCAATCGGCAAGCTTTTGAAAGTATAGTCACTTGGTGAATAGTTACAAAATTATAATGATTTTAAAACCGCCAGTTACCTGTGAAGAAATACCAGCCGATTCCGATGGTGAATACCCAGCAGCCGTAAAGGGAATGTTCGACAACCGCCCATTTCAGCGAGCGGTGTTGTAAATAGCTGTGCGCCAGAATAATGCCGACTAAAAGGCTAAAGGCCGGCGCTATCCAATTATTGAGCGTAATATGGCTGAAACCGAACAATAGACCGTTAATCAATACGGCGCCGAACTTTTCCCCCGTAATAACGCCATAGCGCATAAAAAAGAAACAGCGAAACAGCAACTCTTGCGGGATTACCGACAACAGAGGATAGAACATCATGACCGCGAGCCAGAGTAGCGGATGCTCTAATGGAAAGCGAAAAAATTTGTCCGGTAAAAATAAATACGTTAAGAATGTGAGTACGCAGGCTAAAAACACAAAGCGTAACAGCGCCCGGCGCTTAGCAGCGCTTGGCCAACCCCGACCTTGCCAAAGCTTTTGAAATGAAAAATCCGGCTTGCGATTCAGAATAAACACCGCAAAACCCGCAAACGCCCATAAAGCCGCAAAAATCCATAATCTTGCCCCCATGCCAAACAACAGCAAAGGGGTCAAAATAAAAAGCGCCAAGAGTTCCGCGACAATTAAGCAAGGTTTTATGTTAGGCTTCAAAACGATTCCCACCCTAGACGGCGAAAAAATTTATTCGGATTTTTCCTCCAGCCAATTTAGAATATTAGGGTCACAGAATATCAGGTCTTACCTTTTGTTACAGCGTGATCTGAGATTTTTAAAGGCGGAAACCCATCTAAGTTTGTAAATTTGAAATCGGATTGTAAGGAATACTTAGCTCTCTCGACTAACTGTTAATAATGGTTCTATGTGGCGGAGTAAGCTGGATTTATTCCGCTGTTTCCAACCAGTATCGGACGTAAGGATTGCGGATGATGAGGGCGCACGCCTTAAACATAAGGCGTGCAAAGTAAAGCTCTTTTAAAGAGCAGGCGCCGTTAAGCATGAAGCACGCGCGGTGTATAACTATCATTTCAACGTCAATTGAGGAAAAACTTATGAGTACTTCAAAAAATACAAAAGGCATGTTATTAGCAACGGCGGCAGCGGCGTTATTTATGTCCGGATCTGTGGCGGCGGCTGAACAAGGCGCTATGCAAGAAGCTAAAGTAAGTTGCGGCGGCATTAACGCCTGTAAAGGGCAATCCGAGTGTAAAACCGCCAGTAATGCTTGTAAAGGCCAAAATGCTTGCAAGGGTAAGGGCATCATCGTTATGACTCAAAAAGAATGCACCGAAAAAGGTGGTAAAGTTCTTCCGGCGCCGGCAATGTAATATAGGCTTATTACGGACGAAGGGACGGTATGAACCGCCCCTTCGTTTTTACAACTCCAAATGGAACGAGTCGATGCCGGTTATTGAAAATCTACCTTATCTTGGCTTTGGTTTGGGTTTACGCACAAACCATTATGAAACTATCCTGACCGATAAACCGCCCGTCGATTGGTTTGAGGTCATCACCGAGAATTTTCTCGTCCCCGGCGGTAAGCCGCTGTATTATCTCGACAGCATTCGTGCGGATTATCCGATGGTCATGCATGGCGTTTCTCTGTCTATCGGCGGCGCCGATAGCTTGAATTTTGACTATTTACGCAAAGTGAAAACCTTGGCGGAACGTATTCAGCCCGCCTGGATTTCAGACCATCTGTGCTGGACAGGCGTTAACGGCGTTAATCTACACGATCTTTTGCCATTACCGTATACCGAAGAAACCTTGCAACATGTAGCGGAGCGCGTCAAAACCGTGCAAGACTTTCTGGGGCGTAGAATTTTGCTGGAAAATGTATCCAGCTATATCTCTTACGCCCATTCCGAAATGACCGAGTGGGAATTCCTCAGCGCCGTCGCGGAAAGCGCGGACTGCCTGATTTTGTTAGACATCAACAATATCTATGTCAGCTCCCATAATCATGCGTTCGATCCGCTTGCTTACCTGAACAATGTTTCCGTCAATCGTGTCCAACAATTTCATCTTGCCGGCCATCTAAACCTGGGCAATATCATTATCGATAATCACGGCGACACGGTAATCGATCCGGTGTGGATGCTTTATGAAGCGGCATTGCGCCGTTTCGGGCCGATTTCCACAATGATAGAGCGCGATGACAATATCCCCCCTTTCGCCGAGTTATTGGCCGAGCTTGAGCTGGCCAAACAAATCGCTAATTCGTTGGAGTTAGCCGCATGAGCAATCAAGCTATCACTTTATCCGAGTTGCAACAGGCGTTTCAGTCGGCAATACTACACTTGCGGGACACGCCGCCAAATTTTGTGGTTGATACCCGCCAAGCTTCAGCGGCGGACCGTTTTACGGTCTATACCGAAGCCTATCGCTTACGCTTGATTGAAGCGCTCGGCGCCGATTATCCAGTCTTGCAGGACTTGCTGGATGATGAGGGCTTCAATGTCATGTGCCGAGCCTATATCGATGCATCACCATCCGATCAATTTTCCATTCGCTGGTTTGGCCGTCATTTACCGGGCTTTCTGACAAAAACGCCGCCATATTTAGAGCAAGCTGGAATAGCGGAACTGGCGGCTTTCGAGTGGGCGCTAAGCGAAGCATTCGATGCGCCTGAAAGCACTCTGGCCGATTACAACCGCTTAGCCGCCATAGAGCCGCCACATTGGCCGTCGCTAACACTAAAGTTTCATCCCTCCCTTCGCCGCCTTGATTTGCATTACAACGCCCCGGAAGTCTGGCAGGCATCGAATCGGCAAGAAACGCTACCGAATTTTATAGAGAATATCGAATTACAAGCCTGGATAATCTGGCGGCAACAGCTCAAACTTTTATTCCGCTCCTTGTCGGCTCAGGAGGCGTTTGCGCTCGATGCGTTTCTGCAAGGGCAATGTTTTGCCGAGGTCTGTTCCGGGTTGAGCGAATGGCTGGACGAAGAAAAAACCGTTATCAGCGCGGCGGGGTTTTTACAAACTTGGCTTCGTGATGGCTGGATTGCCGATGTTGCGACTATCAGTTGATGGATAATGCTTAAGCACAAATTGATGATCAGCCAGTGTAGCCCCGCACTAACGAAGTATAATCAAAAGAATGACAAGCCTCCCGGTACATGCGGTGAAACAATCGCGATCGATGCGTAATCCGGTAAACCTTCCTGCCCGCGATTTAGTTTCGCATAATCGTGGATACGCGGGCTACCGCATGCCTTGCGACAAATTTCACTCCGCCGTCTTCAGCACCAAATGATAATGATTCGTCATCTGGTGATAGGCGTGACATACCCAATAAAACCGCATGCAGATATCACCCAGCAAGGACAGCCATGCCAAACGATCCGCATCCTGGAGGAAAATAGGTTCGCGGCGGTCGCCTCGCGAGGTGACGTGATATAAGGTGCCTGCCAATTCAATACGTAGTTGTCTTGCCATAGTTGGGATATTATAAAAATCACAGGCTAATGTGTCAATGAAAGACCTGACCCCGTAATCCCGCACTACTCACCCAGTTATTGCCAGCGCTCACCTCCCAGGATCTGCTAATCATGGATCGAGGTTTCCCGGCGACTTGGCTGTTTACCTTGCTTCAACAGCGTAAAATTCCGTTTCTGGCTCGCATGGATTGCAGCCAGTGGAAATTCGTCAAAAACTTCCAGCGCTCCGGCTTAAACGAATCCGTCGTCACTATCCCCGTTTCTCAAGCGGCCCATCGCCAAGCTCAAGCCGTAGGACAAACGTTGATCGACAAAAACTGTCGGTACGTTTGATCAAAGTTGTACTCTCGACCGGCGCCATAGAAGTGTTGGCTACTTCCTTAACGGATACACGAGCCTTTCCCGCTTCGGAATTCGGCGAACTTTACCACGCCCGTTGGCAAATTGACAAAACCCTTCGATGAGCCAAAAGTAGCCCAATATATTGGTGGCGATTTTCGTTTCTTCTTTTATGAAGCTCAGTTTTTTTGTGATGAAATTTTTTCGAAAACAGAGATTAAATATGGCGGAGCTGAATTTTCTTCTACGTTGTTTGATTGTAATACAGTAAAGTTCGATGGTGTTAAATTTGGTGAAGGTGCGTTTAGCAACTTTTCCAACCGATCTACAAGCTGGGCCATGACTCTTGGCCAATCTCCGCTAGCGGATTGTCTCAGCATCGTTGCCGTGGGATACCAAGGACTGATGGAGCTATCCAACCCCCAACGGAAATCTGGAGTAAAGGGGAGCAATATCCAAACAGGTTTTGCCAAGGCGCCTGCTAAATGGGCTACTGCAGTATCCACGCTGATTACCAAGTCCATTTCCGCTATTAGCGCCGCCGTGTCCGAAAAATCGTTCAGTTCTTCAAAGAAAGTTACGATTTGCCGGAAATGCCTTAAGGTTTCTATATCCTTTTGATGGACTTCTTTTTGCAGGGAATAAAATTCCAATGGTAATTGCAGTATCGGCTCCCACAACTCAAGTGGAATACTTCGACTGTAATCGTTCGGGTTTATCGTCGAACCTTGCCAAACCAAACCGATCTTGGGCTTTGTTTTATTACCCAGACGCTCTCGCCAAATCCTGCGTTTATCGGCGTTTGCATAAAGATAAGGCACGGATGCGGGGATGGTGGCGACTGTGGTGTTGAAGGCAAGCGGCAAGCTCATGATAGGGCAGTGAATATCAAAGTCCGGTAAAGGATCGCCTTGTTCCACGATAATAAAATTACCCGTAAGAGTGGAAATGATAGAGACAAGAGGCGAAGGTACTTCTACAATGATCTTGTAAGCCAATTTTTCCAGCAAAGGCAAATAACGGCAACATTGAATAAAATCGCCCAATCCTTGCTCAGGATGAATTAACAGCACTTTATCGTTGATTTTTTGCTCTCCTAGCCAGCATTGCTGTTTAAATTTGCGACCTGGTGGTCTGGAGGGATCCCGCCATCGCCATTCGTAAAGTTTCCATCCTTCAACATATTCGCCGCGCATCAAAAGGTATTGCGATTTATTTATATATGCCTTGGCCAAATCGGGTTTTAGTGAAATGGCTTGGTCAAAACAGACGGCGGCTTGATCAAAACTATGCCTATTCATGAGGGCCACGCCTTTATGGACGTAGGCCTCGGCAAAATCAGGCTTGATAGCCAAAGCCTTGTCACAGTTGCGCAGATAAGCTTCATTTTGATTCAAAAACTTTAACGCCCCTCCACGGTTAAGATAAGCTTCCGCAAAGTTAGGGTTTAGAGAAATCGCTTTATCGTAACAGGCCAATGCCGCAATAAATTCTTGCATTTCAAAATGGCAAGTACCTCTGTTAACATATGCATCAGCATAATCCGGTTTTAATTGTATGGCTCGATCTAAATAGGCTAGTGCTTGCCGGTGATCCGATAATGACATCAATGAGATTGCGCAATGGAAGTGAGTTCCCGCATAATCTGGATTGATAGCCAACGCCTGTTTAAAGCTCGTTATTGACGCTTGGAATTGCCGTAATTCTCTAAGCGCTAAACCACGATTATGCCAAGCTAAAAAATGGTCTGACTTTAAGGACAGCACTTTGGTTAAGCAAATAACCGCTTTCTCCCAATCGAATAATTTCATGAAAACCACACCTCGCAGAAAATGGCTTTCAACGCAGTGTGGTTGTAAAGAGATTGCTTTATTTATAAAAGTTAACGCTTCGGAAAAACGACGCCATTGCAGCATGCAGTATGCGATGCTGCTGTAAACGTCTGGCAAGTTTGGATTGATTGTTAAAATTCGAGAAAAATAATTAAAGGCCGATTCCGGATTGCCTCTCTGAGTTTCAAGTACACCTAGATTGTTTAAAAGAAAAGTATCGTTTGGAAATTTGCATAATAATTGCTGATATACCGAGTTCGCATCGGCAAAGTTGCGGTTACGATGTTGTTCAAGTGCTTGTTGTAGAAGCCTTTGCTCATCTTGGTTTTGTATCATAAAGGGCAAGATAGGGTCGGCGTTATGAGGCTGGTTTTACATTAACAGTTTATTCCCTGTTGAATTTTTCATTTACCATAGCATAATATGCGAACGCTTGCAAACAAAAAAACTAACAACAAAAACCTACAATTAGCTCAATTTTTAACCATAATAAAATACAACTGACGGGTGCTCAAACCAACCTGAAAGCGGTGTCAAGAATAACATTAATACTTTTGCCTTCAGCTTTTTTCAAGGCTCAACTAACAACTATTTGGGCGCATGTAGTAATCTTATCGTAAATTGGGTTAACTAAACGATTATATTAGCCAACTGACTTTTTGATAGTTTAATAATCAGGCAATTACTCTAAACCCCGGGTATCGCTGAACATGTCTGTATACAGTTCCGGATTCTTTCATTTAGTCGGGCCGTGATTTTTAATATTTCTTTTGGCGTACCCACATGCCCCATAAAACCAAACAAGCTGCAAAAATCACTTCAATTTGCCAAGGTGTGGCGGGAACAGCTACTGATGATGGTTGAGAGGTTACTGGTGGACTTGTATTCAGGGTTAATGCAATGTCTGTAGAAAGATTGAAATTTAATGTTATCCAATTTTGTAGTTCTGGTGCTTGTGGAATATAACTAACACACATAGCATAAGTGTTTCCCGGAACCAAAGTTACACTTGCAGGTGAAAATGCTGAGTAATCGGGGTCGCCGGCTACACTGATCACGCCGGCAACTACATTAATAGATGTAACAATACTGCCAGAGCAATCTGTATTTCTTAATTCAAATGTAGTATTTGGATTTGAATCCTGCGCAAGGTCTTGATAATATACAAAAATATTTCCAGAAGCAGAAACAACCGGATAGTTTTGCGTATTACTGCCATTTGAATATGAATATTGGATCGGTACAGTAACAAGATTCCCCCCCCCAAATGAGTATGGAATATCTAACGAGCAGTTTGCTACGCCTGACGGACCACAAGTTATATTGTCGGAAAAGGTAACTGGTTTCATATATGTTACTACTGTATCAGCAACAGAATGGGTGCTGAAAAGTATATAAAGGAAAATAAGAATTACCGTTTTGTAAGATTGTGAAATGAACTGCTTTGCGAAATAATGCTTGTCTGGTTTTTTCATAAAACTCTCCTATCATCAAGACTAAGTTGTCTTTACCCGTAATTTTTACAAATGTTATGTTGCGTTATGTATATCACCAGATTAGTGTATTAGAAGAGTGTTTCATTTTAATGACAGAACCTTACCGTTATGTCCCGCCTAAATTAAGGGACCCCGTTCCACCCTATTTGAGGGTTAAAAGCACGGATTGACCCAAGCTATCTGCCCAGGCGGCATTCAGTCCTAAGATAGCGCGAGACAATGTGCAGGGTATCAGCCTGATTTTCTCCTATTCCATGGCTGTTTTGGAACAAACAAGTCGATCTATTACCCCTTGGAAATAGGGGTCACCCATTAGCCAACCGGCGTCAATAGGTTAAAAAATATTCTGTCGATAAAAATCAGCATATAAAAATCCATTTCCCAACAACTGTTCGCACCCGTTATATCAATACCTAATGTCGGATTGATTATCCGCACCGGTCACCCATCTGGATCAAGGCATGACAGAGCAATACTCAGTCGTCCGCCCCTGGCGCTACGCGCCCCACAAAAACTTTGGTTCCGCATCGTGTCCAATTGTAATTTGACAGATCTCGTGGTTCTGCTTGACGCAGTCCAACCCTAAAGTGGCTCACGAAACGGGCGAATAAGGTCACAGGCATAGGTAGTTCAATTGGTTGCCTCCAGTTAACGGATGATTTTACCGGTCAGGAGGTATTTATAAACGTTCTTTGTTTAGTTTGCAAACACAGACTAAACTAGGACATAGGGTCAGGGCGCTCAGGCGTCAAAAGCCGGGTAGCTGACGCTATATTAAAAATCTCTGAATAGTTACATTGGATAAAGCTTAAGCACAAATAGGGTAGAGTAAGGCTCTACCCAATCATATTTTAACGGGACTTTTGGCCATACTGATAGGCGCGGTTTTCCAAATGTCCGCACAATATTCGCGGATGGCGCGATCCGAAGAAAATTTGCCGATACGCGCAACATTATGGATAGACATACGGCTCCAATTTTCCGCATCCTTGAACTTGAGGCCGGCATTCGCCTGACAGGCGGCGTAGTCGGCGAAATCGGCGCAAATCAAGTAGGGGTCGTGATTCCATAGGTCGTCGAGTAACGGCGAAAACAGTTCGTGGTCGCCGTGCGAAAATAGCCCGGATGACAGTAAATACAGCGCGTCGCGCAAGGCGGGCGCATGTTCTATGAAATCTCTACTCCGGTAATCGTTAGCCTGTAAGGCCTGAACTTGCTCGACGCTAAGGCCGAACAGGAAAAAGTTTTCCTCGCCCACGGCCGCCCTGATTTCCACATTGGCTCCGTCCTGGGCGCCGATAGTCAGGGAACCGTTCATCGCGAATTTCATGTTGCCGGTGCCGGAGGCTTCCATGCCGGCGGTGGCTATTTGTTCCGACAGATCCGCGGCCGGGTATAGCCGTTGTCCCAATTTGACGTTCATATTCGGCATGAACACCACCTTGATACGCTCATTAATCTGGGGATCGCGGTTTATGACATCCGCCACCGAGTTGATTAACTTGATGATCAGTTTAGCCATGCGGTAGCTTGGCGCCGCCTTGCCGCTAAAGATGAACGTACGCGGCGGAATATCCAGATGCGGATCTTGCTTGAGGAGATGATAGAGACTAATGATGTGCAGCACATTCAAGTGCTGGCGCTTGTATTCGTGGATGCGCTTGGCCTGGATGTCAAACAGGCTATCCGGATCGACGGCAACGCCTGTGGTTTGCCGAATGTAGTCGGACAGTTGAGCTTTGGCTGTGCGCTTAACCTGGCGCCATTTCAAGCGGAAGCCGGCATCGGCGGCGTGAGACTCCAAATTGCGCAATTGCTCCATATCCCGCAGCCAACCTGAACCTATGCTGGCATTAATCAATTCCGAGAGAGGAGGATTCGCCAAGGCGATAAAACGGCGGGGAGTAACGCCGTTAGTCTTGTTACTGAACTTCTCGGGCCAAACTTTATAAAAGTCCTGAAGTACGGTTTTTTTCAAGAGATCGCTATGTAGCTCGGCAACGCCGTTGATGGCGAAACTTCCCACGCAGGCTAGATGGGCCATACGCACCCGTTTCTCGCCGGCTTCGTCGATCAGGGAAATGCGGGACAGACGTTCGCTATCATTCTGGAAATGCCAATGCATCTCATCCATGAAGCGGGCGTTAATTGTAAAGATAATATCCAGATGCCGCGGCAGTATGCGTTGCAGCAACGGCAGCGACCAAGTCTCTAAAGCCTCGGGCAGCAAAGTATGATTGGTGTATGCGAAGGTGCGGCGGGTAATACCCCAGGCGGACTCCCAGTCCAGTTGGTGGTCGTCCATCAATAAACGCATGAGCTCCGGGATAGCGATGGCGGGATGAGTGTCGTTGAGTTGCGCTACGAATTTATCCGCCAGGTCGGTGATCTTGCCTTGGTCGCGCAAGGTCATCTGGATCATATCCTGCAGCGAGCAGGTAACGAAGAAATATTGCTGGCGCAAGCGTAATTCCTTGCCGATATCGGGTTCATCGTTGGGATAAAGTACTTTGCTGATATTTTCGGCAATGACCTTGTCGCTAACCGCGCCCTGATAATCGCCGTGGCTAAACGCCCGCAGATCGAAAGGCTCACGCGCCTCGGATTTCCATAGCCTGAGCAGATTTGCGTTGGACACGCCATAACCCAGGATAGGCGTGCGTAGGCAAGGCCATAAATAAAGGTTGCGGGATTCCAGCGCGTTTGCGGCTGGTTGGCGTCATCGGTGTAGTGTTCGATGTAACCATCCATCTTGACCGGATAGCGGATTTGCCGATTGGGAAGCTCCCATGGGTTGCCGTTGCGCAACCAGGCGTCGGCGATTTCAAATTGCCAACCATCGCGAATCTCCTGCTCAAAGATGCCGTATTCATAACGGATGCCATAACCCAGCGCCGGAATCTCGAGCGTAGCCAGCGAATCCATGTAACAGGCGGCCAGCCGCCCAAGTCCGCCGTTTCCTAGACCCGGCTCCAATTCGGTTTCTAAAATGGTATCCAGATCGAGCCCGAGATTTTTCATGGCCTCACGGGTATGATCCATGGTATTGCCCCAGGCGTCTAAATTAAGAATGTTATTGCCGAGATGCGGACCCAGCAAGAATTCCGCCGATAAATAGGCCACGGTTCGGGCATTAGACTGCCGGTAGCGTTCCGTGGAGGAGACGAATCTGGCGAGAAGCCGGTCGCGAATAGTAAAGGCCAGGGCGGTATAATGATCGACGGGCGAGGCGTCTTCAAGCGTTCTGCCCACGACATAAAACAGATTGTCCAGAAAAGAGCGCTGGATGGCCTCGACAGAGCGGGCGATGCGGATGCTCAGTGCTTGTTCAGCTATATCAAACATGAATTATCCTCGGCAAAGCGGTTATTACGGGTTATGTATACAAACTATAGCTTCAACATTAAAGTTTAATGACAAATTCCATTTATAACTCATCCAATTATATTGCGCGCTTAACCAATACAATCGGTTTTTTTATCGATTAAATATACCCAACCGTCTTCCTCCTTTACTTTTATTACCGTCAATTTTTTCCCCGCGCAAAGTTCGCTTTGCGATTCGCCGCTCACCGGGTCATAGCAAATACCATGCATGGAGCACCTTAAATAATGCTCGGTATCGTCAAAAATATTGTTATCCTCACAATCCAAAGTTCTAGGCATATGGACGCATCGATTTAAATAACCATATACCGTTCCCTTGAACCTTATCAGGATAGCGTCGCGTTTTTCGCCCCGATAGCGGACGCTAAGCGCCAATTTACCCAACTCCTTGATTTGCGAACTCGGACAAACGGTTATAGGCGTATGATTTTTTATCGGCATACTGCTCTACCTCTAAAATAACTATTAACTTTCAAAAATCTGCCTAGTAGCAGACGGCATTGGCTGATAACTGACACGAATAGCGCTTACTACTTGGGCTGAACAGTTAGGATTTTTCTACTTACTCCAATGGCCAGCAATACGGCTAAGGCGCCCCATAAAAGCCCGGGAGCCAACATAAAATAACGCTGGTAAAAAGTTGCCTCCGGCTGAGTCCGAAAAGCGACGCGATAAGCGCCCGCCCATCCTTCATCCATGGGCGACAAGCTTAAAACCTCGCCATCGGCCAATGCTACGGTCGAGACGCCGGTATTGGTAACCCTCAGCACCGGACGCCTGAACTCCACGCCGCGCGCTAATGTCATATATAAATGCTGATAAGGCTCCTGCCAGGCCCCATACCAGGAATCATTGGTCACATTAACAATAAATTGCGCGCCCAGATCGGCAAGTCCCTTGGAAAATTCCGGGAACAAACTTTCGTAACATACTTGCGGCCCCATCCGATAATCGTTAATTTTCAATAATACGGTGGGTCCCGGACCGCGGCCGAAATGCGATACCATGGGCAACAGAGTCCTAAGCCACGGAAATGTTTCTTCGCCCGGAATATATTCGCCTAACGCCAGCAGATTTGTCTTGCTGTAATGGGGCTCGGTCACGGTTCCTTGTTTATCGATTGCAAATAGGGAATTCGTAAACAATCCGGATTTCTGATCTTTTGCGTAAGCGCCGGTTATCAAAGCCACCTGACGGTCTTTTAAAAATTCTTGCAGCGCTTGGGCATGGAAGGATTGGTTATAATCGCCGCCCAGCAGCGCGGGGAACGCCGTTTCCGACCACATGACGAAATCGGCGCCAGGATTTTGGGCTAAACCTTCATCGGTCGCCTGGAAATATTTCTTTAAAATTTCAGCCCGGTAACCTTTGCCGTGCTCCAGCGCCTGTTTTTCAAGATTGCCGATATTCGCCTGAACCAACAAAGCGGTAAGGGACGCATCAGGCGCCGGCAACCGATTCTTTAGCCAGACGCCGCCGCCATTAAGTCCTAAAAAGATGATTAGTATGGCGGCGAAGCTCAATTTACCGATGTTGCGCGCCCGCGCCCGCCAAGCCAATAAAACCGGCAAATTAGCCAATATGGTCAACATACTCAAACCGGTAAAACCGATCATTTCAGCCCATTGGTATATCGGCAGGCCGGCCCCATACCAGCTATATCCGAAATTCCATTTAAATAACATGGGCGTATAAAGTTCGGCCAACGCCGTGCACACGGCCATCAAAGCATACGAAAGCCAGGCCGGGCCAGCACAATATCGGCGGCTCCAGAACCAGAACAACCCGGCTACAGGCACAAACAAATGCCCGAACAGGGCAAACAATATCATACCTAAAGCGGCTACCAGCCAATTTACCCCCGCGAATTCATGCAGGGTATAAGTCACCCAGTTAAAACCGATCAAGGTGTAAATAAAACTGGTTAAGACGCCGCTCAATAGAACGTTTTTTAATTTACTCTGTTCCCGCCAAAACAGCCACAATGGCGCAAAACAGAACAACGACGCCCAAGGCGGAAAAGGAATATAACTTGTGCCTATGAAAATGCCGGATAAAACCGGCAAAAACCATTTAGAATTTTTAATCATCCCGGATTCGCGCATATATTAGGCCGCATACCGCGGGTTATTTATCTGCCCCGCGCGGAAATTAGCGCGGCCGGCTTTTCAATATTCAGAACTGCTTTCAAGAATAGAACATGGCCGGCAATTAGAGTCGCCATGATGCTAACTTAGTCATTTACATACCGTTCAATTTATAATCTACATTATGCGGATTTGATTTATCGCGCGTATCAGGGTTTTTTTTGCGGTTTTGATCAATACGCTCTTGAGAATATTGGGCAATCATTTGATCCCAAGAGCTATATTGCTCATATTCTTTAGCGCCCGCCGCCTTCCGCTTTAAAAACAATTCCTTGCCGATTTCTATAAGCTGTTCAGGTGTTTTACCGTCAACCATATCAAAAAATTCCTTGTTATTTCGGATTTCATCGCGTAAAGTCCAATAGGACACTTCAAATTCGATACGCTGGTCGAGCGGCAAGCGTTGCTTAATCGCCGTCATGGAGCGGGTAACTGTTCTTTGCGAGGAGCCGTTGATTTGCTGTCCTTGGTTACAACCGGTTAATAACAAGCAAAATGCGGCTAGTAAAAGTGCTGATAATTTTTTCATGGCGCCATCCCCTCGGTGACAAAATAAACAAGCCCGAATTTTATATTTATAATACTTGCTATTCGGGTAAAGAAACAAAGCAAATTACCCGGTAATTATAACCCCAAGCCTAGTTATCATGCTGGAATTTATCCAACTTATCAATCAGCGTTATCAAACGGTTATTCGGCAACCGCATAAAAAACATCCACAATTTTTCGAGTTTCAGCAAAGAGTAGAACAACTCCTGTTCGCCGAGGCTTTTTTACGTAAAGGCCAACTTATCGAATCCTATCCCCGGTTTCCCTTGCAAATTGCTGTCATAGGGCCGACTCAAGCCGGTAAAAGCTCCATGGTTAATCTGCTGTTGAACGACCATTGCGCCGGCGTCAGTCCGCTGGCTGCTTATACTGTCCATCCGCACGGCTATTGCCATGGCTTGAACAGCGATCAATGTAACGGCATGCAACAATATTTCGGCCGCTTTCAATGCCTAGAGGAAACGATGCTCAGCCGGCTACGTTTCGATTGCTATGCGCTGGCCAATTCCCCTGCTTCCTCTTCACTATTACCGGCCTGTGTTTGCTGGGATACGCCGGACTTCGATTCGATAGACGCGGCCGATTACCGGGAGGGCGTGATTCGGACGATAGCCCTGGCGGATTTACT
The DNA here is from genome assembly GCA_050015235.1 of Methylomonas sp. Classification (GTDB taxonomy): domain Bacteria; phylum Pseudomonadota; class Gammaproteobacteria; order Methylococcales; family Methylomonadaceae; genus Methylomonas. The sequence goes on along the minus strand of JBEKBU010000026.1, from coordinate 3,172 downwards.
GATATTGGTGGTAAGCAAGGAAAAATACGCCGACCAATCAGTATGGGAAGTGATAAAAACCATTGCCGACTTTCAACAACCGATGTTGATTTGCGTGAATAAGCTGAATGAAGGAAATGAAGCGGAAGTCGTAAGCTCACTGCAACAAAAATGGCGGCAACACCGTACCGATCCGGCCCCGGAAATTGTACCGCTTCTTTTTCAAAAGCAAACGGGGCAACCGATCTGGCCGGCCGGATATATTCCCAATGTTATTAAAAAGCTTAAAAAAATTAGCTATAGTCAACACCATATGCATCTGCAACTATGGCTGCAGAAAAATTGGCCGTACTGGTTGGAGCCGGTAATCGCCGAACATCAGGCGCAAAGTAACTGGCGGTTATTGGTCGACCAAAGCCTGAAACAAGCGCAAAAAGCCTATCAGCGTGATTATCTTGATCATCCGCATCATTATGATACTTTTCAGGCCGCATTGGTCATGTTGCTGAATTTGCTGGAAATCCCCGGTATCGCAAATATTCTCAGCCATACGCGCCGGATTTTGACTTGGCCGGTGCGCCAACTGACTAATCTAGGCAAATCCGGTTATAAAGGCTCGGCCAATCAGGAAATGATGCTTTTAAACCAGCTCGGCGAACATGTCATGATTCAATTGGCGGACAAACTGCTGGAAAAAAATGAGACCGAAGCTCACCCGCCCATGTGGTGGAAAGAAATTTCCGCGCTGCTCAGGCAAAAAAAGCCGGCCATCCTTGTCGATTACGGCTTGGCGGTCGCCGACTATCACCGGAATTTCCAACAGGATGTGGAATCCGCGGCGCACCGGCTTTATCACAAACTCCAGGAACAACCAATGACCTTGAACAGTTTACGCGCCACCCGCGCAACCACCGATGCGGCCGCCCTGCTCCTGGCTCTGCAAACCGGCGGCATAGGCGTCCACGATCTGGTGCTAACGCCATTGATGCTGGCCGTGACTTCCTTGCTGGCGGAAAGCGCGATCGGCGCCTATATGAAACGGGTTGAAACAGAACTGAAAGCGCATCAATTACATACAGTAACAACCCGCTTGTTTGAAGCATGTTTACGGCAGCGGCTTTATCAATTACCGCTTATGGGCGGCGACAGCGCTTACCGATTTAATATTAGCGAACAGCAATATCAACAGGCCGCACGGCAGCTTAAAGAAAAAAAACATGGTTTACAATTTTTGTAACGGTAGAAGCCCGCATTGATAAATTTAGCGGATAACAGGCCAAATATGGATGCTTATTACGAAGTGCTGACGCAATCCCGGCAATGGGCGGAGCTAGCCATTGCCGACGGCTATCTGCTTCCGGAACAAACTCAGGCATTATTCGAACTCGATAATCAGTTACCGCAAAATTTGTTTGCGGACAACGAACGCCCTATCGGCGGCAAACCGCTGCTGGCGGCGTTTTTAGGCGGCACCGGCGTCGGCAAAAGCTCGATGTTGAATCGACTGGCCGGTCAAGTCATAGCCAAAGCCGGTATTGAACGGCCGACTTCCAGGGAAGTAACGCTCTATCATCATCAGTCCCTAAGCATTCAGCAACTGCCGGCCGGATTGCCCATACACAGCGTCAAGCTTAATCAGCATAATAATGCCGAGCATAAAAACATCATCTGGATGGATATGCCGGATTTCGACAGCATTGAAATAGGCAATCATCAATTGGTGCGGCAATGGTTGCCGCATATTGACGTACTGATTTATGTAGTAAGTCCGGAACGATATAGGGATAATAAAACCTGGCGATTATTACTCAACGAAGGCATGAAACATGCCTGGGTTTTCGTCATGAATCAATGGGATCTGGGATTGGCCGAACAATACGAGGATTTTAAGCAACAACTTAGCAAAGCCGGATTTACCGAACCGCTAGTGTTCCGCACCAGTTGCGCGGAACCGGACGGCGATGAATTCGCGAATTTAGTAACCCAATTGCGTTCGCTTTCCCGTCATCATGGCGCCATGCAACTGGAACAGCATTTGCAGCAATTTCGCAGCCGACAGCTTAAACTGATTCTGCAACAATTGTTGGCGGAATTAAAAACCAGGGATTTTTCCCAGTTACAACAGTTTTTCGATAACCTTTGGCAAAACAACGAAACCAATTTTCTGCACGGTTTAGCTTGGCCTATTCAGCATAACGCTAAATTCCTGACCGAACATCCGGGTAAAATACCGGAAATTCCGCTCTGGGACGAGTGGGCGCAAAGCCGGCTCGAAGATATTCTGGACGACTTGGTTTTACAGGCCGACCAGCTCGGCATACCTTGTAAACCGTTACGCATCCGCTTACAAGGCGTTAAAGAACTAGCCGAAAAAAAAGTCCGCGCTCACACCCAGTTTGCCGGCCGCGAAGCTTTACTTGACTCCGGCGGCGCGTTATTTCGATCGATATATAAACTGACGGCCGCCGGCGAAACGCTGTTGCCGCTTGCCGCAATGAGTATTGTTGGTTACCAGGTGTTTTACGGCTACTATCATTCGGTCAATGATTCCACGCCATATTTAGGCGCCGATTTTGCGGTACATAGTATTTTGTTGATTGCATTGAGTTGGTTGATCCCGTTTTTTCTTAACAAGAAAATGCGGCCTTCTCCGGAAAAAAACGCGCGACGTGGTTTGCAAAAAGGCGTACAGCTAGCTTTGGCCGGAATAAAGCTTGACGTTTTAAACGTTTTGACGGAAGTGAAATATCGAAATGATGAATTGCGACAGGCGCTCGGCGTTTTGCTGGCGCAAGCGGATTTGCAGACCGGCTCTATTCTTCAGGAGGATAGCCTATTAAAAAGAGTACTGCTAAACGCCTCTAACGCCTAAAAAGTTATCCACGATAAATTCGCAAATACCGGCGGTATTATTTAAATCCAGACAGGGTATGGAGGCGGGAGTAGCCAATAATTCATCGCTGGCGACAGCAATGATACGCTCGTCGCCGGGGTAAAGCAGAGGTTTGCCTAACGCCGGCCTATGCAGCTCGATTTTGCTTATTTCCGCTTCCCGGTAACCTTCGACAAGAATCAAATCTAAACCGTCCGAAGGAAAGACGGCTAATTGCGCGGCAAGACTTAAATCCGCGCCGGGCGCTAATTCCGTAATGACAGCACGGCGGTAAGGCGATACCAGCATAACAGGGGTAGC
>JBEKBU010000025.1:0-23166 GCA_050015235.1 Methylomonas sp. | reverse complement strand
CCGGTTTGATGCCATTCCACATTAAGGCGTGCGAGGTCGCCACAAACGAATACGGCGTGGTGATAACTTCACCTGTGACCCTGAGCGATTGCAAGGCGGTAATCAGGGCCAGCGTACCGTTAGTAAACAAGCTGATATAACCAACCCCCAAGTGATCGCAAAGGGCTTGTTCAAGCTGAGAATGAAAAGGACCGCCATTGGTGAGAATTTTGTTCCCCCAAATCTTTTCCAGATAAGGGATAAATTCTTCCAGAGGTGGAAGAAAAGGTTGGGTTACATAAATCGGTTTATCTCTCATCCAGGCTTTCCTGTTTATAATTTAATTCTTTCATACTAATTTTGGCGCTATTTTAGGATTTGACAAGTTTCAGCCTGGAGTTTAAGTATGGATAATGGGAAGATCAGGACTCTCATCAATTTAATGATTTTCACAGTTGTTTTTTAATCGAAATTAAAGCCGAACGAGCAAAGTCAGGCTTGCGATCGTTTGTCCACAAGATGACAAGTTATGCGGACTTTGCAAGTTTATATGAATGAATGGCTCATGACGTGGAGCGGATTATACATTTTGTGTAGGCTAATAGCTCAACAGAAAAATAATATCATGTTGAGCAAGACACAACTAAGCGTTTTGAAGAATTCTATATCAAAACTGGTTTGCGGATATGATGATAAGAATCAAGGGAGATAGTATAAAATAAATCGAGCCGACCTCAGTGATCAGGCCACACGCCGCCGTTGAACTTGAGCAGGATCGGCCGTAATCTTACGGTAAATTTCCACTCGATCGCCATCCTTTACCTGCGTGTCCAGTTTAGCGATTTTACCGAAAATTCCGACTTTCTGGTTTTCCAGATCTATTTCCGGGTATTGATCCAGTAAGCCCGATAATGCAATTACTTCACTGATCATGCTATTTTCCGGCACATCCAGTTTTAACCAGATTTGCCGGTCGGCCTGAGCATAACAAACACCGACGTTCATAGTTGTCCCTCGCCTATTAAAGTTTCGTGCGGCTCGATTTGCGCGTCTTTAGCCGAGCGTAGCGCATTCAGTTTCCCATCGAGTAATCGTTTCACCGCCACCATAAAGCCCAGCATAATAAATCCTCCGGGTGGTAACGCCGTTAATAGAAAACCTTTGTAATTGGGAATCAGCGTCGTTTCAAGAAAGCTAAAGCCTTCGCCCAATAATACCGATGCGTTAGCGAACAAAGTACCCTGTGCGGTAATTTCCCGGGCGGCGCCTAAAACCACCATAACCAGCGTAAAACCGACCCCCATCATTAAGCCGTCCCAAACGGCGGGCAGCACCGGCTGTTTGGAGGCAAAGGCCTCCGCCCGGCCGAGAATCACGCAGTTGGTGACGATCAGCGGGATAAATAAACCCAACACCTTATGTAACGAATGCATCCAGGCGTTCAGAAAAATATCGACCAAGGTTACCAGCGCGGCGATTAGCAGCACAAAAATCGGAATGCGAATTTCCGGCGGGATCAAATGCCGGCATACCGATACCGTAGCATTGGAGGCCAACATGACCGCCAAAGTCGCCAGACCCATGCCCAAACCGTTGGTGGCGGTGCCGGTAACGGCTAATAATGGGCATAAAGCCAAATTTTGGGTAAGGACAACATTATTATCCCATAAGCCGTCCCGGGCAATTTTCTGATACGGGGCGGAAAATAATATCGAGAAGTTCATAAGATTCCCCACATGGCAATGTATTAGTGATTTTCTACAAAAAGTTCCGCCTGATGGCGTTGATAAAACTCCAAACCGCGCCGTATTGCCTGGACTACTTTTCTTGGGGTGATGGTGGCGCCGCTAAATTGATCGAAACTGCCGCCGTCTTTTTTAACCGCCCATTGCTCCATGGTCAGATTATTAAGCGACTTACCGTTAAACGCCAATATCCATTTCGATTTGCTGATTTCGATTTTATCGCCTAGACCGGGTGTTTCGACATGCGAAATGACTCTTACCCCTAAAATTTCACCATTCCGGTCTATGCCCATCACCATATGGATAGGCCCGGCGTAACCGTCCGGAGCGGTAAACTTAAAGCAGACGGCGGAGATTTCGGCCTGTTTTTTTGCTAGGTAAACTTCTGTTTGCTCGGCGCCGAGTTTGTCTTCCAAGGATGGAATCAGTACGCTATCGGCGAGTAAATTGTTGTCATGCAATTCGGCGGGTATTACCTGCTCCAGATTGGCTTGCAAATCTTCCTGTAATCTATGTTGAATGACGCCGCGGGTGGCCAGATCGGCAAGGCCGAGCAAAATCGCCGCCAACAAAGCAAATCCGGCCAAAACGCCAGTCTGGTAATGCAATTGAGGCCGCAATTTTTCCAGGTTAGATGGCTCCAGCCAAATCTGCAATCGCCGGTAAAGCACATGCAACGCCCGTCCCGCTTTTTCGGCCAGATGATGCTTTTCGGGTGTGGAGTTCATAACGGTTTTCTACTGGGAAATATCGAGCGGCCGGCCGTTTCGGTAACGGCCATAAATTCGTGGGCGGATGTAATGATCAATGAGTGGCGTCACGGCATTCATCAACAATATGGCAAAACCCGTGCCTTCCGGATAGCCGCCCCAGGAGCGGATCACAAAAATTAACACGCCGCAGCCAAAACCGAACAATAATTGACCGAGCGGGGTATTGGGAGACGTGACATAATCGGTCGCTATAAAAAACGCGACCAGCATCAACGCGCCCGAGTTCAGATGTACCCAAGGGCTAAGATAACGAGCGCTGTTTAACACATGAAAAAAACCCGACAAAATGAAAACCGTCGCTAGTAACGCGACCGGTACATGCCATTTAATGACGCCTTTACGTAGCAAACCGATTCCGCCTATGAGTAATAACAGCGTCGATGTTTCGCCCAGGCTGCCGCGTTCCCAGCCTATGAAAGCCAGAAAGCCGGAGTATTCGGTCAAACTGTTCGGTAAATACAGATTTTGGGAAAAGCCGGTTTTTACCATGCCCAGCGTAGTGGCGCCGGTTACGCCATCCAAATTCTCCGGCGCGGAAAAAACCAGCGCCAGGCTGTCGAATAAACCGGGGCCGGTAAACAAAGGGCTAACATTCACCCAAGTGGTCATTTCGATCGGGAAAGTAATCAGTAAAGCTACCCGAGCCAACATGGCCGGGTTGAACAAATTTTGCCCCAAGCCGCCGTAGACTTGTTTACCAAGCACAATCGCGATCGCCGAGCCGATAACGCCTATCCACCAAGGCGACCAGGGCGGCAAGCTCATGGCGACCAGCAAACCGGTCACCAGCGCCGAATTGTCTTGCAATTGCGGCAGGGCTTTCTGCCCCTTTAACTTAAGACAGCAAGCTTCAAACAACAGCGCGGATAACAGCGTAGTGATCAGCAAAAATAATGCGGGCCAGCCGAAAATCAGTATGCCAAAAACAGTGGCCGGCGCCAGGGCGATGATTACCTGGCGCATAATGTTATCGACTCGCCGCGGTCCTTGAATATGGGGGCCGCTAATCACTTTATTGTTCACGCCGATTCCTCCTCTACCGCCGGCTGCTGCTCGCGGGCGGCCGCTTGCTGGGCAAGACGGGCGGCGCGCGCCTCCTGAGCGCGTAACGCTTCGGCTTCGGCTTCCAGTCTGATGCGCTCCATGCGCTCGTTCCGATCGGCAATCAGACGCTTGGTTTGCTCCGATTTATGTTCGGTTTGTTGACGTTTGACCAGTTCGCCGGAAGCGAATTTAAAATAATGGACTAACGGTATGTTAGACGGGCAGATATAGGAACAACTGCCGCAATTGATGCAATCTTTTAAACCTAAATCGACAGCCGCATCCAGCTGATTAGCGCGAATCCGGCTAGCCATTTCCAGAGGTAGCAGGCCTACCGGGCAAACGGTGACGCAGCTCGAACAACGGATGCAGGGTTTAGTCTCTTGATCTTCGATTTCCCGGGCGGATAAAGCCAGTATGCCGTTACAGGCTTTGACCACCGGCACGTCCGCATGCGGCAGCGCATCGCCCATCATGGGGCCGCCCATTACCAGGCGTTTCATCTTTGCTTTATCCACGCCGCAAAACGCCAACACTTCTGACATTAACGTCCCTAGCGGAATTTCCACGTTTACAGGGTTAGCCACTGCCGCCCCGGAGATGGTTACCACCCGGCTAATCAAGGGTTCTCCCAGGCAAACCGCTTTGTAAACCGCTCTGGCGGTAGCGACATTATGTACGACTACGCCGATATCGGTCGCCCGCCCGTCGGCCGGAATTTCCGTTCCCGTCAGATAACGCAGCATTTGCCTGTCCCAACCCATAGGGTAACGGGTAGGCACTTGTTGGACGCTGATGTTGTCGAATGCGCGGCTGGCGCTTAGCATAGCCTGATACGCGACCGGTTTGTTATCTTCGATGCCGATTATCGCTTTCGGCGCATGCATGCCGAGCAGCATCAGACGGATACCGCTGATAATTTCGTCCGCGTATTCCTGCATCAGACGATCATCGCAAGTCAGATACGGCTCGCATTCGCCAGCATTGATTAATAACGTATGAATTTGATTTTTACGGCCTAGATTCAATTTAACCGCTGACGGAAACACCGCTCCGCCCAGTCCGACGACACCCGCTCCGCCGACGCGCACGCATATTTCCTCGGCATCCAGCTGAAATGGATCGCCAGGTAGGCTTTTTTCAACCCATAAATCCTCGCCGTCGCTTTCCAGAACCACGGTGCGAACCGGTAATACGGATGGATGAGGCGCCGGAAAGTCTTTCACATCGATAATCGTACCCGAAGTCGGCGCATGAATAGGCGCTGAAATCGCGCCTTGGCTATAAGCGAGCAGTTGGCCTTTTAAGACTTTTTCGCCGACTTTAACAATAGGCTCGGCCGGCTTGCCCACATGCTGTTGAACCGGGATATAAAGTTTCCTGGGCATGGGAAAGCCGGTGATGATGGCTTTCCCGGATGTATTGTGCTTATGTTCTTCGGCGTGAACGCCGCCTCGCAGTCTTGGATTTTCCAGAAACGCCAGCATCGACATTCTCCCTTAAGCAGCCATCTGAGGTTGAGGTTTCGGCCAGCGCCAGTTTCTTAAGGTCACTTCAACCGGATACATTTGCAGGCATTCTGTCGGGCAGACTTCAACGCATTTTTTGCAACCGATACACGCATCGGCGACAACGGCGTGAATTTGCTTGGGCGCGCCGACAATCGCATCCGTTGGGCAGACTTTAAAGCAGCGGGTGCATCCGGTGCAGGTTTCTTCACTGACTCGCGCAACCACCGGCTCCTGATCTTGAGTATTACTCAAATCCACATCTACGCCCAATAATTTCGCTAACTGCTCCACCAAAGCCGTACCGCCCGGCGGGCATAACGTTACCGGCGCCGCTCCGGAAACCAACGCTTCCGCCGCCGGTCTGCAACCCGGAAAACCGCACTGGCCGCATTGCGAGCCCGGCATCAAGTCTTCTATTCTTTCGACTAATGGATCGGACTCCACTTTTAAATATTTGGCCGCTATGCCTAAACTTAAGCCCAGCAGCAGGCCTAAGGCTGTCAAGATGACTATGGCGGACAAAACATACATGGCGCACCTCTTATTTGCTGTAAAGACCTGCAAAACCCATAAACGCCAGCGACAGAATGCCGGCGGTGATGAAAGCAATCGGCGTACCGACAAAAAGCGCCGGCACCGCCATGAGCGCCAAGCGTTCACGCAGGCCGGCGAAGAGCACCATCACCAGGGTAAAACCCAATGCCGAACCAAAGCCGAATAACAGGCTTTGCACAAAATTATATTTTTCCTGAATGTTTAGTAAGGCTACGCCAAGCACCGCGCAATTGGTCGTGATTAAAGGCAGAAATATCCCTAAAACCTGATAAAGTACCGGACTGGTTTTATGTATGACCATTTCGGTAAATTGCACGACCGCGGCAATAACTAGAATAAACCCCAAAACTCTTAGAAAACCGATATCGAAAGGAATCAATAAGTGATGCTCCAGCACCCAGCTGGCCGCGGACGCCAAAGTCAGAACAAAAGTGGTCGCCATGCCCATGCCCAATGCGGTGTCCAGTTTATTGGAAACTCCCATAAATGGGCACAAACCCAAAAACTTAACCAATACGACGTTATTGACCAAAGCAGTTCCCAATATTAGCAGCAAATATTCACTCATAGACATGACCCGCGGTTAGCGCCGTTTTAGTAACATCGCAGCATCATTTATGCCAACGCCTTCAATTGCGCGGCAAATAAAGGTTGGATGTATAAAAAGACTAATAAAGTATGGTTTATGCTGTGCTAAAAAATACAGAGTGCGGCCGGCATGCTTATAATTGTCGCAAATCCTACAATGAATCCGGAAAGCGGGTAAAATTGGGAACTCTTTTAGCACGAAAGAGACGAATGGACAAAACCACGATGGCTGTAATGGCGGAGGACAATAAATTTTTGTTAAGCGGCTACTTTAGATTTTCTTTACATGAGGCGGAAACAGCGAGTAATTCAGTAGCGGTTTTTCGGTTTGTTAGAGTTAATATTGGCGTTGAAATTGCATATATAATATATCTTCTAACCAGAAATTCAGGCCATGACTAAACAGATACCCGAATATCTACTTGCCGAGATTACCCAAGAAACGGCCCAACATCTTGCCGCGGCGGATGAAGGTGACGCTTTATCGGGCTTACCCGAGGCTAACCGTTCGAGTAAATTGCCTTATCACTTACCGTTTTCTTTATTCATCAAAACGGTTGAGCAAGCGCCTATCGCAATTTCGATTACGGACAAAAAAGCCAATATCCTTTATATCAACGACGCCTTTACCCGTGTCACTGGTTATAAAGCCGCGGAAATCCTTGGCCTTAATGAATCCAAACTCTCGGATAAATCGACGCCGCGACAAGTTTATTACGATCTTTGGCATACTATTTCCAGAAAGCAAATTTGGCATGGCCAATTAGTTAACCGCAAAAAAATGGGGCAACGTTATCTGGCCGATTTAATTATTGCGCCAATGTTGGACGAGCAAGGCAATATCAGCCATTTTATCGGTATGCACCGTGATGTGACGCAATCGCACGAAGCCGAACGGCAGCTCGCCAATCAAAAACAACTGGTTGAATCCGTGATCAACGCCTCGCCGGTGGCGATGGTGGTGCTTGACGAAAGTAAAAAAGTCGTCCTGGACAATCAAATGTATAAAATGTTGATTAGTGAATTGGATAAAAACGAACCGGCGTTGTTTTTTCTGGACGCGCTGGCGCAGGATTTCGGTCAACTGTGGGAAAACGTGGAAGGCAGGCGCGGTTTCGCCAATTATGAAGTGCGCGTCGAAGGCGTAGGCCGGCGCGGCACCCGCTGGTTTTCTTGTTCCGGCAACTGGTTTACCGAAAACGATAGCTGCGCCGATAATTTTTTCGTTAATCAAGACAAGGATTATTTATTATTAAGCATCAACGACATAACTTGGCAGCGCCGTCAGCAGGAAAATCTGCAAATTCAGACTTTGCGCACCTTGTTGGCCGAAGAAGATCATATCCGCAGCATACGCGAGACGTTGCTGGGCGCGATGCACCAAATTAGACAGCCGTTGAACCAAATTAACGCCGCAATTCAGATTATGGCGCAACGCAATGAGGTGCATAATCAGCCTTTACAGGATTTACTCCGTCAAGTGCAGAAAATGGGTGAAGAAACCTTGTGTACTTTACAGCATTGCGTACCGGAAATTCCGGAATCGGCGGTCGTGCCGGTCAATCTAAATCAGTTATTGCATGAGGTCATGTTGTTGTACAGCACCAAGTTTTTAGCCAATGGCGTCGTCGTGGATTGGTTGCCGAATCCGGTCTTGCCGACAATTTTGGGTTCGGCCAATAAATTGCGCATGTTGTTTAAACAATTAATCGATAATAGCGTTAATGCTATCAACCGCGCCGGCAGCAGGGAGCGCACGATTAAAATCGTTACCGCCGTGGAGCATGATTGGGTGCGCGTTTCAATTGCCGATAGCGGTCCCGGTATTCCTGTTAATCAGCACAGCAAAGTGTTCGAGCCGTTTTTTACCACGCGCGGCGCCGGCGCCGGCGATGTACAGGCGGGCATGGGACTGGTGATGGCCAAGGAAATCGTCCATCAGCATGGCGGAATCATAGAGATCGATTCGCGTTATCAAAACGGCTGCTGCATCAATTTAAGCTTTCCGGTATGCCCGAAAAATATTACCGCGGTGAACGGGTATGAGTGAGCGCTTATTAATGGTGGAGTCCGAACTGGATACGCTGTTTATGGTAAGCCAGTTGCTGAACAGCACACACGATCTGCGCACCAAGTTGAAAGGCATACTGGAAATACTGCATAAACGCTCCGGTTTGCATTTCGGCATGATTACGCTACGCGATGTCGATGACGACAGTATGAGCCTCTGCGAAATCTATGGCGAAAACATCGACCGTTCCGTGCGTTATCAGCCCGGCGAAGGTCTGGTTGGCGCTATTCTGGACGAAGGCTGCACCATCGTCGTCGAACGCATTAAAGACGAGCCGCGTTTTTTAAGCCGCTTAGGCGTCTATAACCCCGATCTGCCGTTTATCGGCTCGCCTTTGGCGGTTGAACAAGGCGAAGTCGTCGGCATACTCGCCGCCCAGCCTTGCAATTCCAAGTTTCTGGGCGAACGCGCCCGCTTTATGGAAATGGTCGCCAACCTGATTGCGCATAGCGTCAACATGCTTAGGGTAATGGAGCGCAAACAATACGAGCTGGCCAGCGAACGCGATTATCTGAAACAGGCGTTGGTTAAAAATTACCGTTTCGAAAACATCATCGGCCATTCCGAACCGATGCTGAAGGTGTTCGATATTATCCGCCAGGTCGCTAAATGGCATACCACGGTTTTGATACGCGGCGAGTCCGGCACCGGCAAGGAGGTGGTCGCCAGCTCCATTCATTTTAATTCGGCCTGCGCCAACGGCCCGTTTCTGAAATTGAATTGCGCGGCTTTGCCTGACACCTTGCTGGAGTCGGAATTGTTCGGGCATGAAAAAGGCGCGTTCAGCGGCGCTATCGGCCAACGCAAAGGCCGTTTCGAACTGGCCGACAACGGCACGCTGTTTCTGGATGAAATCGGCGAGATTTCCGCTTCTTTTCAAGCCAAATTGTTGCGCGTCCTACAGGAAGGAGAATTCGAACGCGTCGGCGGCGTCAGAACCTTGAAAGTCAACGTCCGCATCATAGCCGCCACCAATCGCAATCTGGAGCAGGAAGTGGCGGAAGGCAATTTCCGCGAGGATCTCTACTACCGTTTAAACGTCATGCCTATCAATATGCCGCCGTTGCGCGACCGTATCGAGGATATTCCGGAACTGGCCAGTTTTTTATTAAACCGCATTTCCAAGCAACAAGGCGGTAGGCCTTTGGAAATCAAGGAAAGCGCCATTCGCATTCTGATGAAACACGATTGGCCCGGCAATGTGCGGGAATTGGAAAACCGCCTGGAGCGCGCCGCCATTATGAGCGCGGACGGCATTATTGATCGCGACGTAATCGCCAGCACCGGCCTGGAGAACGAAATCGGCATCAGCCGTAGCTCCTATGCGGTCAAGCATGTCGATTTGCATGACGATACGATGGACGAGCGGGAACGGGTGATCGCGGCGCTGGAGCAAAGCGGCTGGGTGCAAGCCAAAGCCGCCCGGCTGCTGGACATGACGCCCAGGCAGATTGCTTATCGGATTCAGACTTTGAATATTAATGTTAAGCAGATTTGAGTCGCATTAGTAATCTCAGGATGGTGTCGTGAGCCAAAATGTAGGTTAGGGTAGCGTAACCCAACAAAATCAAAATGTTGGGCTTCATCGCATTGAGCCAAACCTGCTTTTACAACACCCTCCTTAAGGTGTCGGCTATGATGAAGCTGACGCTCTTGAGATTATAAAAATTGGGGAACATGTTCGCCTATTGCTAAGGCTCTATTCCCAGGGAAGGCTGAAAATAGACGAGCACCAGAAGCTACGTGGACACCTTGCTTATGTTGAGCATGCGGACCCTCGGTTGTTCACCCGCCTGTCTTATATATACTATAAAGATATTGCTCGGCTTCGAGGCGTTTAAGAACAGAGCTATCTTCCACTATATTTCTTTTTCTCCGCCAATCCAACGCTACCAGATTCGGCGTATTCCATATTGATCAAATAAGGCTTCGTTACTAATTAGCGACAGATTTTCCGCCTGCGCCTGAGCAATCAGCATGCGATCAAACGGGTCGCGGTGAAAGCCTGGCAAACTGCCGGCGCGTAAGGCATGATCGGTAGTGATTGATAGTGACGTAAACCCTTGTTGATCAAGATAGTTTTGATATTGTTCCGCTACCTCTACTGCACCGGGGAGCTTGCCGATACGTACCTTAGCGGCTATTTCCCAGGCGGAGGCGGCGCTAACCAGTATTTTATGTGTTGGATCCTGTATCCATTGCCTAGCGCTTCCAGAAAGACGATCATCACCGTCCAGCCACCACAACAAAGTATGGGTATCTAACAAGGCATGCATTTACTGAGCCCAAAGATCTAATTCTTCATCCGGCAACGGTTCAAAGAATGCATCATCCACGCGCGCCCGTCCACGCATGGAGCCGAATTCGCGTTTTGGATTTACAGCCGGCAAAGTTACCAGCTTGACCAGCGGTGTTTTGCCTTTGGCAATAATCACTTCCTCGCCGGCAACCGCTTTTTCGATCAGGCTGGATAAGTGGGTTTTGGCATTGTATAAAGTGTAAGTAGTCATGTTTAACGCTTGACCAAATAAATAGACCAAATTTAGTTTATCATGAAATTGTTGACATGTTAAGGATAAAGAGCGGTTTCATTTTTAGATTATAAATGCTGAACTTTTCCAAGTTAAGATATGGACTTACTATTCTCAAACCCCGCCGGCACAGACCACAATTTCTCCAACTGATAATACTCCCTTGTCAGCCCGGTCATGACATGCACAATCACATCCCCCAAATCCACCAGCATCCAATCCGAACCGCCGCCGCCTTCCACGCCTAGCGGCTTGATATCGTACTCTTTCAGCTTCTCCAGCACATTATCGCACAGCGATTTCGCATGCCGCGTCGACGTGGCGGTGACTACGATCATATAGTCGGTAATGGTGGTTTTGTCGCGCACATCCAGCGTGGTGATGTGCATGCCTTTGCGAGAGTCGAGTTCGGTTTCGATACATTTGGCTAATTCGTCGCTTTGCATTCAATGTCCTGTTTCAATGGCGTTGTTTGGTAAAGTTGATGTTGTTGTATAAAATTCAGCACTGCGTCCGGCAGTAAAAACTGGGCGCTGGCGCCGGCGGCGATGATGCGCCGGATTTGCGTGGCGGAGATGTCCAGCAGCGTCACCGGCTGAAAAAACAGCGAGCCGGCGGCATGCGCGGATAATAAAGCCGGCTCTTTCAGCAAGCGCCGCCGGAAAAAGTCCGGCAGGTTTTTTTCCGCGTAGCCTGGCCGGGTCATCACCACGACGTGGGCGTAATCGAACAGCCGCCGCCAGTCATGCCAGGATTCCAGTCCGGCGAAGGCGTCCGCGCCGATCACCAGCGCCATGGGCGTATCGCCCGATTCGGCGCGCAACGAGCGCAACGTATCGACCATATAAGAAGGCCCAGGCCGCTCCAGTTCGCGGTTATCTATTTGCAGCCCCGGCGTCGCGGCAATCGCTAGTTGCAGCATGGTCAGGCGTAATTCGGCGGCTACTTCCGGCTCTTGCCTATGCGCCGGCAAACGGCAGGGAATCAGGCGCAGCTGCTGAAGATTCAGCGCTTCCTTAACTTCCAGCGCGGTGCGTAAATGTCCGAAGTGAACCGGATTAAACGTGCCGCCGAAGACCCCGATCATTATTGGCGGATATGGCCGTCGCCCAGCACCACGAACTTGACCGAGGTCAGGCCGTGCAGGCCCACCGGGCCCCGGGCGTGCAGTTTGTCCGTGCTGATGCCGATTTCCGCGCCCAGACCGTATTCGAAACCGTCCGCGAAACGGGTGGAGGCGTTTACCATCACGGAACTGGAGTCAACTTCGCGCAAAAAGCGCCGCGCCAACGTGTAATCTTCGGTGACTATCGCATCGGTGTGCGCGGAGCCGTAATGATTGATGTGGGCGATTGCTTCATCGATATCGGCGACAATTTTGATCGATAATATCGGCGCCAGGTATTCGGTGCGCCAATCTTCCTCGTTGGCGCGGCTGCAGTTTTTAACCAGCGAGCAGGTTTTCAGGCAGCCGCGCAGCTCGACGTTTTTTTCGGTCAATTTTGCAGCTATAACCGGCAGGATTTCGCCGGCGGCCGCTTCGGCCACCAGCAAGGTTTCCATGGCGTTGCAAACGCCGTAACGCTGGGTTTTCGCATTCATGGCGATGGCGAGCGCCTTGTCCGGATCGGCTTTGCCGTCGATATAGACATGGCAAACGCCGTCCAGGTGTTTAATGACCGGAATGCTGGCTTCCCGGCTGATGCGTTCGATCAGGCTTTTGCCGCCGCGCGGCACAATAACGTCGACATATTCGCGCATGGTGATCAATTCGCCCACCGCCGCCCGGTCGGCGGTGTCCACGACCTGCACGGCTGTTTCGGGCAAACCGGCGCTTAGCAAGCCCTGGGTGATGCAAGCGGCAATCGCCCGATTCGAGTGGATGGATTCGGAGCCGCCGCGTAGAATGCAGGCATTGCCGGCCTTCAGGCATAAGGCGGCGGCGTCGACGGTTACATTGGGCCGCGATTCGTAAATAATGCCGATTACGCCTAGCGGCACGCGCATTTTGCCGACTTGTATGCCGCTGGGCCGATAACTCAAATCGGTCATTTCGCCGACCGGATCGGGCAAGGCGGCTACCTGTTGCAAGCCTTCCACCATGGCTTGGATGCGCTTTGGGGTTAATTCCAGCCTATCCAAGGAAGCGGCGTCCATGCCTTTCTCATTACCGGCCTGCAAATCTTTTTGATTTTCTTGCGCCAGAGCGGCGCTGGCGGCGGTAATCACATCGGCGATATTCAGCAAGGCGCGGTTTTTTAGGCCGGTATCGGCCTTACTGACGGCGTAGCCGGCTTGTCTGGCTTGCCGGCCTAATTGCTGCATGTAGTCTTTAATATTCACATTTGCCGCCTGAAATCTGCAAAATAGTTATTATAACGCCGAATCAAGGTTTTGGATTGACTGGGCGTAATTACAACAGGGCAAACGCATTTAAATATAAATTAAAATAGCTACTTACAGGATGCTCTGTCGAGGGCTTGAAATAGCGGAAGAGGCTACAAGCGGCTATGGACAGTCCCCTCTCCCTCCGGGAGAGGGCTAGGGTGAGGGGATCTAAAATAGGAAAATGCCAGGAGATGATTAGTTTGACCCCCCCTCACCCCAACCCTCTCCCGGAGGGAGAGGGGGGCAGGTCATAGCTTAATCTTCAGGCAATAGCGCCAAAGCACTGTTTATTCAGTAATTTAAATGCGATTGCCCTGGTAATTACAATTCAGGGCAATCGAAGCTATTGGGTTACGGCTATCGCCTAACCTACATTATTTATTTGATAGCTTACTTTTTATAAACCCGACAATGTCCGCAAAAGCCACTTCCTGGCTGGCTTGATCGCTACGCCCCTGATACTCGACCGTGCCGCTGTCCAGGCCGCGGTCGCCGACTACCAGCCGATGCGGGATGCCGATTAATTCCATATCCGAGAACATGAAGCCGGCCCGCACTTTTCTGTCGTCCAGCAATACGTCGATGCCGGCCGCCAATAATTCGTGATAAATTTTTTCGACGACCTCGGTCAGCCGGTCGGATTTGTGCATATTCATCGGGCACAGCGCCACTTGAAACGGCGCCAGTTCATTCGGCCAGATGATGCCTTTTTCATCGTGGCCTTGTTCTATGGCCGCCGCTACCACTCTGGAAATGCCGATGCCGTAACAGCCCATGATCATGATCTGATTCTTGCCCGCTTCATTGATGATGGCGGCGTTCATCGCTTCGCTGTATTTAGAGCCGAGCTGAAAAATATGCCCGACTTCGATACCGCGGGCGATGGCGAGCTGGCCTTTGCCGTCCGGGCTGGGGTCGCCGTCCGTTACCATGCGCAAATCGGCGATTTGCGGTTCAGGCAAGTCGCGAAGCCAGTTAACGCCTTGATAATGTTTGCCGTCCTGATTGGCGCCGCAAATAAAATCCGACATTAACGCCACGCTACGGTCGGCGAAAATCGGCATTGTTAAGCCTATAGGCCCGATAGAACCCGGTTTACAGCCGCAGGCGGAGAGAATTTCGGCTTCGAAGGCGAATTGTAGCGGTGAGATAACGCCGGGCAGCGCGGCGGCTTTAATCGGATTTAATTCATGGTCGCCGCGTAGCAAGAGGGCGACCAACGATTGCTCCTCACCGCGGACTATCAAGGTTTTTAGGCACCGGGCGGGGCTGACGGAAAAAAATTGGCTGACTTCGGCGATGCTGTGTTGATCCGGCGTATCCGTTAATTGCATGGCGGCGGCCGGTTGCGGCCGCTCGCCGGTTGGCGGCGGGGCTTCGGCTTTTTCGACATTGGCGGCGTAATCGCTGGCGTTGGAAAAGGCGATGGCGTCCTCCCCGGAGTCCGCCAATACGTGAAATTCATGCGATACCGCGCCGCCGATGGAGCCGGAATCGGCGATTACCGCCCGGAATTTGAGTCCGAAGCGGTTAAAAATATTCGTATAGGTTTGATACATTATGTCGTAGGTTTGTTGCAACGAAACCTGATCGAGATGAAAAGAGTAAGCGTCTTTCATCAAAAACTCCCGGCAGCGCATAATCCCGAAGCGCGGCCGAATTTCGTCGCGGAATTTAGTCTGGATTTGATAATAAATGATCGGCAGCTGCTTATAGCTTTTCAGTTCGTTACGCGCCAGATCGGTAATGATTTCCTCGTGGGTGGGGCCTAGGCAGAAGTCGCGCTCGTGCCGGTCTTTCAGCCTGGCCAGCTCCGGCCCGTATTTCTCCCAGCGGCCGGTTTCCTGCCATAGTTCGGCTGGTTGCAAGGCCGGCATCAATACTTCCAGTGCGCCGGCCTTGTTCATTTCCTGCCGGGCAATTTGCTCCACTTTACGCAGTACCCGTAATCCCAGCGGCAGCCAGGTATAAACGCCGGCCGCCAATTTACGTATCAAACCGGCGCGTATCATCAATTTATGGCTGGCTATTTCGGCGTCGGCGGGGATTTCTTTTACGGTACTAAGAGGAAATTGGGAAGTACGCATGGCAAACCTTGGTTATGGATTATTCAAAACCGTTATTTTACCGTTTATCCGCCGAAACTCCGAATTGATAAATGAACGCGCCTATATAAGCGGTGTTTGTCCGGGATGGAATGGGCGTTTTCCGCTTGATCATCCGGGCTGTTTGCTTTAGGCTGTTATCAAGGCGGTAAGCAAAGATAAATCCGAATGCGGATGCAACGCCGCCGCTAACCTTAGTAATTAGTAAACAATCCCATACTTCCATGACCGACAACTTATATCCGGAAAAAACCTGTGAATTAGACCGCCTGATAAGACACCCTAAATTGGTGGAGGCTGCTCTTGAAGGACGCAAAACCCAGCAACGGCGTAATGGCCTTTATGCTTATCCCGGTGAGGTTTTCACATTGGCTGGCGTTGAATTTGAAGTTACCGGCGTTGAGAGAAATAAAATAGGCGATATGACCGACCGGGACGCCCAGGCGGAAGGCTTCACCGATTTAGACGCGTATAAACAGATGATCTTGAAAATGCATCAGACGATGGAATGGAACGACGCAGGGCTGGTCTGGGTGCACACTTTCAAGCGGCGTCAGCAGGAATAATAATGCCTTTTATCAGCATGTCCCGGATAATTTCCAGACCTTTTTCCGCCAGCATTTCCGCGTCTAAATGCCGCGCTTCGGCGATTAAGGTCTGTAAACAATCCGCGGCCCGCATGCCGGCATGCTGTTCCAGGATTTCCAGCAATCGATAGGTAAGCGGTGTGGTTTGCAGAAAATGCACCGCATAATGCAGGTCGCGGTATACGATCAGATAGGTTGGCGTTTCCGGCTTGATTAACGGTATGAAATCCGCCGAAATAAGCTGTACCGGAAATTGATAGGCTAGAGGCCAGGCCAGAGGCGATAAAGCGATGCGGCGTTCCGGCAGGTCGTCCAGAAACGATTGCCCGGCCAGCTGCGGTTCGTGCTTGGCGATGGATAAGGCCATTTCCACCCATTCGTAATGGGCAAGCTCCAGCAGAAACGGGTAATCGTCGGCTGGGAGGCGATTATTTTGCAGATAATCCATAAATTCTTCGCCAATTTCGGAAAAATGCGGTGTCCGGCAGCAATGCCGGGCATAGAAATCCCGGCTTAACTCTAGCCATTTCTGTTGATCCAACAGGCTGTGCAATACCGGAAAATTACTGCTTAAAAAACTGTCGATGTTGTTAAAAAACAGTTCATGGTATGTCGCCATGCGTTGCGGGTCGACATCGGCGGGCGGCGGATTATGCTCCGGGTCGCGTATATAGGCGGCGAATTCCCGCTGTTTTAATCTAAAATCGACAGCCATCAAGCCACCTGTTTTGCTAATTGCTGCGATTGCATATGGGCGATAACCGCGACTTCTTGTAATAATTCGGATAAGGGCGGGATATTGAAATCCCGCTCCAGCAAAGTCGGGAAGACGCCATGCATGCGATAGGCTTTGTCCAGCAACGCCCAAACCGGGTCCACTATCGTTGCGCCGTGCGTATCGATCAAAAAGTTATCCGCTTCGACGTAATGCCCGGCAATATGGGCATAGGCGATGCGTTCGGCCGGAATGGCCCGCAGAAATGCTTCGGCGTCGTAGCCGTGATTGATGCTGTTGACATAAATATTGTTGATATCGATTAACACATCGCAATCGGCTTCGGCGATTACGGCGTTAAAGAATTCGATTTCCGGCATTTCCTGGCCGGGCGCGGCATAGTAGGAAATATTCTCAATCGCGATTTTTTGTTCCAGTATGTCTTGTACGCGCCGGATACGCTGAGCGGTATGTTTGACGGCACCTTCGGTAAAAGGCATGGGCATCAGGTCGTAAAGGTGGCCTTGCTGGCTGCAATAGCTGAGATGTTCGCTATAAAACTTGACGCCGTGTTCCGCCATGAATCGCTTCAGATCGTAAACAAACTCTTCGTCCAGAGCGTCGCAGCTGCCGATAGATAACGACAAGCCGTGGCAAACAAACGCATGGCGTTCAGTCATGGCGCGGAATTGTTTCCCCAGCAAGCCGCCTATCGTCATCCAGTTTTCCGGGGCCACCTCAAAAAAATCGATTTGTTCGGCGGGGCGCTCGGCAATCTCGCTCAAAAAAGTGCGTCTTAACCCCAAACCGGCGCCGCGAACTAGATTTCTTGAGGTGCGCGGCATTTTTATTTTTCCGGTTTACGCGTTGAAAGCCAGAACAATACGAGGCCGCCTATAACCAATATGCCTAAAAAATAGATTTGGTACTTTTTAACATCTCCCATCACGGCTTCCGCAATATGGCCGAATTGGTAGCCGAACACGCCGAAAATTATCGCCCACACCAATGCGCCGCAGAAATTCAGGATAAAAAACTTCAAGGGATTCATCCGGCTGGCGCCGATAACGAACGGCGTGACGTTGCGTATGCCGTAGATAAACCGGAACCCTAACACTACTTTGATTTGATGGCGATGCAGCAAATCGAATACCTTATCGGTTTTCCTGTGCCAAAGCGGACGCTTTTCCAGAAAGGCGATGCCCTTGAAGCGGCCCAGATAGAAAAAAGTCTGATCGCCGGCAAAGGTGCCCAGAAAAGCCGAGAGTATCACCCAAGGCAATTCCAGGTAACCGGTGCTCGCCAGAAAGCCGGCAATTATCAATACGGTTTCTCCTTCAAGAAAAGTAATGATAAACAGCGCATAATAGCCATAATCGGTAAGGTATTGCTGAAAGTCCATACGGAAATATTTAGAGAATATAAAAAATGAAAGTTTTCAGTATGACGGCTCTTTGACAGTTAAATTTAAGCTCCGTGCTTTGCAGCACGGTAGCAAACCCTTTTTCGGCCTGAAGCAACCGCGGAATAACTTCCGAAACTATTTACCTGCCGCGGTATCGTTTTTGACGGCGGAGCCGCAACTGCCGTCTTTATTTTTCATCATGGCGCCGCAAGACATTTCACCCGATTTGCCGGCGGAGGCGTCTTTATTTTTCATCATTGCGCCACAAGACATGTCGGTGGATTTTTTAGCGTCGCCCGGTTTAGCGGAGCCGTTCATACCGCAAGAGCCCTCTTTATTTTTCATCATGGCGCCGCAGACATTTTCCATGCCCGGTTTCATTTTACCGTTGTTCATCATGCCGCCGCATTTGCCTTCGCCGCAAGCGCCTTCGGCTTTTTTCACGGAACTGCCGGTTTTTGGGGCGGCGCCTTGAGTTTTTTTGTCGGCGTTTGAGCCGCAACTACCTTCTTTTGCGGTAAGTTCATTACTGTATTGATGGCCAGCGGCTAATGTATAGCCATTGGCTAATTCCGTAACGGAAAATGGATTGACATCCGCATTGGCCTGCACGGCAAAACCGGAAATCATCAAACTGCCCATTGCAGTCGCCAAAGGCGTTTTATTATGTTTTTTCATTGATTTATCCTCATAAGTTGGTTTTTTTTATTATGCCAAACAAATTTAAGCCCGATTTTACGATAATCGCACCCAATTTAAGTTCAACGCAGATTATTGCATATTCAGCCCAAATTCTTTTCATTAAATTCACACCACTCTGAAATACAACATGTTTTACAGTGCGGTTTCCGGGCTGTGCAAACATATCTGCCATGCAGTATCAATAAATGGTGAGCAGCTTTCTTATAAATTTTTGGTGTGGTTTTATCGAGTTTTTTTTCGACTTCCAGGACTGTCTTTCCTAAAGCCAAGCCGGTACGGTTAGCGACGCGGAAAATATGCGTGTCAACCGCAATAGTCGGTTGATCGAAAGCGGTATTCAAAATCACGTTTGCGGTTTTCCGGCCTACGCCGGCCAAAGCTTCCAGAGCAATTCGATCTTGAGGGATCTCGCCGTTATGTAGTACAATTAACACCGAACAAAGCTTGATAATGTTGGCGGCTTTGCTGTTGAATAAGCCTATGGTTTTAATATAGTTTTTAAGGCCCTCTTCACCCAGGGCCAAAATCGCCGCCGGTGTGTTGGCGACCGCGAACAATTTTTCCGTGGCTTTGTTTACGCTTTTATCGGTTGCTTGCGCCGATAATACCACGGCGATCAGTAATTCGAAAGGCGTGCTGTAATTGAGTTCGGTCGCCGGATTCGGTATGGCTTCCGCCAGCCGGGTAAAAATTTTCAGACGTATTTCGTTATTCATCGCTTCATACCGAAATTGGCGCTTTGATAGCCGCATGCGCCTGATAGCCGGTTAATTGAAAATCTTCGTATTTATATTCAAAAATGGAGGCCGGTTTATGTTTTATATCTAGCCTGGGTAAGGCCAGCGGTTGACGCGATAATTGCAGATTAGCCTGCTCAAGATGATTCAGATACAGATGGATATCGCCGCCTGTCCAGACCAGATCGCCGACCTGCAAATCACATTGCTGGGCGAGCATATGAGTTAACAGCGCGTAACTGGCGATATTGAATGGCAGACCTAAAAAGGTGTCGCAACTGCGCTGGTAAAGCTGGCAGGATAACCGGCCGGCCGCCACATAAAACTGGAATAAGGCGTGGCAGGCGGCCAGAGCCATCTTGCCGTTATTGACATTGGCTTGCGGGGACAGGCGTTCATCCGGCAAATCCGCGACATTCCAGGCGGAAACCACCATGCGGCGGCTGTCCGGCGTTTCTTTGATTTGTCTGACGACTTCCGTAATCTGATCAACGGCCAAGCCTTCGCCGTTCGGCCAGCTGCGCCACTGTTTACCGTAGATCGGCCCCAACTCGCCCTGTACGTCCGCCCATTCATCCCAGATGGTGACGCCGTTTTGCCGCAAGTAACCGATATTGGTGTCGCCGCTTAAAAACCAAAGTAATTCATGGATGACGGATTTTAAATGGATTTTTTTCGTTGTCACGATGGGAAAGCCGGCCGCCAGATCAAAACGTAATTGCTGCCCGAATATTGACAAAGTACCGCTGCCGGTACGGTCGGTTTTGCGGTGGCCGTCGCTGAGTATTTGTTTTATTAAATCCAGATATTGCTGCATGTAGCTAAAGATGTCAGGGCAAAATTAGTAAGAGGTGGCGTCTATTTAGGGCGCCGTTGTTTATATCGAGCAGGGTTTATAAAATTAATTATTTGTTTTCAATGGCTTAATAAAAAATTTGGGTTCATCGAAAAGCATCATTTCCAATATTACAGTTTAATTAAGAGAGTGTCTAAATGCGGTATTTCAGAGAAAACTCAGTTTGTCCAAATGCCCAATTAATATTACTGAAATTTTTCTTCTTTAATATGTCAGCGATAAATTACACTTTTTGTTAGAAGGTTTTTATGACATTAAACTGAAAACCAAATGTGCGGTTGGTTTTTGAAGAAAACTTGAATACGACTTTAGTAATAAATTAGTAATATTTTTTAAAATACAACTTTTTATATTAAAAGTTAATGACTTATAAATTTAATAAAATGGTAATAATGTATGATATCACAAACTTCGATCTTTATAACAGTTAAGCAATTGGCTGAAGAGGCCGCCTCCGCGCCAGTCGGTTCTAGCTATGTTATATATGATACCCAGTCAAATATACAAGGTGGTTTAGCGACATTATCGACCAAACTTGCCGATTATTCGGCAATTCAAATCAGCCCGCCGGTTACGACGCTGGCTGAAACCAGCGCTAATTTGGTTAAATACGCTGCTGTATTAAATAAAATTACTAGTGGTTACAGTGATTTATCTGTAACAGGCGCTATTAGCGTCTCACAGGCGGCCGCTCTTGACGCCTATGCAAACGGTTTTTTAAAAAATCTATCTATTGGTTTAGTGATTTCAGATTCGGTAACGAATGTCCTAAATAACCTCACGCCGCTAAATGCATTGTTCGCTACAACCGATTCCAATAATTCCAATGAGTTGTCTTCCGTCTCAATCACGAGCGGCCTAACGGTGGCCAATTTGGAGTCATTGGAAAATCAGAGCTTTGCCGCAAATGTGTCCTTGAACGCCGAAACCGTGACTGGAACGCTGACAATAAAGGACGCATTCTATGCAACCGCGCAAAACGGCAAATATACGCAGATTAGCGACACGGCCGCGAATATTGAAAGCAACGCCGCCGGCGTACAATCCGCGCTTGCGGCGGCTACCGCGTCAATTGATGTAACTGGCGGAATTACCGCAAACGACCTGAACGCCTTATCCGCCGCGGCCTATGCAGGCAAGCTGAATTTGAGCGGAGCGGCGATTAGCGGTAATTTAACGGTTGCGGAAGCGCTCTTCGCCAATACGCATCACGGCAAATATGCAATCGTTAGCGATACGGCGTCTAATCTGGAGAGCGCGGCAACCGGCATACAAACGGCGGTGGCCGCCGTCAGCGCGATTAATGTGACCGGCGCGGTAACGGCGAGCGATTTGACTAAACTGTCCGCGGCCGCTTACGCCGGCAAAGTGAATTTAAGCGGCGCTATAATTAATGGCGCCTTGACGGTAGCTCAAGCGGATTACGCCAATACCCATCATGGGATATACGTTACAGTCAGCGACATTGCATCCAATATTGAAAGTACGGCGGCGGGCGCGCAAGCAGCCGTGGTTGCCGCCGGCGCAATTGTCGTGACCGGCTCGGCAACGGGAGCCGATCTGAATAAATTGTCCATAGCCGGTTATGCCGACGAAGTCAATCTGAGCGGCGCCGCAATCAAAGGTAATTTAACGGTAGCCGAGGCTGTCTATGCCCATGCTCAACAAGGCGTTTATGCGGCAATCAGCGACACGGCGGCGAATATTGAAAGCAAGGCTGCCGGTATTCAATCCGCGCTTGTCGCGGCTACAGCGTCAATTGATGTGACTGGCGGCGTGATTACGAATGACCTTAACGCCTTATCCGTAGCCGGCTACGCAGCCAGTGTGAATTTGAGCGGAGCGGCGATTAGCGGTAATTTAACGGTAGCGGAAGCGCTCTTCGCCAATACGCATCACGGCAAATATGCAATCGTTAGCGATACGGCGTCTAATCTGGAAAACACGGCAACCGGCGTACAAACGGCAGTGGCCGCCGCCGGTACGGTTGATGTGAGCGGCGCGGTAACGGCAAGCGATTTGAACAAACTGTCCGCGGCTGCTTACGCCGGTAAGGTGAACCTAACCGGCGTTACAATTAATGGCGCCTTGACGGTGGCGGAGGTAGTCTACGCCAATGCCCACCATGGGATATACGCTACGGTCAGCGACATCGCAGCTAATGTTGAAAGTACGGCCGCGGGCGTGCAAACCGCGGTTGTTACCGCCAGCGACGCGATTAAAGTGACCGGGTTGATAACGGCAACCGATCTGAATAAATTGTCCGCGGCAGCTTATGCCGGCAAAATCGATTTGAGTAGTGCGACAATTAGCGGTAATTTAACGGTAGCTGAAGCTGTCTATGCCTATACTCAACAAGGCGCATATACGGCAATAAGCGATACGGCCGCGCATATCGAAAGTTCGTTGGCGGGTGTAAAGACAGCAATTGGCGCCGCTTCAGGCGACTGTTATGTTACCGGTCAAATTGGCGCCGACGATCTGAATCTGCTTTCCGTGGAAAGTTACGCCCCGAAAGTGAACGTCAGCGGCGCTAAAATTGTCGGTAACATAACAGTCGCCGAAGCCGCTGTCGCTCATGCTTTTAACGGAGCATACGCCGCTATTAGCGATAAGGCGGCAAATATCGAAAGCGCGGCTGCCGGCGTACAAGCATTAGTCGGTGCGGCTAGCGGCGCAATTTATGTGACGGGAGCTATAACGGCAAACGATCTGAATTTCTTATCCGCTACTAATTACGCTAGTAAAGTGAATCTCAGCGGCGCCCTTATCAATGGCGGCTTAACGGTGGCCGAAGCAGTCTTCGCTAATACCCATCATGGCGCATACGCTACAATCAGCGACACCGCATCCAATCTGGAAAGCACGGCTTCC
>JBEKBU010000024.1:0-23496 GCA_050015235.1 Methylomonas sp. | reverse complement strand
CATCGGCGAAACGACCGGCGGACTGGAATTGGCGTTCAAACAAATAGGCCATTATCTGGAGCGGGAAAAGGAGACCCACGGGCGGGTAAAGTCGGCGTTCCGTTACCCTATGATGGTGATAGCCGCGATTTCCATCGCCATGATAATCGTTAATATTTATGTGATTCCAACTTTTAAGAGCGTTTTCGATAGACTGGGTTCGGAACTGCCATGGCAAACTAAATTGTTGATAACCATATCCAATTTTTCCGTCGATTATTGGCCTTATATACTTTGCGGCTTAGTGTCGGCGGCGCTTATTTTTAATAAATTTGTCAGTACGCAGAAAGGTAAGCAACAATGGCATGCGCTATTACTTAAATTACCGCTGATCGGCAATATTATCGTGGATGCCGCGATGGAGCGTTTTTGCCGCTCTTTCGGCATGATTATGCAAGCCGGCGTTCCGTTGATTCAGGGGATCGCCATTGTCGCTAATTCAGTCGGCAATGAACATATCAACCTCAAGCTGCAGCGTATGCGCATCGGTATCGAAAAAGGGGATTCCATAAGCCGCATGGCGAAATCCATAGGCCTGTTTCCGCCTTTGGTGGTGCAAATGCTCATGGTTGGCGAAGAATCGGGAAATTTAACCGAGATGCTGCAGGAAGCGGCCGAATTTTATGAAGGCGAAATCGATGCGCTGCTTAAAAATTTGGCGAGCGCCATAGAACCGATTTTGATCGTCATCATCGGGCTTATGGTTTTAGTGCTTGCGCTGGGCATTTTTCTACCCATGTGGAATATCTCGTCAGCGATGCATTAACGGCTCTACATATTAATATGTAAGCTGAGAAATGTTTCCATACCAGCAGATAACCAACAGCAGTTGTTGAATAAACAACAGCATTCTTTGTGTACCCATCAGCTAGCCAACACAGTTGCTTTTAACTTTATCCGCGGAGAAGTTCCGCCTGCATTAGGTTTTTAAGTTATCAGCGTGTTACATGGCGCAATATTTACCGGCATATGTGTTAAATAACATAGTTTAATTATTGAAGCTCAATTTCGCAAAAGCAGCTTGAAAAAATCGTATATGTTAAGTTGATTGTTTTCGTTAATAAATTATGACAGGTAGAAGTCAGGATTAGTAATAAAACGATTTAGGTTCAGAATTTGCTTTAGTAATTTTGTAATAGCAGGTCGCGTCTGTAATGAAACAGACATCATTTTGTCATCTTATTGTAGTATTATGAAAACAAGTAGTGATGGTTTGTTAAATCTGTTTACATGCAATTAGCAATCATTGGATTGAGAAAAGATGACGCCCAGCGATAAGAATTCTTAGTTTCAAATCTAAGTTGCGGCGACATGTTCATGGAATTTCTAACTTGATTGATGCACGTTTTCAAGTTTACCGAGCTACAAAATTCTGGAAGTACAATTTACAGACAATACTATAGACAGCTATAGTGTTTATGAATTTTTAACAATACCTCGCTTATTGGAAAAGGTGAGTTAACGAAACTTAAACCGAGATGAATTATGAAAAAAACTGCTTTTAATATTCAATCACTAGCATTACTGGCGGCAATGTTATCCGCCGGTAACGTTTATGCCGGGGCTTTGGATTTGACAACTTGGACCGCGACCGGCGACGTTACGTTAGGCAGTCCCACGGTCTTAAATTCCGATCCGAATTATGCCAGCCCCGCCGACACCAGCAGTTTTAAAGACCAATTTGGTAACTCAGGCTCCACCGGAGCTACATTGGTATCCGGCGTAGAGAGTTTTTCCGCCGGCACTACCCTGACGATAAATTTTGATTTTGCTACACAGGATTCATACCCTGTGCTGAACGATTTTGCATATCTATACTTTGGCAATAGCGGTCAGGGCGACCAAATTTTGTTTGACAGCTCCATGCTGGCTCATCATCTAACCGATAGCGGCGCGCAGACCCGTAACTATACATTTTCATCAAATTATGACGGTACGATTGGTTTTGTTGTCAGTAATGGCACAGTCGCCAGTTTTACCGGCGCACAGCTTACCATTAGCGGCGTCAGCTTCAGTACTCCAGCTTCGGTGCCTGAGCCTGAAGAATGGGCGATGCTGCTGCTGGGTCTGTCTATGATGGCCGCCGCCGTCCGCCGTAAGCAAAGTTGGTTGTAAGTTTAAATTTATCTGGCGTGTAATAAACAAATGATGCAAACATACATATTGATAATTTACAAATAGGAGTATTTGATATGAAATCAAAAAAATCACTTAGTTTGTTAGCCGCGTTGCTGGCAATCTCCGGTTCCGTTCAAGCGCTTGATGTTTTCCCAACATTAGATTACGTGAATAACGGCAGCACGAACGGCAGCGTGCCGGGTTACTCCGACTGGAGTTTCTGGTTTCCTTCCCAGACTATTACCGTTAGCCAAACCAGCGGAAACTACGTATTAACTTCAAATGGAGCCAGCGGCTTTTCATTTTTTAATAACGGCACCTATGCCGGAAATGCAACTTATAGCTTGTCGGCTACTTTCAACTCTAACGGTACATTTATACCCAATGCGGTTGGCAGCGATTACTATACCATTAGCGGCGATTTTAGTTCTTCAGCGGCGGCTAAACTGGATGCTAACAACGGTTTATCCGGCACAAACTTGGCGCCAACCACTTATACCACTTTATTAGACGCTAATTTGAGTAGTTTTGGTTTTAATAACGTTCAAGATACCATCGGTTTCGGCACAAGCTTTAATCCCTCATGGTCCAATAATCAGGTTTTCACGGGCGGCTCCCCTGGTGAATCCGTGTATCTTTATTCAGTGTTCGGATTTAATTCGGACGGTACGCCAAATCTGTCCAGCAGCGCTTTGGCGGGTTTGATTGCGCAATTTGCGAGCGCCAATTTAACCGGCGGTTCTTTCGCTTCAATCTCCTCGGTCGCCTCGGTGCCTGTTCCGTTCGCAGGATTGCTATTCGCTAGCGGATTGACTGCTTTATTGGGCGTCAGCCGCCGTAACGTAAAAAACAGCTAATTGCATGCATCAGTTCGACAGACATATATTCCTTATTAGAATATATGTCTGCTCTTCCACTTGAATTTCCATTTTTTTGGCTAAAAAATGTTGGTTCGTGCAAATTCGGCGCTGCTGTTTACAAATCTTCAACATTATTGAGCGGGATCATCGTAACCATATTTTTTGATGATCGCCAACGCCGGCGGCGATTTCAGATAAGCCATTAAAGCCAGCGCCGCTGGATTTGCCGAGGCCGATTTTAATAATACGGCGTCCTGGCGGATGGGGCTATACAGATTGTTTGGCGCTATCCAGGCGGAACCGGACGTTATTTTACCGTTTTCGCTGATTTGCGAAAGAGCGACAAAACCCAGCTCGGCATTGCCGGTGCTTATAAACTCATGGGTTTGGGCGATATTTTCGCCTTGCACGAACAATGGTTGCAACTTCTCAAGCAGCCCCATGTTTTTTAATACTTCCAAAGCGGCCGCGCCGTAAGGCGCTAGTTTTGGATCGGCTAAGGCCAAGTGTTTAAAACCGCCGTTCGATAAAATCCGTCCTTCGGCATCGACATAATCGGGCGTTTGCGACCAAAGCGCTAATTTGCCGATAGCATAAGTAAAACGGCTGTCGGCCTCCGCAAGCCCGGATTGCACCAGCTTTGCGGGACTTTTGTCATCCGCGGATAAAAATATATCGAAAGGCGCGCCGTTTTCAAATTGGGAGACAAATTTTCCGGAAGATCCGAAAGCCAGTTTTGCCGCATGACCGGTGCTTTTTTCAAAGTCGGCTGCGATTTCCGTCATCGGTTTTGAGAAATTAGCCGCCACGGCGACTAGCGTAGAGTCGGCCGAACCAACGGCGGCCTTGATAATCAAAACGAATATGAATAATATCTGCTTGTAAGTCGGTTTGAACATGAGTGCTCCGGGATAGTTATAGGCTAAAGGCGTCGCTTGCGCGCCTGAAGCGTGAGGAAGTTTTTTATCGGCGCTATAAAGTCCGGAAGCTGAATTATCCGGATATCAATGAATAAAAACGTTCTGTTGCCCAGGCAAGCTATCCGCGCCGAGGTAATAATAACCGTCGCCGTGGTTGACGACGCGCTGATAAGGCAAGGCGTTCAGTTCGCTAATATAAATGATGGAGTGGGTTTTTATCAAGCAATAGACGATGTCGCCTTCTTGCAATGCCATGCTCCGAAATGCGCCAAGGGTGATTTCCACCAGCAAGGCGCCGCCGCAATCGACTTGAACGATCAGGCTCTCGCCGCTGGGAATCAGAGCGCAGATACGCCCCTTGAGCTGATTCTGGATGGAAATGCCTTCAATATAGCTGCGCGACAAGGCGATATCGCTGGCGCGGATGGAAACCTGGGTCTGGCTGCCGATGGCTAAATTAGAGCGTAACGGCAAGGCCAGCGGCAAACCGAAACTATCGGCCATGCTACAGCCCGCCAAGTTATCATGGCGGCGAATAGTGACCGGCAAAATGTTGTCTATCTGGCGGATGCCGAGAAAACTCAGAACGCCTTGCTGTTTCGCGACTTCGCGTAATGAGCCGTGGTGTAGAACTTTACCTTGCTCCAATAAAACTAATTGATCGGTCAACTCCAGAATCTCAACCAAAGATTGGCTGGCGTAGAGTACCGGTAAGCTGAATTCGTCCTGCAAGCGTTTCAGGATGGGTAATAATTGCGCCCGAAAGCCGTGTCCTATGGCGGCAAACGTATCGTCCAATAATAAAATTTTCGGGGATTTCAATAAAGAGCGCGCCAAAGCGACGCGTTGGCGCTCGCCAGCCGCCAGAAAATCAACAGTCTGATCCAGAATCGGGCCTAGCTCTAAAAGGCCAAGCAGGTAATCAAGCTTAAACAAACGCCGTTGTTTAAGCGTCCGATTGTAAACAGCCGTCAAATGATCGCGGACGGTTTCCGCCGCGCCCATCGTATCCGTTTGCAATACCGCGCCGATTGGCCGTTGTTCGCGCGGGACTATGATGCCTTTGCGGCTATCGAAGAGAATTTTCCCGTCCAGGACGATATGGCCGCTTTGGGGTTGGATGACGCCGGCGATTAGACCCAGCAACGTGCTTTTACCGGCGCCGGATTTACCGAATAAACCAACGCTGGTCTCGTTTACGGACAGTTGCGTCGTCAAGTCAAAATGCCCGCGGCGCAATTTTATATTCATATCCAGCAACATGACGGATCTCCTCTTCAGAGCTAGACCCGCGGCCGCAAAGCCGAAGGACAGCCGGTTAAAGTAAAATCAACCGGGCACAGCCAACAATACCGCACTGGCTTTAAACACAGCCGTGGTTAATTGTCCTTTACGCAGTCCCAGTGTTTCCACGCTATCATTTGTAACGGTAGCCGCGATTTTCTCGCCGCCGTTTAGTTCTATATCCACTTCCGAGTTCACGGCGCCTAGTTTAATATCGGTTACTTTACCGGCTAACTGATTACGCGCCGAAATTTTATAACCGCCAAAATCGGTGACCAAAATAATTTGCGGCGCTTTGACCAAGGCGATAATCGTTATGCCGGTTTTAACGCCCAATGTTTCAATCGAATCTTTCGTCACCGAAGCGACCAAGATATCCCCGCCCTTTAAACCGATATGAACTTCGGCATTAACTGCTCCCATCAGCACTTCATTTACGGTTCCCGTAAACTGGTTTCGCGCGCTTGTTTTCATAATGTAATCCTCAATGCTCAAATTTGAGATTATATTATATAGTTAGGACTACACCTTTTCTTAAACATTTTTGAAACAATAATGTAAGATAACGTTAGTATGATATACTCGCTATGAACTATTGTAAATACCGATTATTGAAATAGAGTGTTTCATGTTATGAAACAATTGGCGGCTAATCAGAGGCGAATGGTCCCGCCGGGAAACCTTCAGGGCCATATACGGCGTTCGCTACCGGAAATTTCGGGCATCCGTTACGCGTAAGACTATCTTTCAAACCAATCGGCGGCGCCAACAAGGATTTATAAATACTTCCATAAAAAATATTATGCAAAAAAAACATCGTAGTAGTCCTGGTCAAGCTTGGCTGGAAGGTGAAATAAGACTGGCGGGCGCTTTGGATAGCCGTATGATCAATCTTTTAAAAGCCATTGATCAGAACGGCTCTATCAATCAGGCCGCGAAACTGCTTAATTTAAGTTACAAAGGCGCCTGGCAAATCATTGAGCGCGCCAACAATATTTCCCCTAAAGTGTTAATCAGCACCGCCATAGGCGGCAGCAAGGGCGGCGGCACTAGTTTGACCGCGGCGGGCCGGAGTTTGCTGCGATTATTTACGGAACTGGACGAAGAACATAAGGCTTTTTTGCGGCAAATCAATCAGCGCTTGGAAAACGATCCTGAAACGTTATTGCTGCTTAAACCTCTAAAAATTAAAACCAGCGCGACTAATCAGCTTTTCGGGAGCGTGGATTCTATTCTGACCGGCCAAATCAACGTGGAAGTTTCGGTGCTGTTAAAGGGCGGCGAACATATTACCGCTGCTTTGACCAAAGCCGAGCTGGATCAACTTTCCGTTGCTATCGGCGGCGATGTTTTGTTATTAATCAATAGCGCTGATATCGTGCTGCTGACGGACATGCAGAGCCGTAAATTCTCCGCGCGCAATTGCCTGCAGGGCGAGATAATACGCATAGTCGAGGACGATGTGGAGAGTGAGGTGGTCATACGCTTGCCGGGTGGCGAAAGTATCGTGGCTATCATTACCCTATCCAGCGCCCGGGCGTTGGAGTTGCAAACCCGTAGACTGGTTTACGCGGTTTTTAACAGCAATGCGGTATTATTGGCGGCGACGGAGAACAAGACGGAAAATCCATAGTGACCCGGCCATATGCTAACCATGGGTTACCGGGCGCTCAGCATTTCCAGGGCGAGCGCCGCCATGTTTTTAGAACCGCCGCCCTGGCCCAACTGCTGCTTTACCCGTTTCAAACCTTCGATGCATGCGCGCCGGTATCCGCCGTCGCTTAAAAGGCGTTGAATCTCGGCCGCCAGGCTATCCGCGCTCACCGCGCCCTGAATCAATTCTTTGACAATCGATTGGCCGGCAATAATATTCGGTAACCCGATATACGGAATTTTTACCAGTTGCTTACCTAAAAAATAACTCAATGGCGATAAGCGGTAAGCAATAACCATGGGAATTTCCAACAGCGCGATCTCCAGCGTGGCTGTCCCGGAAGTTGTCATAATCGCGTCACAACATTGAATAGCGTCGTAAGCCTGCTGTTTAACCACTTTTATTGGCGGCGCGGTGTTTTGCAGGTGTTTCTCCAATACCGCGTCGGTTATGGAGTCGGCTTGAGCGAGCAAAAATTGTAAATCCGGGTTTTGCCTGGAAAGCGTTTCCGCCGCCTTTAGCATAACCGGCAATAAACGCTTGATTTCATTTGTCCGGCTTCCCGGCAGCAAACCGATCACCGGCCGGCTGGCGTCTAATCCGAATTCAACAAAATCCTCATCCCGTCCGCGTAATGGATGTACCTTATCCACCGAAGGATGGCCGACGTAACGCACCGGAACGTTTTTAGCTTCGTAGTATTTAGTTTCAAAAGGAAAAATAACAGCCATCATATCGATGGCTTTTCCGTAAGTGACTACCCGGCCGGCCCGCCAAGCCCATACCTGCGGGCTTACATAAAATAATACCTTTATACCGAGGCTTTTTGCGAAACGTGCAAGTTTTAAATTAAATTCCTTATAATCGACGCAAATCAGCAAATCCGGCTTCTCGGCCGCTAGCAATCGCCGCATTAATTCAAGCGCCCGCCGAATCTCACGGTAATGTCTTAATATTTCGATCAAGCCTATTACGCCTATACCAGACGAATCAAAGCGGATGTCTATGCCGGCCTGCCGCATTTTGCCGCCGCCCATGCCCATGGCCGTCAAACCCGGATGCAGGTTTTGCATTTCGGTAAACATGTGCGCCGCATGCTGGTCGCCGGAAGCTTCGCCGGCGCTGAAACATATCCGGTAGGTGGGATTGGAATCGGTTATCATATCAAGTCGATAAACTTAGTCCTTTAATAACGCGTCCAATTCTTTGCTTACTTCCAGCGCATATAAATCATCAAAGCCGCCGACATGCCGATTACCGATATAAATTTGCGGCACGGTGCGGCGTTTGGTTTTTTCCATCAGCTCCAGTCGCAAGCCGGGACTCGCGTCGACATTGATTTCAGTATAGCCGACGCCTTTACGGTCGAATAATTTTTTAGCCATTACGCAATAGGGACAGATTTTGGTGGTATAGATGATAATTTCCGGCATGTTAAATAGGCGACGCACCCAATGTAGGCGCCGATTTATAGGCGCATGATTGCTGAAAAGTTACAAAAAAGTTGAAACTATTTTACATTCTATCGGTAAACGTATTGTTTCTCAATAAAGCGCTTTTAATCGCGTTTAGAGCATCCCGTTCTCCGGCAATTGCAGTTTTCCGTTGTTATGACATAATTCCAAGGATTTATAGCCGCATTTTTTCAGGTTTATAGCCAACGCGCTAAGATTCGGCGAGAACAGCCCCGCGCCGGGTTAATGTGCGATGAGTAAGTTTGGCGGATGGCGGCGGTATGACTAACCAACTTTAAATTTTCGTATGAAACGTCATCCATTTGTCACTGTTTCTATTTGCATATCACTGCTGTTCTTGTGTATAAATCCGCTTGCCGCCGCCAAACCCGTGATTATCGCGGATATTGAGCAGCGTATAGAAGAAGTAAAGAGCAAGGCGAATTTAGACGACGATGCTAAAAACCGTATTCTCGCCATTTACGCGGACTGCCTGGATAGCTTGAAGGAGGCGCAAGCGCAGGAAACGCAGGCGGAGACATTTAAACAATCCATTTCCTCTCTGCCGCTCCGGAATAAGCAACTGGAACGCCAGATTACCGAAGCGGACAATAATCTAAAGAATCGTAAACAGGAAAAATTCGCACAGGTACCCACCGACGAATTGGAGCAACGTTTGGTGATTGAAAAATCCAGATTGAGCGATCTGGATGCGGAAATCAGCCGTATAGACAATTCGATAAACGATCAATTGAATAGCCCGCAAATCATCCGTGAAAAAATTACGGATATTAAAAATAAGCAAGCGGACGCCCAGCAAGAGCAGCAGACTTTAAAGAGCCCGATTGCGGATAATCTGTCCGAAAAGGAGGCGCTGCAAATCCGCCAGGAAATCCGTGTCAGATTGGTCAACGCAACGTTAAAAACGTTGGAAATAGAAAATATCAGCGCCCCTTTAAACGTACAGTTGCTTAAAAATCGTAAAAGCTTGCTGAGTTTACAGCGCGAACAAACTGGTATGCTGGTGGCCGATCTGGACAATTTTCTGCTGGATAGGCGTCAGCAGGAAATCGATAAAGAACAGGCGGAACTAGTGCTGGCGGAGAAAGCGGCGGAAGGCAAGCTTCCTTTAATCCGCGCCGCCACTAAGGAAAACATGCGCCTGAACCACGACCTTCAGGAAATTACCAAGAGCATCGAGCAATATCGCGCCCAGAAAAATGAAATCGAACTGCGCTATAAACAGTTGGAAAAAGATTTTCAAAGCGCCGAACAAAAAATCAATCTGGCGGGCTTAAGTCCGGCGTTAGGCAATTTACTGCGCGAAGAGCGCCGCGATTTGCCGCGGCATAAACAATA
This sequence comes from Methylomonas sp., assembly GCA_050015235.1. Classification (GTDB taxonomy): domain Bacteria; phylum Pseudomonadota; class Gammaproteobacteria; order Methylococcales; family Methylomonadaceae; genus Methylomonas. The sequence continues at coordinate 13,808 of JBEKBU010000024.1, read as the reverse complement.
CAGCGCCCTGAATGATAATATTCAGAACGAAATAGCTCACGCCAGTCTGGAAGCTTTTAAACTGGAGGATGCTAAAAAAAGACTTGCCGATGTCGGCCAGGAATTAACCGCCGAGATGAACGCTGAATTGCCCGCCGATACAAGCGATGGCGATAAATTGAAAATCCGTACCGAATTGCGGATGTTGCTTAATGATCAAAAAGATTTAGTTATACGCCTGGAGTCGGTTTACGGCGAATACGCGCGGGAATTGAGCGATGTCGATTTTAGCCTGCAGCAAATGTTAAGCGCCGCCGATAAATTCAGCGCTTATCTGGATGAGCGCCTATTATGGGTGCCGAGCGCGCCTATCATCGATAAATATTATCTGAAAGAGATTGCCGAATCGTTATTTTGGTTAGTCAAACCGTCGAATTGGCGGCAAATACTAGAGAGTATCCAACAGGGAGTCGGCGCCTATCCGCTAGTAATATTGCCCGGCTTAATCATCGCCGGCTTACACTGGCGTTTAAAGGCTGTAATCGTTAATCGGCTGCAACAGCTGTTGCCCAAGAAAAGCGCCGCCGCCGCGCAATATACCGGTTTTAGCCAAACGCTATTGGCGTTAGCTTGTATTTTGCTGTTATCTTTGTCCGGGCCGCTATTGATGGTATGGCTAGGCGGAATTTTAGCCGTCAGCGGCTCTAAGGATTTATTCAGCCACGCTTTCGAGGTGGGTTTATTCAAGGCGGCCGTATCGTTGACCGTCCTGCAATTTTTTTTCCGCCTATTCAAGCCCGACGGTATAGCGGAAGCGCTGTTTAATTGGGGGCGCCGCAACAGCCATTTGTTTTATGCGCAATTCAAGTGGGCGCGATTCGTGTTTGTGCCCAGCATTTTTATTATCGCCATGACCACCGGTAATGATGTGTTCTCGGAATACAGTTACGCTTTAGGTAGAACGGCCTTAATAGTTCTGATGCTGGGGTTGGCGTACATGTTTCATTGTTTCACGCATCCAAAAACCGGCGTAGGTAAGGATTTTTACTTGCATGAACATGATTGGAGCAAGGCCATGCCTTATCTGGGCTATGCGCTCGCCGTATCCATGCCCTTAATTATTATAGGATTCGCCGTGGCCGGTTACTATCAGAGCGCGCTGGAGCTGGAGCAAAAATTGCTTTACACAACCCGGCTGATTTTTCTGACGGTATTGTTCCATGAATTGTCCCAGCGCTGGTTAGCGATTACGCAGCGGAAGTTGGCCTTGCAGAACGCCCGGCAAAAGCGTAAACAAATGGAATTGGCTGCTTCCGGCGCCGAGGCCGCTTTGCCGGCCGAGGAAAACCTGCTGGACATTTCGGAAATTAACCGGCAGAGCCATAAATTGTTAACGACCGTCATAGTCGTCATGGTGCTGGTCGGCTGCTGGATTATCTGGAAAGATATTCTGCCGGCTTTTTCGGTATTTGACCGCATAGAGTTATGGCAAAAGAGTCTGCTGGTGGAAGGTAAGGAAACCTTGCAGCCGATTACCTTGACCAATTTATTGATTTCCATCATTTATGCCGTGCTGGCTTTTGTGTTTGTCAGTAATTTTCCGGCCTTGGTCGATTTGTTTTCGACCGGTAAATTCCAGCTTACCCCCGGCAGTCGCTATGCATTGGTGCAACTGATGCGTTATTTTCTGGCCAGCATCACGTTTCTGGCTATCGCCAATGAATTGGGCGGCAGCTGGTCGCAAGTGCAATGGCTGGTAGCGGCGCTGAGCGTCGGTTTGGGTTTTGGATTGCAGGAAATATTCGCCAACATGGTGTCGGGGATTATCATTCTGTTCGAAAGACCGATACGCGTCGGAGATACCGTCACGGTCGGCGATGTAACCGGCCGCGTCAGCCGTATACAAATGCGCGCGACCCATATCGTCGATTGGGATAGGAAAGAACTGGTGGTGCCGAACAAAATTTTTATTACCGACCGGCTGGTGAACTGGACGCTGTCCGATACTGTCACCCGGCTTTCGATCGCCGTTGGCGTGGGCTACGGCTCCGAGATCGCCAAGGTCGAGCAAGTTATCGGCGAGGCCATTAATAATACGCCGGCCGTATTGCGCGAGCCCGCCGCCAGCGTGCTTTTTACAGGCTTCGGCGATAACGCCCTGATGTTCGAAATCCATGTCTATGTCCATGAACTGTCGGAAAGATTACAGGTTAAACACAGTTTACATAAGAACATTTATGAAGCGTTACAGGCCAATAAAATCGAAATTCCCTTTCCGCAACGCGACATCCATATCCGTTCGGTGGAAAATATAACGCTGCCGAAGGACGCCGTGCATACGTCCCTGTAGCTTTCGCCCGGCCTCCATGCCGGTCAAACTTCCGCCAGGCGCTCCGGCGCCAAAAGCCAAGGTGGTCAGCTATCCGCAAGTTTTTGTAAGTTTACTCTAAAGTTAAAATAAACCGCCATTGCTGCTCGGTTACCGGCATAATCGATAAACGGTTGCCGCGGCGCAGCAGCGCCAGCCCGTCCAGTTCCGGTTTTTCCTTTAATTCCCGCAGGCTGATGGTGCGCGAAAATTTGCGTACGAACTGTACGTCCACCATAAACCACACCGGCTTATCCGGGTGGCTTTTCGGATCGTAATGTTTGTTTTCCGGATCGAATGCGGTAAAGTCCGGATAGCTTTCCTTAACCACCTTGGCGATGCCCACGATGCCGGGCTCATCGCAATTGGAGTGGTAAAAAAACACCTGATCGCCGATTTTCATGTCATCCCGCATCATATTGCGCGCCTGAAAATTCCGGACGCCGTCCCAGTGTTCGGTTTGCGCCGGACGCTTGCTTAAATCATCAATGCCGAAAGCATTCGGTTCGGATTTCATTAGCCAGTAACGCATGGTTGCTCCTAGGGGATGGTTTGTTTCCGCGAATCAGTCAGCGCGGCGCGAAAACAGAATATTGAATAGATTAGTTTCAGGGAAATTGTACAAAATATACCATAGGCAATTATTCCCGTCAGACGGAGCCAGGGGAAGATGCGGAAACACCCAGCTTTGCGGCAAGTTGTCTGCCGGTAAGAGCAAAAGGCTCCAGATAAACTCGCCAGGATGCGGTGGTTTGTGCAAAGTCATTAGTGGTAATCCTCATAATCGCTTACATAAGCATGTCCGTCACGGAATTCAAATGTGACGCGCCAGTCGCCATTTACCCAAACAGACCATCTATCAATGTCCACGCCTTTCAAGGAATGCGGTTTATAGCCTGGGATGTCCATATCATCTATGCTAGTCGCAGCATCTTGGCCGGATTCCGCAATTGTCCAGCAAGCTGTTGGACAATTGCCTTGGGGCAGAATTTGGTCACCGCACGCGCATTGGTTGGGACTGGCCGGGAATAACGTTCAAAAGCTTGGATCGGGTACGGCCGAATAAAACATTTTGTTGTTTTTTTACACGGCAGAATGTGTACATTAGCCAACAACATATAAATACGCCAAATTTTCCAGTAGCTGACGCTACGCGTATTTTTTTATTCAAATTGTTGTTTTTTATATAGTAATACCGACTTTAGAACTGGCTGGATAAAACAGCGATTGCCGATTGTTTACTATTAAGAAACAAATTATCCACGTTTTTGGGTATTGTAAATAAATAAAATGGAGTTATAGTATAGCTGTCTTCATTGAATTGACTGTAACAGTCTGGGAGCAAAAAATGAACAACGTATCAAACAATTTGTACAGAGACATCGCCACCGGTCTATTTTTTACCACCGGCGTTTTCGGCTTTATGTCCGGCGAGTTCATCGTCTCTACGCTACTGTTTGGAGCCGCGACCATATTCAGTAATCTGGATTTTGGCGGTTCTTTTAAAGCTTAATTTTACCTTTATTACTGTTAGGTAGTAAATAGTTTCATGATTTAGTGTGTTACCTCGTTAAAAACAGTCCTCCTCAAGCTCTGTTTTACTCTACACCCTTTACCTAGTCATAGGTAAAGGGTTTTTTTTGCCTGTGATTTATCAGCGCCTGCCTGTGTTTTCCGCTGGAATATAAAAGGTTGGATAGCCGGCTTTAATGCTAAAATTTTAGCATTTTAACCAATACCGCCAGCCATGAATGCTTCCACAGCACTTTACGAATCGACCATTCCGCATTTAAAACGCCTCGCGCGCGGCAAGGTGCGCGATATATATGAAATTGACGATCAGCATTTGCTGATAGTGACTACAGATAGAATGTCGGCTTTCGATGTCATTTTGCCTGATCCGATTCCCGGTAAAGGTAGAGTATTGACTCAGGTTTCCAATTTCTGGTTTAACAAGATGCATGACATCATTCCCAATCATCTGTGTCTGCAACCTGCTTTGGCGGATGTTATTCCCGATCCGGTCATCCGGGAGCCGTTGGAAGGGCGCTCTATTATTGTCAAGCGCCTGCAACCTCTGCCCGTGGAAGCGATTGTGCGCGGTTATCTGATAGGCTCCGGCTGGAAAGATTACCAAAAAACCGGCGAAATATGCGGCATCAGGCTGCCGGCCGGTTTGCTGCAAGCCCAGGCGTTGCCGGAACCCATATATACGCCTTCCAGCAAGGCCGAAGCCGGCGTGCATGATGAAAATATCAGTTTCGCCGCTAGCGTGAAATTGCTCGGCGCCGAGATGGCCGAAAAAGTTCGGGACGTTAGCTTGAAACTCTACACGACGGCCGCCGAGTACGCCAGCCGGCGCGGCATTATTATCGCCGACACTAAATTCGAATTCGGCCTGGACGGGCAGGGCGGATTATATTTGATCGACGAAGCGCTGACGCCTGATTCTTCCCGGTTTTGGCCGGCGGAGCAATACCGGGCGGATAGCAGTCCGCCCAGTTTCGACAAGCAATATTTACGGGATTACCTGGAAACCCTGGATTGGGATAAAACCGCGCCCGCTCCGAAACTGCCTCCAGAAGTTATTGCAAAATGCGCGGAAAAATACCGCGAAGCGGAACTTAAACTGACCGGACGGTAAAAATGAGCGCTTTCCGCTATTCAGACAGCGAAGTCGCCGCTATCTACCGGGTGATAGCCGAGCGCCGCGACATGCGGCATTTTAAATCGGACGCCGTCGAACCGGAAATACTCGCCCGTTTGTTGCAAGCCGCTCATCATGCGCCAAGCGTTGGCCTGATGCAGCCCTGGCGCTTCATCCGTATTACCGATTTAGATATTCGTCGGCAAATTCATGCCTTGGTACAGCAGGAGCGCTTAAAGACCGCGCGGGCCCTGGGTGAACGGGAAGCCGAATTTTTGCAATTGAAAGTTGAAGGCATTATGCAATGCGCGGAAGTACTGGTCGTGGCCTTATGCGAACGGCGGGAAGCGCATGTTTTTGGCCGCCGTACGTTGCCGGAAATGGATCTGGCTTCCGTAAGCTGCGCAATTCAGAATTTATGGCTGGCGGCGCGCGCCGAAGGGCTGGGAATGGGCTGGGTGTCGATGTTCGAACCGGAAGATTTAGCCGATTTACTGAATTTTCCTCATGGCGCCAAAGCGGTGGCTATTTTGTGCATAGGTCATGTTGAGGCGTTTTATCAGGCGCCGATGTTGGTGGAAACCGGTTGGAGCAAGGAAAAACCCTTGTCGGAACTGGTTTCGGAAAATCGTTGGAGAACCGATTGAAGGCGCTTTCCGCCGTCAACCGGTTTCGCGCTTTAGCAAAGAGAGTTGTATGCCGGTGCATTTGATTCTAGGCGGCGCCCGTTCCGGTAAGAGCCGTTACGCGGAAAAACTGGCGGCCGCATCCGGCCTGGAAGTAATGTATATCGCCACCGCTCAGGCGTACGACGAGGAATTCGGCGCGCGGGTTGCTTTGCACAAAGCGCAAAGACCGGCTGGCTGGCAAACTTTGGAGGTTCCGCATTATTTAGCCGCCGGCATCCTATCCAGCGCCGCCGCAAACCGGTGCCTGCTGGTGGATTGTCTGACACTGTGGCTGGCGCAGTGCCTTTGCCCGGATTGCAGCCCGCCGGAAGGCGTCGATTGGCGCACGCAACGCGATTTACTGCTGGAAACCTTACCGGTAACGCCCGGCGAAATTATATTAGTCAGTAATGAAGTTGGCATGGGCATAGTGCCGTTAGGCCAAATTAACCGGCGGTTTCAGGACGAGGCCGGCTGGTTGAATCAGGCGTTGGCGGCCATCAGCGATGAAGTTGTGTTTGTCGCCGCCGGATTGCCGCTCAAGCTTAAATAATTGCGAGCTTTGATGGCGCTTAATTTAAGGGCGTATTTTTATTTAAACATCAGTTTAAGAAAAAATTGATGACTAAGATAGGGTGTGCTGAACGCTGTGATGCGCATCAGGCAATATCCAACTTTTCAAGGTTATTGATTCACATAGTCGGCCTGAACTTTTTGCTCGGTCACGGTTAATTTGCTGACGCTGCCGTAATCAATATGTAAGTTAAACGCCTGCCGCAATTCGCCATACAATATCTCGGCCAGCAAACTGCGAATGATGCCGGCATGGGTAAATACGATGATGCGCGGTTGATTGGCGCATGTTGAGATGATCTCGTTGAGAAACTGCTGCGCCCGGACCGATAAATCCTGAATGGATTCGCCGTGCGGCGGGGCGTAAGCTATCATATTGCCGGTCCACTCATTCAGTTCGGTTTCGGGAATATGCCGCCAGGCCAACATTTCCCATGCGCCGAAATTAAGCTCTTTTAAGCGGGCGTCCTGTTTTACCGGGCCATGATTCAAAGCGGCGGCGGTATATTCAGCCAGCTGCAGGCAGCGCTTTAAAGGGCTGGAATAAATGTGCGCCGTGGCTATGGCTTTTAGTTTATTTTGCAATACTAACCGAGCCGACGTGAAATCGTCGGCAAGATCGATATCGGTTTGTCCGTAGCAAATTCCCGGAGGAATGGCCGGAGCCGTGTGACGCACCAAATAAATTTCCACTGGGATTAACTCCAGGCCAATAAACCGAGATAAAAACTGATTTCCGTCAATTGCTGCATAGCCCCTAATGTGTCGCCGGTATAACCGCCAAGGCGGTTTTTGAGCTGGAGGCTGAATAACAGCCATACGGCCGCCGCCGGCAACAAGGCCGGTAACAGCCGCCAAGGTATTAGCGCAAGCGGCGCTAGCCCAAACCAGCCGGCTATCAGCAAATCTTGGTTTGACAATGGGGCCGTCAGCGGTTTGGCTTTGCCTTGCTCGCGAACATAAGTCTGGGTTTTCATAACCAGTAACGCCGCAAAACGGCTTAAACCGTGGGCTGTAATCAAGGCCGCCGGCGCCAGCTGCTCCGGCATATGGCTTAGCGTCAGAAACTTCATCAACAGTATCATACTCAACGCCGTGGCGCCGTAACTACCCAGACGCGAATCTTGCATAATGGCGAGTATCTGTTCTTTGCTCCAGCCGCCGCCAAGGCCGTCCATCGTATCCGCCAAGCCGTCTTCGTGCAAGCATCCGGTCAGAAAAATACCGGTCAACATGCTGAGCACCACTGCAATATCAGTAGGAAATATTAGTTTTGCGGCCATGTAGCAGACCGCCGCCGCGCCGCCGACCAGAATACCCGCCAATGGCAGATACTTGGCGGCGTGATTAAGATCGGCCGCTTGAAAATCCGGGGCTACAGGCGCCGGAATCCGGGTAAAATAGCTGATCGCCAGCCGGAAATAACGCCATTCCTGTTTCATGTGAGGGTTTGCGAGGTGCTGACTTGGGCGGATTCGAAAGACGCCATGGATGTTAGAAAACCGATTGCGGCGTTGATTAGCGGCAATGCTAAAGCTGCGCCCGTACCTTCACCCAACCGTAAACCTAAGTTCAATAAAGGCTTGGCATTTAAGTTTTCCAGCAGCAAGCGGTGGCCGGCTTCATCCGAACAATGCGCAAACACGCAATAGTCTAAAATGGCCGGCTGCATTTTAGCCGCCGCCAATAAAGCGGCGCTGGCGATAAATCCGTCAATCAGCAAGACGGCTTTTTGTTGGGCGGCGCCTAACATGGCTCCGGCCATCATGGCGATTTCAAAACCGCCGAAAGTGGCTAAAACTTTTAAATAATCGTCCGGGTCAACCCGATGACGCAGAATGGCTGTAGCAATAATCGCGGTCTTTTTTTGCAAGGCGGCTTCGTCTAAACCGGCGCCGCGCCCGGTACACGAATGTACCGGCAAATGGCATAATACGGCCATTAAGGCCGCCGCCGCCGAACTGTTGCCGATGCCCATTTCGCCAAAACCCAGGATCTGACTGCCGGCGGCTGTTTCGGCTTCCGCTAGTTCCGCGCCGCGCTGTAGGGCCTGCCGGCATTGCTGTATGGTCATGGCGGGGGTAGTGAGAAAGTTGGCCGTACCCATGCCGATTTTGGCGTCAATCAGCGGCATCGGCGTGTTCAAATCGGCCGGAAACGCATAGTTAACGCCGCTATCCACGATGCGTAACTGTAGATTATTCAGTTTGGCGAACACATTGACGCCGCCGCCGCCGTTGAGAAAATTGAAAACCATTTGCCTGGTGACGGCCTGCGGATAAGCGCTCACTCCGGCGGACACGATACCGTGGTCGCCGGCAAACACCAGCATAACCGGACGATTAAGCGACGGGTGTAAGGTATTTTGTATCATGCCGATTTGCAGCGCCAGAGACTCCAGTTGACCCAAGGCGCCTAAAGGCTTGGTTTTGCCATTAATTTTATCCAGAAGCGAGGATTTGATGGCGGTATTTAAATTTTCTATGTTAAACATGCGCTCAATGTTACCGGATAGAACAGGTTGGAAAAACCGTGCGGGCGGCTTACGCGAAACATCGCTTTCCCGGCTGGCGTCATGGCAGTTCCGTTTGCAAACGCTGGTAAATGCCGCCAAAGCTGCCGTTGCTCATTAATAAAACATGGCAGGCTCCACCGGCTTCCGCCTTTATGCGGTCGATAATGGCGTCCAGGTCAGTGATAATTTCCAGATTATCGGCATGCTGTAACAGCCGGCTTAAATCCCAGCCCAGATTATCGGGCTGATATACGATAGCCTGATCGGCTTCAGCCAGCGATTCAGCCAGCGACCGGGTATGTACCCCCAGACGCATGGTGTTGGAGCGCGGTTCAACTACGGCAATGATCTTTTCCGCGCCTACCTGTTTACGTAAACCATCCAACGTCGTTTTAATAGCGGTCGGGTGATGGGCGAAGTCGTCATAAACGGTCACGCCGTTCCGGCTGACAATGACTTCCATCCGCCGTTTGACATTCCGGAAACCCGGCAAGGCTTTGATGGCGTCTTCCGGCAGAATACCAATATGCCGGGCGGCGGCGACCGCGGATAAGGCGTTATACACGTTGTGGCGGCCGGTCAGGCTCCAGTCCACGCAACCGTGAATTAGTTCATTGGAGCCGATTGTAAATCGGCTGGCGTCGGGTTTCAATAAATGCGCCCGCCAATCTGCTTCCGTATCGATTGCGGTTTTAACGACAGGCGTCCAGCAGCCCATATTAATTACGTCCGCCAGATTGGGGTCGTTATCCGGCATGATCACCAGTCCTTCTCCGGGTATGGTGCGCAGCAAATAATGGAACTGTTTTTTAATGGCGTCCAGGTTTTCAAAAATATCGGCGTGGTCATATTCCAGATTATTTAGTATGACGGTACGCGGCCGGTAATGAACAAATTTGGAACGTTTATCGAAAAAAGCGCAATCATATTCGTCAGCTTCGATGATAAAAAAATCCGATTCGCCCAGCCGCGCGGAAATACCGAAATTTAAAGGAATGCCGCCGATCAGAAAACCGGGTTTAAAACCGTTGTAGTCCATGATCCAGCTTAATAGGCTGGTGGTAGTGGTTTTGCCGTGGGTGCCCGCTATAGCCAATACCCAGCGGTCTTGTAAAACATGCTCCGCCAGCCATTGCGGACCGGATATATAAGGCAAACCGCGGTTTAATACCGCTTCCACTTCAGGATTGCCGCGAGACAGGGCATTGCCTATCACCACCAGATCAGGCCGGCAATCGAGATTTTCGGCTTTATAGCCGTTTAATAACCGGATGCCTTGCTCTTCAAGCTGAGTGCTCATCGGCGGATAGACATGCTGGTCGGAACCGCTGACCTGATAACCCAGTTCGCGGGCGATTAACGCCAAGCCGCCCATAAAAGTACCGCAAATGCCGAGAATATGTATATGGGTAGATTTTGGCCGGGTCGTCATTTTATTTTCTCTTCCGTTTTAGGTTGTTCAGCTTGGTTTTCTTCGTCTGTTTTTTGTTCGCCTTCGGCATTCTGTTCGCCTTCGGGTTTAGTTTCCGTGGCTTTCGCGCCGGCGGCTTCCAAAAGTTTGATAATATTTTCCCTCCCCAACTTCTTGGCTTTATCCAGAATTTTGACATTTTGCTGGTCGGCGGCGTTGACGTCGGCGCCGGCGGCGATCAGTAGCGTCACGATGTCGGCGCTGCCGAACAGCACGGCGTCGCTCAGAGCGGTTGCGCCGAATTTGTCGGCCGGGTTGACCTCCGCGCCATAGCCGAGCAAGGTTTTGACGATCCTCGCGTTGCCGTTAAAGCTGGCCGCCATTAAAGCCGTGCGGTTCTGTTCGGTTTTGCCGTTAACGTCCGCCCCTTCGGAAAGCAACGTTTCGACGCGCTCCAGTCTACCGGTCATGGCCGCTGCAAATAATTCCCGGTTGTTGTCCGCCGCGAATAGGGCTGCGGAAAGCGTTATCAGTAGCAAAAACAGCGCTGCTTGTTTATTCATGTGATCGGGTTGCTTGCGTTTACAATTAAGTTGCGTTGAAATAGTATGTATTATCTTTCACATCATCAGGCAATGAGCGAAAAAAATAAAATTTTAGTCGAAGCAACGCCCTATTATATAGAGGCGCAATCTTCACCGGAGCAAAATCGTTATGTTTTTGCTTACACGATAACCATTACCAACATCGGCTCCATCCCGGCCAGACTTATGACAAGACATTGGCTGATTACCGACGCCAACGGTAAAATTCAGGAAGTGAACGGCGATGGCGTAGTCGGCGAACAACCTTATCTTAATCCCGGAGACTCGTTCCGCTATACCAGTGCGGCTATGATTGAGACCCCGGTTGGCGTCATGCAGGGCAAGTATGAAATGCTCTCTGATAAAGGCGAAAATTTCGCCGCGCCCATTCCGTTATTTACTTTATCGATTCCCAGAATTTTGCACTAATGGCGATTTATGCGATTGGCGATATTCAAGGCTGTTACGATGAACTGCGCCGTTTGCTGGAAGTCGTTAAATTCGATCCGGCTGCCGATCGGCTCTGGCTGACCGGGGATTTAGTGAACCGCGGCCCCAGGTCGCTGGATACCTTGCGTTTTATTAAAGGGTTAGGCGAGGCCGCCGTTACCGTATTAGGCAATCATGATTTACATTTGATCGCCATAGCCGTTTCCGAGAACAAAGCCGGAAAAAAAGATACTTTAGCGGAAATTTTGCTGGCACCGGATTGCGAAGAGCTTATCCACTGGTTGCGGCATCAGCGCCTTTTTTATGACGACGGCCAATTTTGCCTGCTGCATGCCGGTTTGCCGCCGCAATGGGATTTAGCGCATACCCGGCAAATGGCTTTGGAAGCCGAACAAGCCATTCAAAGTAGCGATTACCGGCAATTTTTCAGCAGCATGTATGGAAATGAGCCGCGGATTTGGCGGGAGGATTTATTTGCTGCCGATAGATTACGTTTTACCGTCAATTGTTTAACCCGGTTACGCTATTGCACGGCTGAAGGCGTGCTGGATTTTGCCCAAAAAGGCGCGCCCGGTACGCAACCCGCGGATTTATTGCCTTGGTTCGCGGCGCCCGGACGTAAAAGTATGGATATGCGCATTATATTTGGCCATTGGTCAACGCTGGGTTTTTATCAAGGGTACAATTGCTACTGTATCGATAGCGGTTGTTTATGGGGCGGTCAACTTACGGCGCTAAAACTTGGCGAGTCCGAGCAGGCTTTTCAGGTTGATTGTCAAGGCGCCAGCAATCCGTTGGAGTATGATTAACGTCTGCCGTATAAGGAAAAAATCATGAATGAATTAACCCAATTACGCTGGGGCATACTCGGCGGCGCCCGCATCAATGAACGTATGTTGCCGGCGATTCTAGACGCGCATAATGCTAAATTGATCGCCATAGCCAGCCGGCGGCCTGGGGCGGCCGCGGAAACCCTGGCGAAATATGCGCCCAATCACCCGCAAATCAAAACATACGCCGATCCCGCCGAATTGCTCGCCGATCCGCAAGTGCAAGTCGTGTATATACCTATGGCGAATCACGAGCATGCCGAATGGGTATTGCGGGCAGTCAATCAGGGCAAACACGTGTTGTGCGAAAAGCCGCTGGCGCTGAAAGTAGCGGATATCGATGCGATAGAAGCGGCGGCGTCTCGGCAAGGCGTGTTCGTGATGGAAGGATTTATGTACCGGTTTCATCCCCAGCATCAGCGGGTCAAAGCCCTGATCGACAGCGGCCACATCGGCGAAATACAATCGGTGCGCGCCAGCTTTTCCTTTATGATGCGTCCGGCGCGGCAGTATAGACTCGCTGAAAATATTGCGCGCGGCGGCGGCGCCATGTGGGATATCGGCTGTTATGCGATACATTCCATCCGCCTGTTTTTTCCGCAAACGCCTTTGGCTGTGATAGCGATGAGCAGTAATGCGGAAAGCGGCGCCGATATCGCCGGCAGCGGCGTGCTGGATTATGGCGGCGGCAAGTTTGCGCATTACGATTTCAGCTTTGCGCGCGCACGGCGTTGCGAATATGAAATCATCGGAACTCAAGGTGGCGTAAAATGCCATATAGTCTGGCAATTACCTGGAGATGTTCCGGTTATATCCTGGTGGAATGAAGACGGCCGCGATAGCGAGGAACGCCTGCCGGCCGCCAATCATTTCCGTTTGGAGATTGAGCATTTCAGCGATTGTATTTTGCAGGGTAACAAGCCGGGGCTGTCTTTACAGGACGCTAAAGAGAACTGCCGGGTTATAGCGGCCGCGCTACAAGCTGCCGAGACCGGCAGGCGGGTGGAGATTTAGGTTTTCAGAGATTGGATTTCATAAGTGAGGCAAAGCATATATTTTAGGCTATGCATATAAAGAAAATAATCGTTCTATCGCATTGAAATGAAATATATTGTTATGCGGTACAGGTTTTATGGCTTTAGTTGTAGACCGCTAAGTGTTTAGCTGGCGGGTTTGTAATATTATTGCAGCATAATCGTAATTTATTTGACGCATTCACTTCTTAAAATACAAGGAAATTTAGTGTCCTAGTAGCGCTAGAAAATTAATTGGGTCTCTATGGATTATGGTAAAATTTATAAAGCCATATAAATTTATTTAAATAATAAAGTTCATTTTTTAAAATCCATGAGTGATGATAAATCTAATTTAATAGGTATTCAAATCCTTAGAGCGGTTGCAGCCGGTTTGGTTCTTATTCATCATGTTTTAGAAGAAAGTCTTCCATTAATTACAGATGGGGCGCTGCCGCGATCATTCGTATTGTTTGGGGCGTGCGGCGTTGATATTTTCTTTGTAATTAGTGGTTTTATTATGTGCTATACCACATTTCTCGGTTCTGGAAGAAATGGAGATGTGTTGAAATTCTTGAAAAGACGATTTACCCGTATCTACCCCGTGTATTGGCTTTGTATAACAATTGTCTTATTGGCCAAGTTTTTGGGATTGTATAAAAATGTAAACTTAAATTTGGAAAACTTTTTGTTGTCTATTTCATTAATGCCTTTTTTTGATGGAAAGTTAATTCACGGCGTCGCTTGGACGCTTGTCTTTGAAGTGTACT
>JBEKBU010000023.1:0-24061 GCA_050015235.1 Methylomonas sp. | reverse complement strand
GTGGAGGAAGCATTGGATACCTTGTATCAGGAAGATACGTTGGCTTTTGTCGCCCCGGGTATACAAAAATCCGTATTGAAAAAATTACGCAAAGGCCATTTTGGCCTGGACGCCGAGCTGGATTTGCATGGACTTAACAGTTCCGACGCATTAAAACAACTGCTGTCATTTTTGCATCATTGCCTGGAAGACGGTTGCCGCTGCGTTTTGATCGTACATGGCAAAGGCTATCACTCCCCCGACAATGAACCGGTTTTAAAAAACGCCATTAATCTGTGGTTGCGTCAGCATAAAGACGTGCAGGCGTTTTGTTCGGCGCCGGCGCGGGCGGGCGGCAGCGGCGCACTGCTGGTATTATTGCGCTTATCGGAAAAGTTTGACATCGCTAATTGCTCAGGAGAACAGCCGTGAATATTTCCCATCCGGATATGAAATTTTTATAGAGTATGGGAAAATCAAACGTTTTTTGGGAGCCGTTTTTTGCGGCAACCTCTTTGATATAGGGCAAACCGCCATAACAAGCATGAAATTAATTTATTTTATTTCAGAAGATTGGTTTTTCTGCTCTCATTTTATCGAAAGAGCAGTCGCGGCAAAGAACGCCGGATTTCATGTTTTAGTCATTACCCGCGTCAATAAACATGCCGAAATGATCCAAAACAGAGGCCTGGAAATAATTCCGCTGGCGTTAGACCGCACCAAACTGAATATCTTAAGCGAACTGGCGCTGATTAAAAAACTGCTGAGCATATACAAACGCGAAAAACCGCAAATCGTTCATCATATTGCGCTTAAGCCGATATTGTATGGCACGCTGGCGGCGAAATTGGCCGGAGTTCCGGCGATAGTGAACGCTCCGGTGGGTATGGGGTACGTGTTCAGTTCCGCACAACTCAAGGCTAAACTTCTCAAGCCGTTGGTGACGCTGGCGTTGCGGATGTTTTTGAATCCCGCCGATAGCATCGCCGTATTCGAGAATCCCGATGATCTGGATTTTTTTGAAAAGGCCGGTATCGTGCAACGTTCCCGTACGCGTTTGATAAGAGGCGCCGGCGTCGACATGCGGGAATTTTCGCCCGCCGCGGAACCCGCGGGCGTTCCGGTCGTTGTACTGGCCGCCCGCATGTTATGGGACAAAGGTATCGGCGAATTTGTGCAAGCGGCAAGATTTTTACGCAGCCAATCGATACAAGCGCGCTTTGTCTTGGTTGGCGCGCCCGACCATGACAACCCGGCATGCATCGCCGAATCCCAGTTAAAGGCATGGCAAGAAGAGGGCGTTATTGAATGGTGGGGATTCCGGGATGATATGCCGGCCATTTTCAAACAAGCGCATATCGTCTGTTTGCCGTCCTATGCGGAAGGTCTGCCCCGGGTGTTGATCGAAGCGGCCGCCTGCGGCAAGCCTATTGTCGCCACCAATGTTCCGGGCTGCCGGGAAATCGTTAAAAATGCCGAAAACGGCTTATTGGCGCCGGCTAAATCAGTTATGGAGCTTGCCGGCGCGCTGGCCGATTTGATACAAAACCCAGAGCTACGTAAAACCATGGGAAATAAAGGCCGCGGTCTGGCAATTCGGGAGTTCTCAAGCGAGCAGGTGATCCGTGAAACTCTTGACCTCTATCAAACCCTTAATGCATAAGGTTTTAATTACCGGCGCCAACGGCTTTATCGGCGGCCGGCTGTGCCGGCGGCTCCGGCAACAAGGCTGTTACGTGCGCACTTTAACCCGCAAGGCTTGCCGGTCGGGCAACGATAACTATTGCATGGATTTGGCTGTTGATTCCTGTCCCGACGGTCTATGCCGCGATATCGACACGGTTTTTCACCTGGCCGGCAAAGCCCACGCCTTAACGGAAAAGCGCCAGGATGAATACGAATATCGGCTCATCAATACCGAAGGAACCCGGAAACTGCTGGAAGCGGCGCAACAGGCCGGCGTCAAGCGCTTTATCTATTTCAGCAGCGTTAAAGCGGTTGCGGACTTCCCGGCGCTTTGCATGGACGAAACGCTGCAAACCGCTGCCGATACTCCTTACGGCCAGTCCAAATTCGCCGCCGAACAATTGGTGCTGCAAGGCGGCTACGCGCCGCATCCGGTGGTCATCCGCCCCTGCATGGTTTACGGCGATACGCGCAAGGGTAATTTACCGAAGATGATCACGGCCATACGGCGCGGTTTATTCCCGCCTTTGCCGGAATTTAACAATAAACGCTCCATGGTGCATGTTGACGATGTCATAGAGGCGGCGCTCCTCGCCGCCGGGAACCCTGCCGCCATCGGCAAAATATATATAGTCAGCGACCAGCAAAACTATTCCAGCAGGCAGATTTACGACTGGATACGCGCCGCCCTGGGCAAACCGGCGCAACACTGGGCCATTCCATTTGCCGTCCTCCACTTTTTGGCGGCAATGGGCGATAAAATAGGCCAGTTTAGCGGCAGGCGTTTTTGGTTCGACAGCGACGCCTTGCGGAAATTAAGCGCTTCCGCTTGCTATTCGTCTGCTAAAATTAGCAACGAACTGGGGTTTAAGCCGCAATATACGCTCCAGCAAACTTTACCGGACATTATCCGTTATCTGACTGACTTGACGTGTTGATACAATTCCTGCTGGTTTTTCTGCTTAGTCTGTCGCTAACGGCCGTCGTTCGTTATTATGCGGTCTCGCGCCGAATGCTGGATATTCCCAACGAACGCAGCTCCCACTCGGCGCCGACCCCGCGCGGCGGCGGACTGGCGATAGTCGCCGCATTTGCCGCCGCCTGTTTCTATATGTTTTTCAACCAGCAACTGGATGCGGCGCGGTGTGCGGCGTTCAGCACGGCGCTATTGGTCGCCGTCATCGGCTTTTGCGACGATCGCGCCCATGTCGCGGCGCGCTGGCGTTTTTTGACGCATCTGTTGGCCGCGTTTTCCGCGTTATATTTCATGAACGGCTTACCTTTGCTTTTGATCCCGGCGCCGTTGGCCGGTTTAATCGGCGCGCCCAGTCTGCAACTGGGCTGGCTGGGAATATTGCCTGGCGTATTGCTGTTGGTATGGTTATTAAATCTGTTCAACTTTATGGACGGCGCCGACGGCATAGCCGCATCCGAAGCCGTTTTCGTCTGTTCGGCCATGGCCGCCTATTTGTTTTCCATCGATTATGCCTTGTATGCCGTATTTATGAGCCTAGCCGCGGCGGCGCTGGGTTTTTTATTCTGGAACTGGCCGAAAGCGCGTATTTTCATGGGCGATGTCGGCAGCGGTTATCTCGGTCTGATCATCGGCATGCTGATTTTCATGGCCGCCCGGCAATCCCCCGTATTACTGTATTGCGGATTAATCCTATTCGGTTTGTTTGTGACCGACGCCAGCTACACCTTGCTGATCAGGATAGCCACCGGCCAGAAATGGTACGCCGCGCATTGTTCGCATACTTATCAGCGCGCCGCGAAACGTTATGGGCATGCTACGGTGTTACTGGTTAGTTGGGCTATCAACATCGGCTGGCTGCTGCCTATCTCCTGGCTGGTGTTTTTATTTCCATCTTCCGCGTTATTGGGGATGGCCATTGCCTATTTGCCGCTCATCGGATTAGCGCGCCGTTTCAAAGCCGGCTTGGCGGAAATAAAAACATGAAGATCAGATTTCGCTCCCGCACCACTATTTTTGTCCATGATTTATGCATGGCGCCGCTGGCCTGGTTCGGGGCGTATTGGCTGCGCTTTAACCTGCAAAGTATTCCGGACGAATATTTTTATCCGGCGCTCCTTTATGCGCCGCTGATTGTCGCCGCGCAGGTTTGCCAGTTCTGGATATTCGGGCTCTATCGCGGGGTATGGCGTTTTTCTTCCTTGCCCGATTTGATACGCATCGTTAAAGCCGTGCTGGCCGGCGCTTTTTTAATCGCCGGCGCGCTATTCCTATATAACCGGTTAGCGGACATTCCCCGCTCCGTCATACCTCTATATGTACTCAATTTAATAGCCTTTCTAACCGTGCCGCGTTTAATCTACCGCTTCTGGAAAGAACGGGCGTTTATAGAACGTAGCGGCCAACGCGCTTTAATCGTGGGCGCTGGATACGCCGGCGAAATGCTGGCAAGGGATTTGTTGTCCAATAACGATTGCGGATATATTCCGGTCATTTTCGCCGACGACTCCAAGGATAAGCTAAGAAGGGAAATCCGCGGCATCCGCGTGGCCGGTAACATTTCTCAAATCCCGGAATTAATTCAGCAATGGGATATTGAAACGCTGCTGATTGCGGTGCCATCGGCCACGGATGCGCAGATGCGCCGCATTGTGGAAATTTGCGAACAAAGCCGCGTACCGTTTAAAACCTTGCCCTCCGTTAAGGAATTGTTAAGCGGCGCCGTCACAAAAGCCAATCTGCGCAATGTCTCTATTGAGGATATATTGGGCCGCGACCCGGTACAATTGGACTGGGGAGCCATCAAAGCCAATATGCGGGATAAAGTGATCCTGGTCACCGGCGGCGGCGGCTCAATCGGATCGGAACTCTGCAAACAATTAGCCGCTACCGCGCCGCGCCGTCTGATTATATTCGACCAATGCGAATTCAATTTATACAAAATCGACAACGACCTCGCCCGGTTTTGCCCCGACATTTTCCGCCAACCGGTGCTCGGCGACATTACCGACCGTTTAACCGTGGAGAGGGTTATAAAAAATTACCGGCCGGATATCATCTTTCACGCCGCCGCTTATAAACACGTACCCTTGCTCGAGGAACAGGTGCGGGAAGCCGTCCATAATAACCTGCTCGGAACCAAAATTCTTGCCGAAACCGCCATGGCGGCCGATGTCGCCCGCTTTGTGCTGATTTCCACCGATAAAGCCGTCAACCCGACCAACGTTATGGGCGCAAGCAAACGCGCGGCGGAAATTCTTTGCCAGAATCTAGATCAGGCCGGTAAAACCCGTTTCACTACCGTGCGCTTCGGCAACGTTTTAGACTCGGCCGGCAGCGTTGTGCCCTTATTCCGGGAACAAATCAAATCCGGCGGACCGGTAACCGTGACGCATCCGGATATTTGCCGTTACTTCATGACTATTCCGGAAGCCTGCCAACTGATAATGCAGGCGGAAACCATAGGCAAAGGCGGCGAAGTGTTTGTGCTGGATATGGGCGAGCCGATTAAAATCGCCTATTTGGCCGAACAAATGATACGTTTAAGCGGCAAGGAGCCGGGCAAGGACATCGAAATTAAATTTATAGGCCTCAGACCCGGCGAAAAATTATACGAAGAATTGTTTCACGAACAGGAAGCGCTGCTTGCCACCGGTTATGAAAAACTGCGTCTGGCGAAAGCGCGCCGTTACGATCAATCGCAATGGGCCACGCAAATCGAAGCACTGAATCTTGCTTGTCAACAACATAAACACGGCGATATACTTGAGCTGTTAAAACGGCTGGTGCCTGAGTATAATTGCGGACTAAGCATTTAACGACCGTCTCCTGCTAACCTAAGCCGCCGAAAGGCGTGACCGGAAGGATCTTATGCCGCATTATTTATGTTTTAGACTCTCGGCGCCGCGAATTTTGAAGTATGTTGCGCCTATTTTAATAATGGCTAGCTGTTGGCGGCCGGTCTCCGCACAGCAATTTTATATTTCCCCGCTCGGCGACGATCAAGCCGACGGACTCAGCCCAAGCAGCGCCGCGGCCGCCGGTAACGGCCCATTCCAGACGCCGGCCCGCGCGCAGCAAGCTATCCGCGATTTAAAAACCAACGGCCAATTCCGTGAGCCGGTGACCATCCATATCGGCGCAGGCGTGTATCAATTATCCAAACCGCTGAATTTCGATTTAAGGGATACCGGCTTTGCCGGCCGGGAAATCGTCTGGCAGGTGGACGCCGGCGCCGCCGTCTTTAGCGGCGGTTTGGCGCTCGCCGATTGCCGGCCGGCGGACGGCGGCTTATGGAGTTGCCCTGCCGCCGGCCTGGAATTGCCCGGCAAAAAAAACGAAGCGCCGGCGTTTAACCTGTTCGTCAACCAGCAGCGCATGCAATTGGCGCGCTGGCCGGATAACGATTGGGCGCATATCAAACTTGCCCTGAATGAAAAATCCCGTTACACCAGCCACGAACAAATGCCGAACTTTAGCGGCGACACTTCGGCGGCGCAGGTGCATATCTATCCGGGCAACGATTGGTACGACCAATATTTGCCGGTTGCGGCGCTCGATCCCGGCCAGAATCGGATCGATTTGGCTGCCGACACTGCTTTTCCGCTCGTTAGCGGCGAACGTTATTATTTGCAGAATCTGCCTTCGGCGCTGGATGCGCCCGGCGAATGGTATTACGACCGGCCGAACGAGCGGATACTTTTTATTCCGCCGCCGCAAGTCCAGCCGGAAAATATCGTCGCATCCGCACTGCCGAATCTATTGACCATGCAGGGAACCCATCATGTCGCGTTCAAAAATCTGGCGTTCAGACACGTAACCGGTCCGGCCATCACGCTTAAAGACGCCAATCACGTTTCGTTCGCCGCCGTCGAAATCGACAACGTCGACGCCACCGCGCTGGAAGCGCAAAACAGCACGGAAATCAGCCTTGTAAACAGCCATATTCACGATACCGGCCAGAGCGGCGTGTTTCTAAACGGCGGGAATCGGGAAACGCTGCAACCTTCGAAAAATCTGGTCGAGAATAACCATTTCGAACGCATGGGCCTAATAATGTACAGTTTCAGCACCGCCATAGGCGCCGGCGGCGTGGGGGCGCGGGTCGCGCATAATCTGGTTGAACATTTGCCCGGCGCCGGCCTATCGATCACCGGCAACGATCATTTGTTCGAGAACAACGAAATCAGCCATATATGCGAACAATCATCGGATTGCGGGGGCATATACAGCGGCCGGAACTGGAGCGTGCGCGGCAATATTATCCGCTCGAACAGCTTTCATGATATTTACGGTTACGGATTGAAAGGCTTCGATCAGGCGACAAATTCATTTGTCTACGGCCGGGGCGGCGCGAACGCCGTTTATCTCGACGACGGCGCCAGCGGTTTTCAAGTCGCCGGCAATTTGTTCAATTCCGTCTGGCAAGCGGTGAAAGTTGGCGGCGGCCGCGACAACCATATCGAAAACAACTTGTTTTACGCCGCCTATGACTGCTCTATTTGCATCGACAACCGCTGGCCCGATTACGACTGGAACATGAATCGCAAAACCCTGGCCGAAATCCCGCCGGCCAGCCCGGTATGGCAGGCTAAATACCCCGAATTGGCGCAGCCCATGCAGCACGATACCTGGCCGGAAGGCAACGTCGTCAGGCGCAATGTCGTGGTCGCGGATGTTGCCGACGCTTTTCCGGTGCAATATAAAATACCCGCCCAAAGCACGCAGATGGGCGATAACTTAGTGTGGAACCTGAACGGAAAAGTGCGGATACTGTACGAATTTATCGACCGGCCGGACACGAAAGGCGCGGCTTACTGGCCGGAATGGCTGGCGCTCGGCCTGGAAAAAAACAGCATCAGCGCCGACCCTTGCGTGACGATAACCGGCAATCAAGTAAAATTCTGCCCCGGTTCGCCGGTTAGCCAAATAGGCTTTCCGAGTCTTAGTGCATCAATGGGGTTGCAGAACAAGTGAAGTCGCTATACAACAAGCGAAAAGGTTGGTCGGTTATTCGGTTTTAGGGGCCGGAGCGCCTGACGGAGGACGCCGTGAATACATTCATATTGTTGGGTTCAATAGTTAGTGTCTGCAACATCAAGAATCCGATCTCGACGAATTTAAAGCTCTACGGATCACTGGGGCGGCTAAACGAGCACCCTCAACAGATGGATGCGACCATTCGTCGCGATATAAGATTTCTCCATTTTTCGCTTGATAGTTGCAAATTTCTTCTGGACAAAAAATATCGAGTAAATCTACGACCGTAATTTTATTTTTATCGGCAAGGCTTGTGAGCATTTTATCCAGGTTGTTACGTCTATTAATGGTCTCTTCCTTTGTCAGGAACGCACATGGGCTATCAAAAGGCGTAAACCATTGATTGACTGCAACCGCTGGTTCACAGTTTGCTTCTCTTGCAAATGGATTTCCATGCAGTACTGCTAAATTAATCCGCCGCCTCGCGAGATCGTTCGAAAAATTTTCAAGCCCTTTTCCCAGAATCTCTAAATTGTGCGCCGATTCAGTCGATGTTTCTTTTGGTGAAAAGCCGGCCAGATCATTCACCATAAAAACCCAATCCCCGGCTTTTAGCGCCGATAATAATTGCGGAACAACACTTTCCCAATAATAATCGTTAGCTAAATTCCAACGGCCATCATTTGGAAGCTCTTTAACTGGAGAGGCGCCCCATGAAGATGTTATTGTCACGGAATAATTGTCTTCAGAAACCAATTGATCGAAGGCGTGAACAAATGCGGTTGAAAAAGAATTACCAATTAATATTACTCTTGTTTTTGAGTTTTCAAAATCTCCAAGGGTACAATTACTTATTGAAATAATTTTTCCGACCTGGTTGTTGTCTGCTAGAACACATTTTTCCCCTTGCCAGCGAAACTGATTACCAGATATAGAGTACTCGTTAGTCAGTGTTTGAACGCCGGCGGCAATCAACACTGGTTGTTTGCCGGCGTATAGCCGCCCATTTAGAGGTTTTGCAAGCAATAGCAACAGCACTGACGCCGTGGCCAGGGCTGCAACCCCGTATCCTAATGTTATAAAGCTGCGAGATGACCAATTTGCTTTTCTAAGCGGAGATTCGACGTAGTTATAGGAAGCTGCGGCCAATAGCAGCATTAGCGCCACTTGTAATGGCGCCGTCCACAAATGAATTCCAATAGTCCATCGACTAATTGACAACACGCTCCAGTGCCAAAGATACAATGAGTACGATATTTGACCAATATAAACCAGTGGTCTACTAGCGAAGATTTTAAATCCAATTGTCTCTGGTTGCGTTGTCAATATTAGCAATATAGTCAATGCGACTATAAACAATGTTGTAATAATTATATATTTTTCCGGCGCGGAGAACACAATCAATGTCAGCAGAATCGAAAACAAGGACAAGCCTTGAAGGAATACTGTGCTCTTGGCCATTTTCATATTGTGGTTCATCCAAAACGCAAATGCTCCTGCGGCCAATTCCCAGAACCGAGTCGGCATAAAATAATATGCAAAATATGGCTCCAAAATGCTTAGTTCAATAAATGCAGCAAGCGACACAATAGAAAGTATTCCAAGAAAAACGTAAAACCGTTTATATCCTTTCGGGTCACGCCCAAACGCGGTAAACCAAACTATCAAAGGAAACAGCACGTAAAACTGCTCTTCCACGCCAAGTGACCAGGTGTGAGTAAATACGTTCAGTTGTGCGGCGTCTCCAAAATAATCGCTTGCATTTCTTATCAGATATAAATTTGATAGTCCAAATAGCGACGCTAATCCAGTTTTCAATGTTGGTGCTGGATTTGGATTAAATAGTGAAATTATTATGCTTGTTATTACCACAAATAATACCAAGGCTGGAATCAGCCTTTTTATTCTTCTAGCGTAAAAATCAAGAAGCAATCCTCCAACGCTATTATTGTTTCTTTTATATAAAGATAAAGTAATTACATAACCTGAAATTACAAAAAATACATCTACGCCAAGATATCCACTTGGGAGAACATCTTTGCTCATGTGATTGAGAATTACAGCAGTAACGGCCAATGCTCGTAGCCCATCGATTTCTTGCCTGTATTTCATTTATGAATATTATTGATTGATTCAGATATTTTTATATTAAATTAAGAGAAAAAATTTCCAAGGAAATGATTTTTTGCAGCGCCGCATATCTGTATTGTTTCCTGATGTCGTAAGAGATAAGTCATGCAATATCTGAACTTAGGTAACTGGCTTTCCTACCTCGATCGTAAATACATCCCTGCTTTAGCCCGGCATCCATGCCGCGCAAACATCCCCCAGACGCTCCAGCCCCTTAAGCCAATGCAGTCAGCTATCGACA
The DNA here is from genome assembly GCA_050015235.1 of Methylomonas sp. Taxonomy (GTDB): domain Bacteria; phylum Pseudomonadota; class Gammaproteobacteria; order Methylococcales; family Methylomonadaceae; genus Methylomonas. The sequence continues at coordinate 14,072 of JBEKBU010000023.1, read as the reverse complement.
GGCTTTTAAAATATTAATCTCTCGGCGTATAACTCAAGAGAAGATATGTGATGAAAGCAGTGAAGCGCATCAATCGCGACCGATGCGCCTCCTATGTTGTCACATATATGAGCTATTGCGAAATAAATAAAATTTGAGTAATTATAAACTTTAACGCATTAAAGTAAACATCACCTTGACCGCGCCGCACTTCGGACAACCCCAGTCGTCCGGCACGTCTTCCCAGCGCGTGCCCGGCGCAACGCCTTGTCTAGGGTCGCCCAGTTCTTCGTCGTACACATGCCCGCAGGTTTTGCATTTATATTTTCTGAAATCAGCCATAGTCTTGCCCTCGAATTATACAGTTACCAACAAGGGCCATTTTAACCCAAGCAGGACAATGAAAAAACCACGAAGTTTTTGCCGAATAAAGGCTAACGCCAGAAGCAGTGACAAAATTTGTCACATACTGACGCTTTAAAGCATATTTAATAAGACTTTGCCGATCAAGCAAAATGGCCCGGTGGTTAAAAACGCCGTAGAAACTATGTATATTTGCTGTCGAATCGGCATTCGAAGCTAGTGTGGCACACTATATGCTTAACTCATAATGTTTTCAACTTTACAAATTCAGGAAAAAATCTATGAATATGCAATTCAAACAAAAAGCGCAACAAGGTTTTACTTTAATCGAATTGATGATCGTGGTCGCGATTATCGGTATTCTGGCCGCCATTTCCATTCCGGCTTATCAGAACTACACGGCAAAAGCTCAGTTAGCTGAGGCATATACTTTGTTAGATGGTTTAAAAACACCTACAGTTCAGGCAGTAGGCGAGTACGGGTTATCAACTTCTACCGGTTGCAGCTTTGCAACTACAGGAAACCCTTACTTGTCACAAACTGTATCAGTGGGCAAATATGTTGGAAGTATGCAAACCTCCATAACAAATGGTAACTCTTGTACGATTACTGCTAACCTTAATATGTCCAATGCATCAACGCTACTTAACCTCATTACGGTTTCATTAAGTTACAATGTATCCACCGGTCTTTGGACTTGTCAAACAAATGCCAACGGCAACGCGAATATGAACGCCTTTAAAGCAGCCGCCTGTTAACATAACAGCCACAGCACTTCATACAGCAATTAGCGAGCCCGCAACGGGCTCGTTTTTTGTGGGATGCAACGGTTTTATCACATTCAATATGTTGCGCACGGAAATTTCATGAATTTACCCAAAATAATTCCGATCCCGCCATCCTTCCGGCTGCACGGACTGGGTATGCTGCTGCTGATTCCGTTTACTTATTTCAACGGCACCGATCCGTTCACCAATTTCGCCAATGAATGGCTGGCGTTTTTAATCGGCATTCTGCTGATCGGCGTTTATTTATTCTCCTGTTGGCCGTTGACCGTCAAAATCCCGGCGGTAGCCGCCTTGCCGGCCGGCATGGCCTTGCTGATTATTCTGCAAACCGTTGTCAATCCGGACGTGGTGTTTAGCGGCGCGCATCTGGCTATTTTATATATGATCTGGACGGCGTTTATCATGCTGATAGCCGCCGATGTAGCCGAGCAATGCGGCCGACAAAAATTTGTCGGCGTGTTAAGTGCTTATTTAGTCGCCGGCGGCGTATGGAACGTGCTGGCCGAATTCCGGCGCGCCGATTTTCACGATGGATTGATAACGTTTAACGCCAATTTATTAGGCGTCGGCAGCCTAGGCCAGGGCAATCAATTATGCGATTACATGTTTTTAGCAGCTTGCTCGGCCTTGTATTTGTTTGCCCGCAAGCGTTTGAACTGGCCAGTTTTAATCGCCGTATTAATCCTGTTTAGCGGAGAAATGACGGTATCGATATCCCGTAGCGCCTTGCTGTATATGCTGGCCGGCGCAGTTCTGGTGTGGTTATGGCGTAAAAGTACGGCTAGCGAAACTGATCAACGCCTGTTTAAAGCCTATCTACTGTTTATTGTGCTGTTTGCCGGCTGGCAATTGTTTCACAGCTGGTCGGGCAGCGGCCATTCCGGAACGATGCGTATGGTTAACTTGGCGCAGGATGAAAATAGGCCGTCGCCGCGCTTATTATTCTGGCTGGAAGCCTGGCAGATTTTTTTGCAAGCGCCCTGGCTGGGCACGGGGTTCGGTGAGTTCGACTGGCAAGTGTTTTTACACAGCGGCTTACATTCCCACGCCGCCATCAACAACCGGGTCGAACATGCGCACAATTTGTTTTTACAACTGCTGGCGGAAATGGGCGTCGCCGGTTTGGCCTGTTTCTTGGTGTTCGGCGGCTTATGGCTAAAACAGCTTAGCCAAAACTGCGCCGCGTTGCCTAGCATTGGCGGTTGGTGGCTAACAGCCTTGCTAATGACGCTGGGCATCCACAGCATGCTGGAATACCCCTTATGGTACAGCCATTTTTTGGGCATTTTCGCCGTCTTAACCGGCGGCTTCGATAGCCGGCTTTATGCGCTAAAGCTGAGCAGACTAACGCAAGGCGCGCTAGGCTTGATTCCAGTTGTCGCCCTTTATTTACTAATCGACACAGGCAGGAGTTTTTTACAACTGGAAAAATATTACGAAGCGGCGCGGCTAGGCAAACCGCTACCGGGCAATGGTCAAGAATTGGTGGCGATAGGTAATGCCGGACTGCTGAAATATTACAGCATTAAATATTTTGCCGCCATATTTATTCTGGACAGTGAGCATGCGTCCGAACGCTACGAATTTGTGCAAAAAGCCATGCATTTCGAGCCGATACCACCCTTGATTTTTAAAGAAGTCGCATACCTTGCTTTTCTCGGCAAGCAACAGGAAGCCTTGGCGCTTTTTCATCTGGCCGAATCATCCTATCCGAACGAATTACCAAAATTTGCCGCGCAAGTTCAAAATTTACCGGAAGCAGACCGGAATAAGCTCACGTTTTTGTTCGAAGACAAGACCGTGGAACTGGCGAAAGGCCAGTAAGATTCTATACTCGAAGTAGTTGTAACGACTGATGAACCCGCCGATAGCCGACAAGTTTGGCGGTTGGGGCCGGAACGCCCGGCGGAGGTTTGCTCGGCACGGATGCCGGGCTAAAGCCTACAGGGACGTATTCACGGCGTCCTCCGCCGGGCGCCGGGTAGCTGACGCGTAACTAGCCGTCTCAATGGGTTTCGGCTTACGCTTTTACCCATCTTACGCATGATATATATTAAACGACTACAAAACATGCCGGAACTGGACGCCGGTTAAGTTTATAACCGCGTGGAGCTGGCAATCGACCACCGAATGCATAATGAATAAAGACTTTAAATCCAAGGTACGCGGCTTTACGTTGACCGAGTTAATGATAGTGCTCGCCATTATAGGCACATTGACGGCTTTGGCAGTGCCAGCTTATCAAGATTATATCGCAAGAACGCAACTGACCGAAGCGACTTATCTTTTAACAGGGTTTCAAATACCGGTCATTACCGCGACAGGACAAATGGGATTATATACCTGTGATAATACCGCCGGCGGCGCGCTGAACTATGTGATGTCCTCCGGTATATATGTACAAACCGTTCAATTATCCACCGACTACTTCAGCTATTGTAAGGCGTTAGTCCAATTTTACATAAATAATGCTCTGGGCAACTATCAAATGTCTTTTACTTATGCAATAAGCGGCGGCAACTGGACTTGCCTTGCTAATTTACCGACTTCTCTAATACCGAAAACCTGTACTTATTCGGCCACGCCTTAGCGTCTAATCTGACCTTCTCGCAACAAACCATCCACTTCCGACAAGCGCTGCGGGGTACCGATATCCATCCACAAGCCGGTATAGACTTCGCCGCTAATCCGCCCAGCCTGTATGGCCCGGTTCAACACCGGGCGTAATTTTAACGGGCCGGACGGCAGGTTATAAAATAAACGCGGCTGAAAAACGCCGACGCCGCTATAGGTAAATTTCGGACTTACGTGCAAACTTAAGCGGCCGTCCGCCGCCACGCCGAAATCCCCTTCCGGATGATGGGGCGGATTAGCGGTTAAAACCAGGTGCGCCAAATCAATTGTTTGGCCGCGTAAGAGAGCTAACGGATAGGCGCAGATAATATCGGCGTTGACCACCAAAAACGGCTCCGTACCGAGCAAGGGTAGGGCCTTGGCGATGCCGCCGGCGGTTTCCAGAGCCGTCTCGCCTTCGTCGGAATATTCGACCGTTACCCCCCAGCGCTCGCCGCCGCCGCAATAATCCATAATTTGCCGGCCCAGATGGGCGATATTAATCACAATGCGCTCGAATCCGGCGTTACGCAAGTTCTCGATATTATGCTCGAGCAAGGTTTTACCGGCCACTTTCAACAACGGCTTGGGGGTGGCGTCCGTCAACGGGCGCATGCGTTCGCCGCGGCCGGCGGCCAGTATCATGGCTTTCATAAGGCCGCGCGGTAAATCGGCAAAACCTGTAGCTCCAGAAAGCGCCGAAACGCGCTAAATTCCGGATAATCGCCGCACACCGCGCCGATATAGCCCAACGTGCGCGGTATATCGGCCAGATAGCCGGGCTTATCGTCGCGTAAATACAAGCGGGCGAATATGCCTATGGCTTTTAAATGGCGTTGCAAGCCCATTAAATCGAACCAGCGTTTAAATTCTACAAAACCGGCCGTTAATAAGCCGGCGCGTTCGGCCCGCCTATAATACCGGTACAGACTATCTTCGACCTGCTCGGGCGGCCAAGCGATATAACAGTCGCGCAGCAGCGACGCCACATCGTAACTAATCGGACCGATAACGGCATCCTGAAAATCGATCATGCCCAGAGTTTGCCCATCCAGCACCATCAGATTGCGGGCGTGATAATCGCGGTGTACGCAAACTCGCGGCTGCGCCAACGCCGATTCGATCAGCAGGCCATGCAAATCGATTTTAAGCGCGGCCGGCATAACCAGGCCTAACAGCTTCTCCAGAAACCAGTCGTGAAAAATCGCCAGTTCGCGCTCCAGCAGCGGCCTATCGTAAGCGGGCAACCCGTTTTGCGCCGGATTGACGCCGGTTTGCAAGGCCAGCAGATTTTGCAGCGCCGTTTGGTAAAAAACATCTACGTTATCCGCCGTCAAAACGTCCAGCAGCCGCTCCGAGCCAAAATCCTCCAACAGCAAAAAACCAAGCTGCCGATCGATTCGATAAACCTCGGGCACACGGACATGCGCGGCCTTAAACAACGCCGCGATGCGCACGAACGGCTCGGTATTTTCCCTGTCCGGAGGGGCGTCCATGACGATATGGCGCCCTTGTTGATGGCGCACCCGGAAATAACGCCGGAAACTGGCGTCGGCGGAAGCTGGTTCAATATGTTGAATTTCAAACGCAAGGTTATTGGACAGCCAGTTCAGCATGGCTGCGAAACGCGGATCGGCAACGTTTAATGACATTATTTTTAAAGCACGTCTAGCTTGAGGTAAAATATAAAGTTTATTGTTCGCATTTTAATGCGGCAAGTATACAGCATGGACGCCAAGTTTCCGGTAACTTAACATTAACATGAATTTTCGGTTTACTCTTTTTTGCCTTGCGCTCACTTTTCTATCCGCTACGGCTAACGCCGTCAACAATGGCGTGTGGAATTGCCGGCAAGGAGCAAACGCGGAATGGATATGTTCAAGCCAGGGTAACGCCGTTTCCGGCGCCGCCGCGCCGTCAACGGCCTCAAGCTATACGCCGCCGGCCGTAGCGAGTCCGGATTATACTTCGCCGGCCGCGCAGATTCCAGCCAATACGCCGCCCTCCGCGACTCCCGGTAACATGCCGCCCGCGGCTACGGCGGCGGCTTTGCCGGTTATAGCCGCGCCCGCCGCCGGCGGTTCCGATACGGCAAACAGCCAACCGCAGCCTGCTCAGACGGCGGGGGCGCCTGCCGCCGAATCCGCCGGCGCGCCGGATCAGCAGGCGAAGCGCTCGCCTAAATTGCGGGTGCATGTCTCCGAAAATCAACATCAGAACGGGCCAAACGCGGAATCAACGGCCGAGCAGCCTATCCCGACCTGTAAGAGCATCAGCGACAAGCAAACGCCCGCCTGTAATACGCCCGCGGCGGAGTCCGGCGCGGCGGAGCCGGTAGGGGGGTCTTTTCTGTTAGCGCCGGCGTTCAGCGCCCAACAGGAAAGCACCTTTCAGGTGTTGCGCTCGGAATTTCAGCAAGATCCCTGGCTAGGTTGCCAGAATTGGGCTTATAAAAAAACCCGGATCAAATCCACTTCCGCCGCCGACCGGGAAAATGCGGTTACCGATGTGATGGCGGATTTTTCCGAATCGTTTCAGGGTGAAGTAATGAGTTTCGCGGGCGATGTCGATTTAATCCGCGCCGACCAGCATTTACGGGCGGAAAAAGCCAGTTACGATACTTCGGCCGGCACCATGGACGCCCAGGGCCACGTCATTTACAGCGAGAGCACTCTCGCTCTCGCCAGCGATACGATGGCGATGAATTTAAACACCGATGAAGCCAGAATCCGGCAAGCCATGTATATCGCCGGCGATGCGCCGTTGCGGGGTTATGCGCAAACCATTTACCGGGACAATAAATTTTTGTCCAGGTATAACGATACGGCTTTTACCAGTTGCGCACCCGGCAATCAGGATTGGGTCATGCATGCTTCGCGGTTAAAAATCAACCGGGAAACCGGGCAGGGCTCAGCCAAAGACGCTTGGCTGGAATTTAAAGGCGCGCCGGTGCTTTATACGCCTTATATTTCTTTCCCTACCGATAACCGGCGGCTTTCGGGCTTTATGGCTCCTACCTGGGGCAGCACGCAACGCGCCGGATTTTATGTGGCGGCGCCGTTCTATTGGAATATTGCGCCGAATATGGATTCCACCATTACCCCGCGTTATTTTTCCAATCGCGGCGAAATGCTGAGCAATCAATTCCGTTATTTAACGGAAATATCGAAAGGTTCGCTGGGCGCGGAATATATGCCGAACGACCAGATTCTCAACAAACCGCGTTATTCTTTCAGTATTAAGGATACCACCCAATTTACGCCGGCTTTGAAATCGATGGTCGATCTGAATCTGGTTTCGGACAAAACCTATTTCAACGATTTAAACAACGCCTTGGGCTTTCAACGCAGCAGTTATCTGCCTAGTCAAGCCAATATTGTCTATAAACAATCGAATCTGGATTTTTCCGCCGGCATGCAGCACTATCAATCGGTAGACCCTACCATATTGAGCACTTCCATGCCTTACGATGTGCTGCCTAGAGTCAGCTTTAACGCCAGCCACAACTTTGAGGGTCTGCCGTTGCGTATCGGTTTAATCAGCCAGTACAGCAATTTCTCGCACCCCACGCTGGTAAACGGGCAACGATTGGTGGTCTGGCCGTCTATTTCGGCGCCGTTTGAATCCACCGCCGGTTTTTTCATTCCGAAACTATCCGTTCAGTCCACGGAATACGAATTGAGTAATCAGACGGTAGCGGGATTGCCGAGCACCATCAACCGCACCTTGCCTATTTTTTCGCTGGATAGCGGCGCAAGCGTGGAAAAGCAAGTGGATTTCGCCGGATCGGCGTATAATAATATAATTGAGCCGAGGTTATTCTATTTATATATTCCTAGAAAAAATCAGACGGCGATTCCGATTTTCGATACCTCCGCTTATGATACCAACTTCAACAGCCTGTTCCGCGAAAACAGTTATAGCGGATTAGACCGCTTGCAAGACGCCAATCAAATCACCGTGGCGGCGACTACCCGCTATCTGGATTCGGTAACGGGGCTGGAGCCATTGAAAGCCAGCATCGGCGAAATTTTATATTTTCAAGACCGGACTGTTACGCTGACTTCTCCGAATCAGCCATTGCAAACGCCGATTCCGGTGCAAACCAGCCGCACCTCGAATCTTATCGGAGAAATCGGCGGACAAATCAATCAGCGCCTTTCCTACGTTACCGGGGCGCAGTGGAATTCCGAAAACAACAGTTTTGCGCGCGGCCAAGCCGGCCTGAAATTCCGCGATCAACCCGACCGTATTTTTGACATATCCTACCGTTACCGCCGCGCTTCCGCCAACCCATTGGTGCCGCCAGCGGTAGTACCCGGCACGACGAATGTGCCGGCCGATATCTCGCTAGCCGACGTATCGTTCCGCTGGCCGTTGGTTGCGGAGTGGTATGCATTGGGACGCTGGCAATATTCTTTAAATTTTGATAAAACTTTGGAAAGTTTTATCGGTCTGGAGAAGGAAAACTGTTGTTGGCGGTTACGCATTATCGGCCGGCGTTATATCAACGGCGCGACAACCAGTTCGGTCGGCGTTGCGCCTACTCTGGCCCCTGAAACCGCTTTTTTCGTGGAGCTGGATCTTAAAGGCCTATCCGGTTTAGGCGATGACGTGGATACTTTCCTGCAAACTTCTTTGAATGGTTATCGTAAAGCCGGTAACTATTAAGATTTGTAACTACCCATCCTACAGCGATTGCTACATCCGTTTTTTAAAATCAGGCGTCAAAAGCCGGGTAGCTGACGCTGGCTTAAAATTGGCTAAATAGTTACTAAGATTTTAACGATGCAGCGACTGAAAAGGAAAAGCCAATGTGGTCAGTTGCCGACGGGTTTTTGTGAATTATTACTGTTATTTACGCTGAGAAGATACAATATTTTAAACATGATGAAGACAATTTTTTTCGTTATCGGGTTGCTGGCCGCGCTGTATGCCCCGCATATCCACGCGCGGGTTCTGGATAGGATAGTAGCGGTCGTGGAGGACGATGTCATTCTGGAACGCGAGCTGGATCAGGAAATTGCCTCGATTACCGCAAAGTTAAAGAGCAGCAATGTCATGATGCCGCCGGATTATGTATTGCGTAAGCAAGTCATCGAACGCATGATCGTAGACAAACTGCAACGGCAACTGGCGGCCAGATCCGGAATACAGGTGAGCGATGATATGCTGCGTAATTCCATCGCCGACATTGCTTCCAGAAACGGACTGACAGTAGAGCGTTTCCACGAGGAATTGAGTAGACAGGGTATGGATTTCAAGGGTTTTGAAGAGAACCTGCGTAACGAGATTATCATCAACCAGCTGCGCGGCCGCGAAATCGGCAGCCGGGTTAAAGTTACGGATGCGGAAGTGGCGCATTACATGGAGACGCAAAGCAAGGCCGGCCTAAGCAATTCGCAATATCATCTCGGCCATATTTTAATCGCGGTTTCCGAAGCCGCCTCGGCGGCGGTCATACAAAAGGCGAAAGATAAAGCCGATCAAGTCGTCAGCGAATTGCGCGCCGGCAAAGATTTTAATCAAATGGCGGTGAGCGTTTCAAATGACGATAATGCATTGAAAGGCGGCGATTTGGGCTGGCGCGGCATGGGGCAGATTCCGACGTTATTTTCGGATAGCGTGGCGAATATGAAGAAGGGTGATGTTTCCGATCCTATCCGCAGTCCGAGCGGTTTTCACATCATCAAGGTGCTGGATGTCGAGGGGGTCGGCCAACATATTTTGACCAAAACTAAAGTCAGGCATATTTTAATTAAGACGAACGAACTGATAGACGACGCCGAAGCGCAAAAAAGACTGTTGGGGCTACGCGAAAGAGTTAAAAACGGTGATGATTTTGCAGCTTTGGCGCGCGCCCATTCCGACGATAAGGGTTCGGCGATTAACGGCGGCTCGTTGGATTGGGTGGTTCCGGGCGCATTGGTGCCGCCTTTCGAGGAAGCGATGAACCGGCTGGCGATTAACGAAATGAGCATGCCGGTGCAAACTCAGTTCGGTTGGCACCTAATTCAGGTTCTTGGCCGCGAGGATCAGGATAACAGCGAGCAATTTAAAAAAGAAAAAGTTCGCGATGAAATACGGAAACGTAAAATAGAAGAAGAGACCGAATTGTGGCTGCGGCGTTTGCGGGATGAGGCTTTTGTGGAAATTGATATGGACAAATTGTAAATGCAAATCGATGATTCCAGCGCGGCGGATGATAAAGACAGCCTTAATTATTGTTTAAAGCAGATTATTGCAGAACGGGATCTGAGTGCGGAGCGGAATGCGGTAATTGCAACCGTGGAGCGCTTGAATATCGGTTTATTGGATTTAGCGGCGGCTTTATTATATTTAAAGCATACGCCTCACCCTCCGCCAGCCGCGGCCGCTCTCCGAAGCGGACAAAATAGAGCGCTTCCTAAATACCGGTTTGTGCGTTACCGGCTGGATATCGGCCATGAACACAACGTCCGGCAAGAACAGATTGAGTCGGTTTTGATTCAGGAATCCGGCGTCGAAAAAAAACGCATAGGCAGAATTGATATTCGGCATAATTACACCTTGGTGGAATTACCCGACGGCATGCCGACCGATATTTTTCAAATTCTATCCGAAGCGACTATTGCCGACCGGAAACTGGCCATTAAAAGGGTTAAATCCAAACGAAAACCATCCAGAGCTTGAAACAAAAGCTATACTAAATTAACTCCATACAAATAGAACTAATTAATGAATTTGTTAACCTTTGATTTCAAAACCGGTAAGCTTCCTGGAAAGCGCCATATCTATATACCTAATATAAAATCGGTCGCTTGTTTATACTTTTTATGAACATTCAATATATTAACAAGCCGGAGCAGCTTGCAGCGCTTTGCGAGCAAATAAGCCAACACCCCTGGATAGCGCTTGATACCGAATTTCTCAGGGAAAAAACCTATTACCCTAAGTTTTGTTTATTGCAAATCGCCACACCGGATTGGGTGGCGTGCGTCGACCCGTTGAACATCGGCGATATCACGCCATTGCTGGAAGCGATCGCTAACCCTAACATTGTCAAAGTATTGCACGCTTGCCGGCAGGATTTGGAAATATTTTATCTGCTTACCGGCCAAGTCGTCGGCCCTGTGTTTGATACGCAAATTGCGGCGCCTTTATTAGGTTTTCAGGAGAATCCCGGTTACGCCATGCTGGTTTCGAGTTTTTTGAACATCAATTTGAACAAAGCCCATACGCGTACGGATTGGTCGGATCGCCCGCTCAGCGCCGATCAACTTCAATATGCCGCCGACGATGTGATTTATCTATGCAAGATTTATACGCTGATGTGCGCGCAATTAGAAAAGTTGGGACGCCGCAACTGGCTGGATAGTGATTTTGCGCTCCTGAATAACCCGGAGCTTTATCAGATTTCCCCGGAAAACGCCTGGATAAAAATACGCGGCAAAAACAAACTGACCGGCAAACAATTATCCGTCATGCAGGCGTTAAGCGAATGGCGGGAACGTACCGCACAGCAAGAAAACAAGCCTCGTAACTGGTTAATACAGGATGATTTTTTATTAGAGCTTGCAAAGCTGCAACCTGTTACTCTTGCCGAGCTGGCTAAAATCCGCAATGTCAGCGATCGTACCCTTAACCGTTATGGCAAGGTTTTGTGCGAATTGATTAACGACGCCAGACAACATCCGCCTAAACCCTTAAATCAAAAAGAGCGATCCGGCAAAAAAACTCAGCAACATGAAGCGATAATGGACGTATTGAGCGCGGTAATCAGGCTCCGCGCCGAGGAAAACTCGCTGAATCCGGTGATTCTGGCAAGCCGAAAGGATTTGGAAGACTTGTTGTTCGAAGCGCCGGAATGTCTGTTATTGCATGGCTGGCGTTACAATATGGCCGGCCGCGAGTTACAGGGCTTATTGCGTGGCGAATATAGCTTAAGCTTGCAGCCCGACGCGGTGGTTATCAGTAAAACCGGAAACACGGTTTCCGCTGTTTCAAGCGCGGAAACGGAAGTTTAATAACTCGCGATGGGGGGGCAGCCCAAGCATAAGTCCGCAAAACGCTTATCCGCTAGGTAAATAGCTTATCCAGCAGCATCATGATAATAAAACCCAGCATCATGGTAAATGTGGCGGCCCGGCAGCGGCCGGCGGCATGCGTTTCCGGTATGATTTCTTCGGTAATGACAAATAACATGGCTCCGGCGGCAAAACCCATGGCTATCGGTAAAATCGAAGTAAATAACGTCACCATGGTAATGCCGAGAAAGCCGCCTATCGGCTCCACCAACCCTGTCAGCGTGGCGATGGCGACCGCTCTCCGTTTGTCATAACCCATTCCAATCAGCGGCAAGGCAACCGCCAAACCTTCCGGCAGGTTTTGTATAGCCACCGCCAGGGTTAAAAGCAATCCGTTTTTGACTTCGCCGGATCCGAAACTAACCCCGACAGCCATTCCTTCAGGAAAATTATGGATAGTAATAGCGATAATGAACAAAGAAACTTTTTGGATAGTTTCCATATGATGATCGGCAACGCTATCAATGCTTAAATGCGGCAAATGCTTATCGGCGAAATGTAAAAAGACGGCGCCGAGCAGCATGCCCGCCGAAACTATCCATAAGCCTTTGTCCGGCCAAACCAGATCGCCGAAATCTATACCCGGAATCACTAGTGCAAATACGGTGGCCGCCAGCATTACGCCGGACGCAACCCCTAGCAGGCTAGCGAATACCCGTTCCGAAATATCTTTAAAAAGCAGCGCCGGCAGCGCGCCGAGGCCGGTGGCCAGACCGGCGACTATGCTGGCGAAAAATCCGATGACCACTGTGGCGTCAAAAATCAGATACAGGGAGCCGAATATCAAAAGCTGCGATAAAGCAAATAGACCGCTAATGGTCGCCCAGCGTTTAAACGTCGGTAGCGCCATTATTAACTGATATTGCGGTAACCTTACCAGGCGCTGAAACTGCGTTTCCAAAAATGATTCAATAACTTGCATGCGATTCCCCGTCTGAAAGATTGGCTTGACGGGTCATTATACTTGAGTAGCAGTGTTGAACATATACCTTGCTGACCGCGGAGCAAATTTCCGAGAAATTCCAAGCTGGCTTCAAACTTCGGTAACTATCAGCGAGTGAATAGTTACCGATTAAAAACATATGACGGCAGGCTCGCACACAAACTCGCGAAGCGTAGTATTCCGTAGGTTATCGGAAATTAATCGCCGTCCAAATCTTTCATACTTAACCGGACGCGGCCTTGACGGTCGATTTCAAGTACTTTAACTCTGACCATATCGCCTTCCGACAATTTGTCACTAACTTTTTCGACCCGCTCATCGGAAATCTGCGATATGTGAACTAAACCGTCTTTACCGGGCAGTATGGTGACGAATGCGCCGAAGTCCATCAAACGCACCACTTTACCTTCATAGGTCTTACCGACTTCGACTTCAGCGGTGATTTCTTCTATCATACGGCGCGCTTCTTCACCGGCTGCTTTATCGACCGATGCGATATTCACAACGCCGTCGTCGGTTAAATCAATGCTGGCTCCGGTTTGTTCGGTAATGCCGCGGATGGTGACGCCGCCTTTGCCGATGACTTCGCGGATTTTGCTGGGATCAATCTTAAAGGTGATAATGCGCGGCGCATAATCGGACATGGTCTCGCGGGTGGCGGACAAAGCTTTATTCATTTCCCCTAGTATATGCAAACGGCCTTGTTTGGCTTGATCAAGCGCAACTTTCATGATTTCGGCTGTAATACCGTCAATCTTGATATCCATTTGCAAGGCGGTAACGCCATTTTCGGAACCGGCCACTTTGAAATCCATATCGCCCAAATGATCTTCGTCACCCAGTATGTCCGACAATACAGCAAATTCATCGCCTTCCTTAATCAAACCCATGGCAATTCCGGCTACCGGCGCTGCAATCGGCACTCCGGCGTCCATTAACGCCAAACTACTGCCGCAGACACTGGCCATCGAGCTGGAGCCGTTGGACTCGGTAATTTCCGAGACAATACGGATAACATATGGAAATTCAGCCATGTTCGGCAATACGGCAGCCACGCCGCGTTTCGCCAGACGGCCGTGACCGATTTCCCGGCGCTTAGGGGAACCGACAAAACCTGTTTCACCGACGCTGAAAGGCGGGAAATTATAATGTAGCATAAACGGGTCTTTGTATTCTCCCGCCAACGCATCAATAACCTGCGCATCGCGGTCGGTCCCCAGCGTTGCTACTACCAGCGCCTGGGTTTCGCCACGGGTAAAAAGCGCGGAGCCGTGCGTTCTCGGCAATACGCCAGTTCTGATGTATATAGGGCGGACAGTG
>JBEKBU010000022.1:0-24263 GCA_050015235.1 Methylomonas sp. | reverse complement strand
CAGCAGAATCTTAATTTCATCCATTTTCCTAATTGAGTTGAATCGGACTGATAGCCTATTGCCCCATTGACCACTCCAGAGCAAAGCCGCCACTGCTTCAAAGTAAACTATTCATTTATCATTCACCCTTGAGGGGAATTACCAGTGAATCCATTTGAACTAACTTCCGTTTCTGATGGCAGATATGAATTGTAACTCAATTTTGCTTTGTCTTGGTGAGGCTCTAAAGTTCGCCGCATTTGTGCCAAAAATCAAGAATTCTGGCACAAAACCTCACACACCTGATAAGTCGAACTACTTGCCTGTGTCATAAATAAGTGCCAAAATAAAGTATGATGTGGCTATGTTCGCGTCTCAAACGAAGACCAGAATCCAGGCTTACAGCTTACCGCGCTAAAAGCGGCAGGGTGTGATCGCATCTTTACGGATAAGGCCACGGGTGCGAATGTCAAACGGCCTGAATTGACCAAATGCCTCAAGGCTCTGAATAAGGATGATACGCTTATCGTTTGGAAGCTTGATCGGTTAGGCCGGTCGGTACATGATTTGGATGAACTAAAATCACGAGGGGTTGCTTTTTCCAGTCCGTAACAGAAGCCATAGATACCATAACCCCAACAGGTAGCGCTATGTGGCAAATGGTCGGCATACTGGCAGAACTGGAACGCTCTCTTATTCAGGAACGGACAAAAGCGGGAAGGGTGGCAGCGGTTGCCCGTGGTGTGAAGATGGGGCGAAAATCAAAGCTAACCCCGCAACAGGTCGAACACGTCAAAAAGCTGATTGAACAAGGCGAACATCACGACAAAGTAGCGCAATCGCTTAATGTGTCACGGCGAACCTTATACAGGGCATTGCAGGACTAGATCAGCAACAAACTTTTGAGACATGCAAGCCATTGATTTTAAAGGCTTGATTTTTTGTCTCAAAACTTACCCTTTGTGAGAAAACAGCCTGTTAAGCAGCCTTAAAAAAGGCTTGCTCTAACCCATAAAGAAACATAAAATAGACCGTGTTTTTAGGTCTTTTAGAACCAAATATATAGGTTATTTTATGAGCAGAATACGAACATCAGAAGAAACGGCGGTTATACTGGCGGCCTTGCTAAAAAAAGCAGATGCAACAAGAGCGCGGATAAGCGACAAAACGATAAAACTTGTTAGCGGTCGTAAAAGGCTTGAGGGGTCATTTAGAATTAGCCTTGATGCTGATATAGCCGAATACGGCTATATCATTGTAAAACTTGAGTCAGGTAGCCAAGCGATAGTAAAAATATCGGCTTTAGAATCGGCTAAAACGATTACTGTAAAAAAAATGTTTTCATCTGACGAAATCCGCGCCTTACGTAATAAAACCCCAGATATGGACGTTTACCGTAATTTTGTCGAGAATGAAGGCAGTGAAGAAAACGACGATACAACCGAGTAAAAAAAGCATATTTTAGGAAAACAATATGGATGAAAATCGATTTGAACTGCTTTTAAATGGCGATAAACCGACATTGGACGATTTCGCAGGATTTTTATCGGTAGTTGAAAAACTGCCAGTCAAACTGCTGTGGAACCTCGTCAATAATAATCCGAATTTGGACGCAACCCTACGCAATGCTGCTCTTAAAGTATTGCAAGAAAATATCGCAAGGGTAAACGTAGATAACGCCATTAATGCGATTGTCACTCGCCTCAAAAAATAAAGAAGAAAACTGGGGGAGCTGGTTTATAGGCTAAAAACTATTTATAAGCCATCTCCCTGCGGGTATCGCGCAGTAATTAACCCCAATGACCTAATTGTCGCTATCTGGTAACGCCCAGTCTTTTCTCTGATAAACGGCATGTCCATTTATCAAATAGCCAATCAGCACAGACAAAATTGTGAAAACAATCAATGTATTTGTTCTTCTCACTTCACGATAATATGCTGTTTTACCACTAGGATTAATAATATCTATCAATGTAAAAACAAAGAAGAATCCTAAAGTAGTTTTTGCCAAAGTTACCGGGATGCATATATAAAAATTTCTCTGATTATGAATATAAGTTAGATTGCAGCTATAAATAAATATTATCAAAGCTATAACCACACCTAAATATATTACCCAATCCCATTTTATAAAAATGGATATTAACATAGAAATAATAAGTATTATCCAAGGACTAAATGATATAAAAAAATCAGAACGATCCATGTAAAACACTGCTTTTTTGGCTAGCCCCATGTAAATACCGAGCAATACTAGTATAGATATTATCAATAACAGGGATTTCCATATATCATCGTTATTGTGTAATAACCAACTGTCTAAATCCGTATTTAAGTGTGCTAGGTAATTTGAAGTTGGTTGTGTTGATATTTCTTCATTAACTATTTGTGCGTCTGATATAGGTGTATTTTTGGAAGCAGCAAATGTTTCCTCGTTAATAGACGAGGTATTCTTTACCTGTTCTTCTGATGCGGTCGGATATTCTTGTTTGGGTATCTGTTGTCTATCCTTTTCTTCTAATGTCTGCTGATCACTTGGTCGTAATTCTGAAAGTGATTGAGTTAATCCTGTTTCTTGCTGAATTAATATCGGCTTAATCCCCTGATATTTTAAAGCTTCATTTGCTACAAAGCTTAGGTTTTTATCTTGTTGTTGGCTTATTAGCTTTTGAAAAACTGATTGTGCTTTTTCTTTATTTTTTGATACAAAATATGCAATATTTAATACAGCTGTAGCGTTGGTTAAATCTCAATTCTTAGCAAAATATTCACCTAAATTTATCCACGTCATTGCTCTATTAGGGTTCAATGAAATTGAATTTCTAATTTGTGTTTCTGCCTGACTTGTTTTTCCGGCTCTTAAAAGAAAATAACCTAAATTACAAGATATTTCAGCATCTGATTTATCTTGTTCAAATGCCAAATTCATTAAGGAAAGAGCAGAATCAAAGTTGCCAATTTTAAATTCTGAAATAGCTTTATCATTTAATGATCGTGCATTTTTATTATCGCCAGATTCTGGTTTTGCTAGTGCCTCTATCTTTGACTTAATAGCTAGAACCTCTGTCTCACTACCGCTTACAGAAGCGGAAATTATTCTATCAAATAACTCATCGTTTGTTTGGGCATATAAAGAATTATAAAATAATAGAATAATATTCATTATTAATAATTTAAAAACTGATTTTTTCATTATGGGTGACAGTAAGGATTGCTCCGAAAATTGGTAATAGTAAATCAGGTGATTTTGGATTATTTGATGCAAAAAAACATCATATTTTGCCAACTATTGCTTTCAGGGGTTCTAAACCATAACCCAAGAAATTAATGATAACAAACTGTTGAATTTTACCACCATATCACCTTTTAAACTGTCTGCAAAATCTCACATTGTGAAAAGCCGATTTTCTTGTCGAGTCACCAAAAAAGCCGCCTATAAAGGCGGCTTTTTTATTCCTGATAATGTTGCAAATCTTACCCTTTGTGTAACAAAAAAGCCTAGCTTTTCAGGGCTAGGCTTTTTTTGTGTCCCAGATTTTGCTTACCCCTGGCCGTTGTCATCCTTTCGGGGAAACGGGCCAAAACGTTCACTTATGGTCACGCCTGAAGGTATTTCACCCATAAAACCAGCGCCATCCTTGGTAGGCTATGCCGCTGCAATTCTGGTAAATTGCAGCGGTTTTGCCCTCGCCAGAAATAAGTGTTAAATCGTGGGTAGGTTTGTTCGCCATTGTCGCCCCCCCCCTGTTGCTAACCTGTTCTGCCCGTTTTTCGGATTTAATTGAAAGCCATCTGGCAAAACCGGAAATGCCAGATGGAAATCTATTTGCCCGCGAAGCCGCTGGTCACGCCCAGCAGACCCGCACAAAGAGAGATATCTGCGGCGGCCTTAAAGAGCATCGGCAAAACCAGGGGCCTTGCCTCGTCTAATAAAAAAGCCGCCATCGCCACATCGTTAAGGAAATAGTGTGCCGCTGACCGGCATCATTTTTCTAATACCGTTTGTTCTTGAGAACAGTAGTCAATGAATTTTTTGGAGAATAAGCGCCTGACAAAACGCGGCGCCTTATATCAGTTAAGGTTTAAGGCAATGTGCAGTTACCACAATTTATGATTTTTTTCTACTTCTAGACAGTTCGAAATTCGGCGTTTTTCGATGTGATAGTTAATTTGTTTTTATTGCACAATTTCACTTAACTCAAATATTACACTTCTCTGGATCAAGGCGTACCTCCATGTCCAAACTATCCGAAACCGGTTATCTACGATTAGCGCAAATCATTGGTAATCCCAAAGCCGATCCTGCCATACCAGCTTTAATTCCTGTCAGTAAATCCACATGGTGGGAAGGCGTTAAATCCGGACTGTAAGGCTCTGTGCGCTGTTTCAATAGCGTTTCTGCTTTCAATACGCTGCAAAACTTTCAATAGTTCCGGCGCTTTGATTTCAGCTATCGGCCGACTTCCTAACCATGGATATAAATCGCGTTTCAATAAACTCATTGTCTGCTTTTGGTGGCTTTCCGACCTGATCAGCATTTTCTTGCTGTACCATTCTTCCGCTACGCATTGGAAGCTACCGATAGGCGAAAGCCCGTCGGCAATTCGTTGTTCGGCTTCAACCTGTTTGGCTTTTACAATTGTGCTTTCTTTTCGTAGGTCGCTAGGGTTTATGCCATTTGCCAGATTTTCTCTATTTGCTTCTGCTTGTTTTCTTGCCGCTGATAATGTTGTTTGTGGATATACACCAAGTGATAAGGCTTTTCGTTTTCCATCGAAAGTGTAAACAAAGCGCCACCATTTTTTACCGTCCGGTTTGACGAGAAGGAAAAGGCCGTTACCATCGCCTATAAGCTGATCTTTAACAGTGGGTTTAATCGCTCTTAAAGCCGTGTCATTCAAAAGGTGCTTAGCCATATGTAATAACTCCAAGTGTAATAACGTTGAATCTTGTTACTTATTACAATAGTTATTACACTTTTTGTCCAATCTTATTACATTTTACTGTACATCGCTGGACAATAAAAAACCCGCCAAGCCAGACAGCTTACGGGTTTTTGGACTTTATCGTACGGTATAAAACATAAACTTGGTCGGGACGGCGGGATTTGAACCCACGACCCCTACACCCCCAGTATAGTGCGCTACCAGACTGCGCTACGCCCCGAAGTTTATCTGCAAGAAGGGCTGTGGTCAGTACACAGCCAGCCGCGCATCATAGCATTATTCCGGAAGAATTACTTCAGTAATTCCAGAATATCTTCCAGTTCGCCTATCATCTGGTGGATCAGCTGCCGGGTGCGCATGTCGTCTTCCTTGGACTGGTCGCTGGTTAGATGCGCCCGGGCGCCGCCTATGGTATAGCCCTGTTCGTAGAGCAGGGCGCGGATTTGCCGGATCAGCAGCACGTCGTGCCGCTGATAGTAACGGCGGTTGCCGCGCCTTTTGACCGGGCTAAGCGTCGTGAATTCCTGCTCCCAGTAGCGTAACACATGCGGTTTTACGCAGCATAGTTCGCTCACTTCGCCTATCGTGAAATAGCGCTTGGCGGGAATGGTGGGCAGTTCGTTGTTATTACTCGCTTCCAGCATAGGCTTCTACCCGCGCTTTTAGTTTTTGGCCGGTGCGGAAAGTCACCACCCGGCGCGGGGTGATGGGAATTTCTTCGCCGGTTTTAGGGTTTCTGCCGGGGCGGCCGGTTTTATCGCGCAGCTCAAATTTGCCGAAACCGGATAATTTGACCTGTTCGCCGCTCTCTAGCGATGATTTTATTTCGTCAAAAAATAATTCGACAATTTCCTTGGCTTCACGTTTGTTTAAGCCCAGATCTTCAAATAATTTTTCTGCGATGTCTGCTTTTGTTAATGCCACAATCACTCCCTCAATCTTGCATTGTGTTTAGCCGCCAGAACTGCGAGTATTCGTTGAAATATAGCATCAATTTCCGTTTCGGTCAGGGTTTGCGCATAGTCTTGTAGAATCAGGCTTAAAGCCACGCTCTTAAAACCTTCCGCCAGCCCTGGGCCGCGATAGATATCGAAAATCTGTACTTCGCGAACGACAGCTTCCTGACAACTCGTTATACAGTCAACAATTGCTCGGGCGGAGAGAGCGTCATCGACGATCAAGGCCATATCCCGGCGCACGGACGGAAACTTTGAGAGCGGCGTAAACTTTGGAACCGCTCTTTCAAGCACCGGCGCTTGTTGTAACTCAAATAAAAAAACCGGGCTTGCAAAGCCCAACTGTTTTTCGATACTGGGGTGCAACATGCCCAGTATGCCGACGATCTCATGCGCTGCATTAAGTATCGCCGCTGTTTGTCCCGGATGTAAAGCAGGATGTTGCGCTGCTTCAAAATAAACGGGTTTGCCGGTCAGGGCAAATAAAGCCTCAACATCGGCTTTAACATCGAAAAAATCGATAATTTGGGGCTTTAAACCCCATTGTTCCGCATGGACTGTTCCATAGGCCAAGCCGGCCAGCATTTTATCCTGCCGGATAACGCCGCCGCTACGGTAAAAACGCAAGCCGGTTTCAAACAAACGTATCCGGTTTTGCTGGCGATTCAAATTATAAATCGCGGCGCGGACTAAACCGCACCATAAAGTACTGCGCATGACGGACAGTTCGGATGAAATCGGATTTTGAATCCGTATCGTTTCATCGTCCGGCGCCAGCAGGTTCTGAATGGCTTCGTCGACAAAGCTATAGGTTATGGCTTCCTGATAGGCTCTGTCAAGCAGACAATCTTGCAATCTAGCTAGCGGTAATTCCGTTTCAGGCGCTTTGCTAAGCTCCGATCGAAACAGCAGTTTTTTACTAGGCAGATTATTATATCCGTAAATGCGGGCAATTTCTTCCAGTAAATCTTCTTCCAGGCTAACATCGAAACGGTAACCCGGCGGCGTAATTTCCCAGCCGTCCCCGGTTTCCGCCGCCTGCATGCCTAAGCCTTTAAACATAGCAAAAATTTCCGCATCGGCAAGGGTAATGCCGAGAATTTTTTCAATGCGCTGCCGGCGCAACGGAATGGCGCGCCGCGAGGGCAGGGCGGACGGTTGTTCGGCGGCCGCCACCGGGCCGGCCTCGCCGCCGGCGATGCTTAAAATCAGCTGGGTGGCGCGTTCGATGGCGCGTTGTTGCAGGGTAAAGTCGACGCCGCGTTCGAAGCGGTGCGAAGAGTCGGTGTGCAAGCCGAATTGCCGGGCTTTGCCGGCGACGGCTAATGGCGTAAAAAACGCGCATTCCAGAAATATGTCCCGCGTCGTATCGGAAACGGCGCTGGATTGTCCGCCCATCACGCCGGCCAGCGCCAGCGCCTGTTGCTGATCGGCTATCACCAGGGCTTCGCCGTCCAGGGTCAGGGTCTGGTCGTTCAGCAGGGTTAGCGTTTCGCCGGCCCGGCTGCGTCTGACGACTATGGGCGCGGATAATTTAGCGGCGTCGAAAGCGTGCAGGGGTTGCCCAAGCTCGAGCAGCACGTAGTTGGTGACGTCCACCACCGGGCTGAGACTGCGGATACCGGAGCGGCGCAGGCGTTCCTGCATCCATAGCGGCGTAATAGCGGTTTGATCGATGTTTTTAATCAGCCTGCCCAGGTAAACAGGACAGGCGTCGGCCGCTTGCAATTGGATGTCCAGGCGCTCCTGATGAGTAACGGCCGCCGCGTCAACGGCGATACGCTCGAAGCCGATGCGATTCAACACCGCTACTTCCCTGGCGACGCCCTCGACGCTCAGGCAATCGGCGCGGTTAGGCGTCAGGCCCAGTTCGATGACATGATCGTCGAGCTGTAAATATTCGCGGACGTTAACGCCCACCGGCGCGTCGGCGGGTAACTCCAGCAAGCCTTCCGAGCCGGCCGTCAGCCCCAGCTCCTTGGCGGAACACAACATGCCGCGCGATAATTCGCCGCGCAGTTCCGACTCCTTGATTTTAAAATCGCCGGGCAACACCGCGCCAACCAAAGCGGCCGGAATTTTCAGGCCGGACCTGACGTTGCCGGCGCCACAGACGATTTGCAGCGGCTGCGCCTGTCCGACGTTGACTTGGCAAACTTTAAGTTTGTCGGCGTTCGGATGCTGATGCATGGCTAATACTTCCGCAACGACGACATGGCTGAATTCGGCCGCCACCGGCCGCACGGCGTCGACTTCCAAACCGGCCATCGTCAGTTGCGCGGCTAAGTCGGCGGTCGTCAGCGACGGATTGACCAGTTCTCTTAACCAGGCTTCGCTAACTTGCATGTTTCAATCCACCCTGTTATTTAAACTGCTGTAGAAACTTAAGATCATTTTCAAAAAACATTCGTAAATCATTGATGCCATATCGTAACATGGCTAGACGCTCCACGCCCATACCGAATGCGAATCCGGAGTAGCGCGGATAATCGATGTTAACGGATTTAAACACTTCGGGATGTATCATGCCGCAGCCCATGACTTCCAGCCAGCCGCTGAAACTGCATACCCGGCAGCCCGCGCTTTCGCAAATCACGCAGCCGATGTCCACTTCGGCGGACGGTTCGGTAAACGGAAAATACGACGGCCGGAACCGCACTTGAATGTCTTTTTCGAAAAAAGCTTGTAAAAAATCGTAGACCACGCCTTTTAAATCGGGGAAACCGACATCGGTATCGACCAGAAAGCCTTCCACTTGATGAAACATGGGCGTATGGGTCAAATCGGAATCGCAACGGTAGACGCGGCCGGGGGCGATGACTTTTAACGGCGGCGGCGTGGACTCCATGACGCGGATTTGCACCGGCGAAGTATGGGTTCTGAGCACCGTATGCGCGTCAAAATAAAAGGTGTCGTGCATGGCCCTGGCCGGATGGTGCTCGGGGATATTTAACGCGCCGAAGTTGTGGTAGTCGTCTTCTATCTCCGGACCTTCCACGACGCTAAAGCCGACGCCGGCGAAGATTTTAGCGATGCGCCGCAACGTGGTGGTGACCGGGTGCAGACCGGCAACGGCCTGGCCTCTGCCGGGCAGGCTGACATCCACGCATTCGCTTTTTAAACGGGCGTCCAGTTCGGCGTTTTCCAATACGGTTTTACGGGCTTCCAAGGCGTCCTGAAAGGCGGTTTTAACGGTATTGATTACTTGTCCGGCGGTACGGCGCTGTTCCGGGTCCAGTTGACTCAGCGCTTTCATTTGTTCGGTAAATAGACCTTTTTTTCCCAGGTAATGGACCCGCACCTGATCCAGCTGATTAAGATCCTGGGCGGCGGCAAGGGCTTGCAATGCCTGCGTAATCATGTCTTCGGTATTATCCGGCACAGCCTGGCTCACTCGTTACAAATTTATTGGAAGAGGGCAGGGCCGCCCGACGGACGCTTCGCGGTGCGAAGCGTCCTTGGCGCCTGCCGGCTTTACTTAAGGTTTGCTTTGGTTTGCGATAGCGATTTTGGCTATCGCGCCGAATGCGTCGATATCGCGCACGGCCAAATCGGCCAAAACTTTGCGGTCTATGGCGACATTGGCTTTATTCAAACCGTTGATCAAGCGGCTGTAGGATATGCCGAACTGGCGCGAGGCAGCATTGATACGCACTATCCACAAGGCGCGGAATTGGCGTTTTCTTTGTTTGCGGTCGCGGTAAGCGTATTGTCCGGCTTTAATGACCGCCTGTTTGGCGACCCGGTAAACCCGGCTTCTGGCGCCGTAATAACCTTTCGCCAGTTTTAGAATTTTCTTGTGTCTTGCTCTAGCGGTGACGCCGCGTTTAACTCTAGCCATGTTTCACTCTCGGTAATGTCGATTAATTAACTGTACGGCAACATACGCGCTACTAAAGCCGTATCCGAAGGGTGCACTATGGCGGTTTTACGCAATTGTCTTTTCCGCTTGGTGGATTTTTTGGTCAAAATATGACGCTTATGCGACTGCTTACATTTAAACCCGCCAGAGCCGGTGCGCTTGAAGCGTTTACCGGCGCCGCTGTGGCTTTTTAATTTAGGCATTTGTTTTCTCCAGTTGTATTAAAAAAGTAAAGTCCCTGTTATAGAAAATCCAGTGAGGCAAAATGCATGGCCCCATTGAATTTAAAGCGGACTAGCCGCCGTCGGCGATAAAATCCTGAAATCGCCGCTCCGGTTTATAAATACCGGTAAATTTATTTTTTCTTTTTCGAACCCATTACCATGACCATCTGCCGGCCTTCCAGCTTTGGAAATTGCTCGACCAGGGCGATTTCTTCCAGATCGGTTTCTATCCGTTTCAGCAAGTCCATGCCCAATTCCCGATGGCTAAGCTCCCGCCCCTTGAAACGCACAGTGATTTTGGTTTTATCGCCTTCATTTAGAAACTTGACCAGACTGCGCAATTTAACCTGATAATCGCTTTCTTCGGTACCGGGCCTGAATTTGATTTCCTTAATTTGAATTTGCTTTTGCTTCTTTTTGGCTGCTTGCAGTTTTTTATTTTGCTCAAACTGATATTTGCCAAAATCCATGATCTTGCAAACCGGGGGATCCGCATTAGGCGATATTTCAACCAAATCCTTGTTTGCATCGTATGCGAGCTGCAAGGCTTCATTTATGGAAACAACACCTACTTGTTCACCTTCTGCGCCTATAACCCTGACCCGCCGGGCGGTAATTTCAGTATTTAAGCGCGTTGTATCTTTTTTAGAGCTGATACCCTAATCCTCCACGGTAAAAAAAATTATTTCCTGTCATTAATCTCGGTTGTTAAGCGCGCCGTTAGCGCATGTAAGCTTAAACTACCAAGATCTTCGCCTTTCTGGTTGCGAAGCGTGACAGTTTGATTATCCAGTTCTTTGTCGCCGATAATAATTAAATACGGTATACGCTGCATGGAATGTTCACGAATTTTAAAGCCAATTTTTTCATTTCTCAAGTCAATTTTGACTCTAAAGCCTTGTTTTTCAAGTTCGAGCCTAATTTTTTCCGCATAATCGGCGTGGCGGTCGGTAATATTCAGCACCACAGCCTGCACCGGCGCTAGCCAGAGCGGGAATATTCCGGCGTATTCCTCTATCAAAATGCCGATAAACCGCTCCAGCGAACCGAGAATGGCGCGGTGCAGCATTACCGGTACATGGCGGGCGCTGTCCTCGCCGATGTAAACGGCGTCCAGACGCGCCGGCATGGAGAAATCGACTTGTATGGTGCCGCATTGCCAGACGCGGCCTATGCAGTCTTTTAAGGAGAATTCGATTTTCGGGCCGTAAAACGCGCCTTCGCCGGGTTGCAATTGCCAGTCGAGTCCCTTGGTGTTCAGCGCCAATTCCAGCGCCTGTTCGGCTTTGTCCCAAATAGAGTCGTCGCCGACGCGGTTGGCGGGGCGGGTGGATAATTTAACCAGCACGTCGTTAAAGCCGAAATCTCGGTAGACTTCGAACAGTAAATCGATAAACGTGGCGACTTCGGCTTGCAGTTGATCTTCGGTACAGAAAATATGCGCGTCGTCCTGGACGAAATTACGCACCCGCATAATGCCGTGCAGGGTGCCGGACGGTTCGTTACGATGGCAGGAGCCGAATTCGGCCAGCCTGATCGGCAGGTCGCGGTAGCTTTTCAGGCCTTGATTGTAAATCTGGATATGGCAAGGGCAGTTCATCGGTTTAACCGCGTAATCGCGGTTTTCCGAATGAGTGGTGAAAATCATGTCGCCGAATTTATCCCAGTGGCCGGATTTTTCCCATAAACTGCGGTCGACGATTTGCGGCGTTTTCACTTCGCCGTAGCCGTTTACGCGTAATTTTTGGCGGATATACTGCTCGACCTGCTGATAAATCGCCCAGCCTTTTTCATGCCAGAACACCATGCCCGGCGCTTCTTCCTGAGTATGGAACAAATCCAGCGTCTTGCCGATTTTCCGGTGATCTCGTTTTTCGGCTTCTTCAAGACGGTGTAAATAGGCGGCCAGATCCTTGGGGTCGGCCCAGGCGGTGCCGTAGATCCGTTGCAGCATTTCGTTGTTGGCGTCGCCGCGCCAGTAGGCGCCGGCGATTTTCATCAATTTAAAGGCTTTCAGTTTACCGGTGCTGGGCACATGCGGGCCTCGGCATAAATCGGTAAAGTCGCCTTGCCGGTACAGGGATAAATCCTCGTTTGCCGGTATCGATTCGATGATTTCCGCTTTATAAGCCTCTCCCAGCCCCTGAAAAAATTTTACCGCTTCGTCCCTGGATAGCAGCGAACGGCAGATGGCTTGATCGGCGGCGGCCAGCTCCTGCATTTTTTTTTCGATGGCGGTCAGGTCTTCCGGCGTAAACGAACGTTCGAAAGCAAAATCATAATAAAATCCATTTTCGATGACCGGGCCGATAGTCACCTGCGCGCCGGGAAACAGCTGTTTGACGGCCTGCGCGAGCAAATGCGCGGTCGAGTGGCGAATAATTTCCAGGCCTTCTTCGTCCTTGGCGGTAATAATTTGCAGGCTGGCGTCCGACTCGATAAGGGTGGCGGCGTCTACAATTTTGTCGTCAACTCTGCCGGCCAGCGTGGCTTTCGCCAGACCGGAGCCTATAGATTGAGCGATATCCATCACGCTTATGGCGTGATCGAATTGCCGCTGTGAACCATCGGGAAGAGTAATAACGGGCATGGTTTTATCCGTAATAAAAAAGCACCGCCAAGCGGTGCTTAGTTGTTTTGGTAGGCACGAGTGGACTCGAACCACCGACCCCCACCATGTCAAGGTGGTGCTCTAACCAACTGAGCTACGCGCCTGAAGTCTTGTTGTTCGAGCCGTTAATTATAACGCTGTTGGAAGGGTTTGCAAGTTTTTTGTTTAATCTCACCGAGCTGAACCTAGAAAAAACCGTAGGACTTCCGAGATGATTTGGCTTTCTTGGTTTCGCTAAGCCGCATAAGTGAGGAATTGGTAGGCTTAAAGAGAAAAGAAGAAATGTTTCATGGTTGAAGCAGTGCAACCCCCGCCGCCTTTGCTGCTTTCTGCAAGGCTTTATCAAGCGTGGCTAATGGCAGTTCATTTCTTATTGCAAGCTCAAGATAAGCGGCATCGTAAGTAGTCAATCCATGTTCACGGCAAAAAGTCTGAATTCTTGTGAATACCCCATTAATTGACTGAGATTTGTCAACCACTATTGGCAATTTGGCCAAATCATCAAGAAAAACTTGTATTAGGGCTTCCGAGATGCGTTTTCTTTTCTCACCTACCAATAGCGCATTCAAAATTTCATGCGACCAAAACGGCGTTACATTGGCAACGCCACCGTTTTTGAATGTATCCGCAACATAATCAGCTACAGAATTGTTCTCGTCAGGAAAGCACCACGCCAAAGCGGTTGAAGCATCAAGCACAAACCAAGTCATAATCTACCGTCATTTATTAATTCTTTTATTGTTGAATCTCCAATTGACAAATTATGTCTTTTACCAAAACTAGCTAACCTTGTTATAACTTCATCGGGCGATTCCTTTTTATTTTGCTTTAATAGGTTTTCAAGCCCAATATCGAGTATATCAAGCTCACTTTTTATAAAGCCCGCTCTTATAGCCTCCTGTATTGCTAACTCCTGATCCGGACGAGGATGTATATTCATAATGTTATCTCCGTGTTATTAAAATTTGCGTACATCAAATGCTTTGGTGTTTGCATTGTAGCCGGCAAAAATATAAGTTTCGTCAGTTGCGTGCTTTTGAAATATGCGAATATTTTCTTCCAGCAAACCAAAGACTCCTTCAATATGTCTGTCATATGCATCAAAGACCATTATCTTAAAAGTGGCCTTCGCAAGCAAAAGTTTCTCGAAATCGTATTTTACATCGTGTGGACTTCCCCATTCTGATTCCAGAACTAGATAGACTTCGGCAAGATGCTTATTATCGTGGTCATTGCGATACCAGATGAGATCATATAGCCACTCATTTTCAAAACGTCCCTTAAATCCAGAAGTGCAAACATTCCAACCAAGCGAAACACCAAGATTGCCAATGTCCTCTTTTAGTTGATTCGTCCACTCGAGATTATTCTTTCCCTCTCCAATTCGTGTAGGCAAGCTGGTAAACAATTGTGAGATAGCAGTAGCAATTTCAGCAGGATTTGGATTTATATTTTGCATGTGGGGGAAAGTGCTATCTTGAACCGGTATTTTAATGAAATGGTTCGATGGGCTTCTGCTAAAAATTAAGTTTAAGAGCAGGCATCTGACAACCCTTAACATAAGAAGCCGATCAACTCACCGCATCGCGTTAATTATGTATGACCTGGCAGCCAGGACTTTCATTTGCAATTAATTCGAGTCCAAAACTGCGTTAAATGCAAGCCCGCCCGGCGCCTGCAACTTGCGTATACAAAATAGGGCCATTTATTCCGGCCAAAATTCAAGATTGATGATATGGTCGAAGTCCCACGGGCAAGATTCCGGAAAACAATCCAAGCCTGTTTCATTCACCGCGATTCTGATTGCATCCGGCCACGCCAAGTCCCACCAGTCAGTCTCTACAAGATCGGCCTGTTGGCGCTTGCCGAAAGCTGACCACATTGGCTTTTGGCGCCGGAGCGCCTGGCGGAGGTTTGACCGGCACGGAGGCCGGGCGAAAGCTACAGGGAAGTATCCACGGCGTCCGCCGCCAGGCGCTCCGGCGTCAAAAGCCGGGTAGCTGACGCTAACTTAAAATCCGCCTAATAGTTACAATTTTTTTAGATTATCACTATCCCAAAACTAAAACAACTCAAATGATAGGCAAAAACAGTCTTATAAGGGCCGTATCAAAAATGCTATCGATCCCACAGACGCTACGCCTGTATCCTTTCCGGATATGGTCTAAGGCTTCAACTCCGCTTGAAATTCAGCTCTAATCTCCTCGGCAGTCTGGGTTATAAATCCGCTATTTTCCGACTTAATTAACTTGGCGCGTATCATTTCTATTTCGTTTTGCTGTACTCTCGCCCTGCGTATTAGGTCATTGACGATTTCGCTTTTGCTGCTGTATTCCTCGCTTTCGATTAATGAATTTAACCATTTGTCGTTTGGCGCCGTAATTGAAATGCTTTGCCTTATCATTGCGCTATCCTCTAAATATGGTGCGTTATTGAATCGTTTATACATCACAAATGCACTGCTTGCAAGAGAGAAATTAGAGTAGCGTAGCGCCGAATGATCTCGATGAATCGCGGCTTATTGTTAATTCAGGGCCGTAGATGCGCCAAACAGAGTGCGGCTCATCTACGGCCCTATCACAAAACTCGCTGAATAGTTACCAAAATTATCTTATCCAAGAATGGAAGCTTCGGGAGGAATATTTTGTTATTTGATCCCCTCACCCCAGCCCTCTCCCGGTGGGAGAGGGGGCTTGCCCAGCCATAAGAGCATATCAGCCGCTCAATGCGGCTGCTTAGTAGAACGCAGGCCTTGCTCTTCGATGACGATCAGGCGTTGCTTATATAAACGGCCGATAGCCTGCTTAAACACCTTTTTACTGACGCCGAAGGTCGCGTATATCATATCCGGCGGACTTTTATCGGTCAGGGCGATAAAACCGCCGTGTTTTTCCAGCACCGCCAGGATGTTGCTCAGGGTGACGTCGACTTTTTCGCCGTATTTGTGCGCGTCTAAAATTAAATCGATTTTATGATCCGGACGGATGTTTTTTATATAGCCCGTCAGTTTTTGACCAATATGCAAAGGCTGGAACAATTCGTTTTTGTAGAGCATGCCCCAGTACTGATGATCGACTACGGCTTTAAAACCTAAATCGGTTTCGTTGGCGATGATGAGCTCCACTTGCTGGCCCGCTTTGAAATAATAGGCCTGATCGCTGATAAAATCATCCAAACGCGCGGAGGCGACGATACGGTTGTCCTCATCCAGAAATAAACGCACCAGATAAAAACGGCCTACCGCCATGCGCATTTTCTGTTCATTGAAAGGCGCCAGCAAGTCCTTGGGTAAGCCCCAGTCCAAAAAAGCCCCGGCATCGCTTAACGCCGCCACTTTCAGCCAGGCCACTTCATCCGCTTGCGCTTTCGGCATTATCCGGGTGGCTTGTAATTGGTTTCTGCCGTCGATATAGACAAATGCAACCACAGCCGCGCCGGGCTGATATGAAATAGACTCGTCCGGCGCCGGCTGTAGCCTGATCTCGCCATACGCGCCGCAATCTACGAATATCTCTTCGTCCCTACCGCGGGTTACGGTTAGCGTATTGGTTTTGCCTAAAGCCAGCATGGTTGCGGATCACTCTTAAATAACTTGGGGATAAAAAGTCTGTTTTCGGGAAAAGTCATAAAGCATAAAAAATAAATGCACCAAAATTAATCATATATTGAATCATTTTGGTGCGGAATGTCGGTTTTTTGGCAGCGAACAAACGCTACAAAGCGGATTAGCCAAGTTTTTACGCTTGGCATGGAAACTGCTCTATTATTTATGAGCGTAGGTTGTGCTGAGCTCGCTCTGTTAATGTCATTGTTATTGTCTCTTATCTGGGCATCCTGTTGATAAACAGGATGCCCTTTTTTTTCGTTATTTAGTTTCCGATTCGGCTGGCGGCTTCGGCTGGGTTTCAGTTACGGCCGGCGGTTTTGGCGGAGTATCGGTAGCGGCTGGCGCCGGTTCGGCCGCTTTCGGATACGCTTGGGCGGGGGCTGCTGAGGCAGGAGACGCTGGTTTAGGCTCGGCTTTGGAGTCCGCCGGCGCGGTCTGAGCGGCTTCCTGATCCTTGCAAGCAAAGAAATAGTCTTTTTGCCAATACGCAACGGCTCCGGCTATGATGATGATCAACAGTAAATAGCTCAACCACTGCGTTTTCTTTTCGCCAAACGGGTCAGCCAATTGCCGTTCCGCATTGCTTGGTAGTTTAGCCAGGCCGGTTAACAAACGTCTGAACGGAATATTGATATAGGCTTTCGCGTTGACCGCCCAGCCGCAGGCGTCTAACAGCGGCGCCAGATTGCGTTGTCAGCGACGCCCATAATTTTTGATTCAAATCGGGTAATGCTATCAAAATCGCTGTTGCGGCTTATTTCGACTTGATCGAAACCGCCAAGCCTGGCAAAACGCCATTGTTCGGAATGTTTATTATTAGTGTTATTAGGCATTTCTGATCTCATTGTCTCTTAAGTTGGATACCCGCACGCTTAAATTCAGGCATGTCAAACCGGCGGATTGATGATTATCCGGAATGATTTGCATGATGACCGGGATAACCGTAAGTTAAGGCTTTTGCGATTTATTTGCCGGCTATCACAATTTTAATAAAAATTTTGGATATGCTAAACCGTTTGCTTATTGCAATGCAACAAAAAGTTTTTGTTGCAGGCTAGCGTCCGGTTTGTTAGGCTTAGCGGACTAAATTGGTTAAGAAATATCATGTCCCGCATTATCCTTACCTTTGAGTTCGCTTTAATTAGTTTATTCATAAGCGGTTGTCAATTATTACCGTCCAACGAAGGCGATGCATCGCATCTGGTCGTCTGGACGTCGCGGGCGCCGCAAACGGTTCCTACCCACGAATTCGCGCTGGACGATAGCCGCAATATGGTCGGCGGTTTGGCTACAGTCGAAACAGGCGATGACGATACGCTATCGGATTTGGCGCGCCACTATGGTTTGGGTTTCAACGACATAACCATCGCCAACCCGAATTTGGAGCCCTGGATATTACCGGAGCGCACGCCGGTCGTTTTGCCCTTGCGCTTTATATTGCCTGACGCCCCTCATCAAGGGCTAGTACTTAATCTTGCCAGCATGCGCTTGTTTTTTTATCCCGGAACGACGGCGAACGCCGTATTGACATATCCGGTGGGCATAGGCCGGCAAGGCTGGAGTACGCCGCTCGGCGATACTAAAGTGAACGCCAAACAGGTCAATCCGGACTGGGTCGTGCCGGAATCCATCAAGCGCGAACATATGCAGCAGGGGGATCCTTTACCCAGCGTCATTCATGCCGGGGCCGATAATCCGCTCGGTAATTACGCCATGCGGCTAGGTTTCGGCAGTATTTTGATTCACGGCACCAACAAACCCTATGGCATAGGCATGCGGGTCAGTCATGGCTGCATTCAGCTCTATCCGGAGGATATCGAGACTTTATTCAATAAGGTCAACGTCGGCGCGCCGGTCAAAATCGTCCATCAGCCTTATCTGGCGGCCTGGGAAGGCGATACGCTGTTTGTGGAGGCCCATGCGCCGCTGGAAAACTGGGCGAAAAAAAATAAGCTGCTAAAGACGGAAATTAAACAGAAAATAAAAACGTTGGCGGCCGAGAAACATGCCGAAATCGATTGGCCGAAAGTGGATCGCATCCTGGATAGGGCCGACGGCATACCGACGCCGGTTCTTATGCATAGCGAAGAAGAGGCGGATATGATTGACCACGCCGAGCGGCTTCAGCATCCCGATCGGCTGTATCAAAAACCGGCGGTCGCGGAAATAAAAGACAGCGATTGGTCGATACGCTCGGCCCATCTTCCCAGTGCGGAATTTGCAAAAAAACTGGCCGCCATGCTTAATCACCTCGATCCGCAAATCCCGGCGCGCATTACTACTGTAAACGGCGAATATCAGGTTATTGCCGGGCCTTTCCGTAACGCCAAGGAAACCCAGGCCGGCGTGAAGAGAATCGAAAAAACGTTCGAGATGGACGTGAAGGCGGTCGCCCCGAAATCCTAACGGAGGTTTGCTGGTTGACGCTTCGTGTTTGTTGAGGGGGTATCCAAGACAAAGCGTGGGATAAAAAAACCTGCCGCCAGGACAGGTTTCCAGCTATACCCCGGCATTGCGCCGGGGTTCCGGTAGCACCAGATTAGTCTTTGCGAGTTAATCTGCCGGTTGCGAAAATGCCGGCAATACCGCTGACAAACAGCCAGACTGCGCCTGGAAGAGGCACGGCGCCGACAACTTGAAAAGTATTGGAACAGGCTGAGCCCATGCCGGCAATATACGTACCGCAAGTATTGCTTGGGCTAAAAGTTCCGGTAACGTTAGTCCATGCATTGGAAGCACCCGGGTTGGAGCCGTTGCTATTGACATCCCAGTAAACGTCCGCCCCGGAAGCGGTCAGTGCATTGCTCAGCTCCAGCCAGTATGTGCCGCCAGCCAGACTCACGTTCGGTAAAGAAAACGTGTTTGCTTCAACCACGGAACCGGAAGTATTGGTAAACAAAGTAGCGCCGCTGACTGCGGTTTGAACGCCGGAAGCGATTACGACGCCGCCGGTCGGCGAACTCGCGCCTGCGCCGTTGGCGCTGATTATGGACCAATCTACATTGGTCACATCATTACTGTAACCATCCCAGGAATCAAAAGTGACGCCGGTTACAGTAGAATTGGCGGCCAAGTTAAAGGTGTCGGCAACCGCATAACCGCTGGAAATTTGCAAAGCAGTAGTATTACCATCAAGAACACCGTCGCTGTACAAAACGTCTGCGTTTACGGAACCGGTGAAAAAGCCGGCCATCGCTGCCGCCAGTATTGTTTTAGTGTTAAACATTAGGATTCTCCAAAATTCGATTTCTAAATATTACTTAGGTAAGCCAGGCAGATTAAGGCAGTTTGAAGCTGGTCGCTTGCGGCATTACGGTAACGCCGCGCAGCACCTGGCCGAAGGTGGCGGTTTGCAGAACTCGGAATTTCTCGTTGGCTGGCAATGAAGTCGCAGCCACGTTATCGGTAATGGTTACCAGTTGGTTTGGATCCGCGCCGTTGTCGCCCGAGTTGCTGACGGTGGCGGTAATCGCATAGAAAGTGACGGTTCCGTTAGGATTCGCCACTCCCGCCAATTGACGTAGACCGCCCGGCGCAGCAGTGTAAGAACCGGTAGTGCCGTCTTGAGCCGTGCCGGAAATGGTATAGTTGGCGCCCAGATTCAAACCGGCTTGCAATGTATAAGCCAGAGACCAAGTATCGGTGGAAGGGTTTAACACCCATTTTTCCAAGCCTTCGTTGCCGGTTGCAGCATACGGATAAGCACCGTTACCTTCGTCGGCTACATATAAAGTCGTGGGGTTGGCGAACCAAATTTCAAACGGATAATTGACGGGCGTGGTCACCTTGGCGGACGATGTTGGGAATCCAGGCAATACGCTGATCGGTGATGATGAGTTCAACGAATCGAAATCGTTGCCGTTACCGACTTGGAATACGGTGTTTATACCGTTGCTGCCGCTGCCTTTGGTTACGTACAAGGTATTGCCGTAAACCGTCATGCCGCGGAAATTGTCGTCTTTCCCGGTTTTATCGGCAGCCGCGCCGTATTGAGTTACGGAATAACCGTACTGGAAACCGGTTGACGTACAGCTGGGGCCGCCTTGCAAGGCGCCTACAACGGTGGAGTTTTGTGTGCTACCGTCTGCGGGTAGGGCCTGAACGCCGGTGTTGGCCGACAATGCGCATAGGGTGCTGTTGCTGACGCCAGTGCCGGTATTACCCGCGTTACCCGCCAAATAATACACGCTAGGGTTAGCGGCGTTGTCCAAAATTGCCGCGCGGCCGTTGTTGCCGCTATAAGCGTTGGTGTTCAGAAATTTGACGGTACCGTCGTTGTTCATTTGGGCGATAGTGCGGTAAGTCGCCGGCGTAAATCCGTAAGTAGGGTTAGTCTGGTCAACTAAACCCGGGGTGTTACTATTGGAAACGTCCACGGTACCTGGTACGCTATTGTAACCGATCAAAGAAATGGAAGTGCCATCGGTAGAAAAGTGTAAAGCGCCTTCGGATTTGGAGCTGAAACTGGTCACGTAGTCAACGTTTTGAGCTGCGGCTACCGTGGTCAGGTCTATGGTATTGATAACGGCGCCGTTAGCGGCGTTGACGGTGCTCAAATACCATGGCGAGGTCACGCCGAAACTGCCGTCGACACTGGTATTTTGCCATACGGAGGTGTAATTGCTGTTTCCAACGGCGGTTACTTCATTAGCCGTTCCCGCAGTCTTACCCGGAAGTTTGGTCACACCGGCAATGATTGGGTTGGTGGTGCCGGTATAGTACGAGTGAGACACCAGAAGCGTAGTCGGGGCGAGACCCAATGCGAAGCTCGCAACAGGCGCCATTACTAAACCGGAATAAATTCCAGTGATTACTGCTTGGCGCAATATGGTTTTTTTATTTATGGTAAACATTTTTTTTTTAAACTCCATCATTAAATTAAGCTACGTTTATTTTAAGTTATTCCAAACCCTCGAATCATGTTCGTCAGCAGGCAAGGCAAGTAATCCCTCTGCTTTGCAACTAGAGCTTTCAGAACTAAACAATTATAAATTTGCAATATTTAAATAAGGTTACAGTTATATGACGTTATTTTGATAACTTGCTGAATCGGTGGCGCGAGTGGTGGTGTTGACGTTGCTCATGTAGATAGGGGAAGTGACGCCGAAAGAGGCGTCTGCGTTAGTGCCGGCGTGGTTGAGCCAAACGGTGTTGTAAGCGCTACCGCTAGACGCGGTGACGGTTTGCCCGGCGGAAGCGCCTGACAATTGGGTAACGTTGGCCTGGATAGGCGTCGCGGCGCCGGTATAATAGCTGCTCGGTACGACCAAGTCGTTGGCGTTAAAACCAATTGAGCCGCTATCGATAGCGCCGGCCACCACATCGGCTTGGGCGGCGGAAGACAGCGCGCCGAACAACAGGCTTGCGCTGATGGCGGCGCGCACGGCGCTACGTAAAGTATTTGGTTTGCTTGCGAATTACATTGATGATTCCTACAAAGTTGAATGTTAAATCTATAAATAAGCCGTTATTATGCTGACTTGCGGCGATTAAAGCCGATGAAGCCCGCTAAAGCCGAACCAAACAGCCAGACGGCGCCTGGGACAGGCACGGCGGAGCCGGAGATAGTAACGTTATCGAAACGCCAGTTGCCGGATGAGTTATTCAAGGCGGTTCCTTGGGTGCTGACATTGTCCGCGCCCGTCGAGGCGTTTACGATTGCAATGGCGAAGTTCGGGTTATTGGCCGCAAGAGGATCGTTAATCGTCGCGGTTAAGCCGGTGAACCAATCCTGCCCGGCTTTTGAGCCATTGGTCAAAAGATTGTCGCTGATATAGGAGCCGGTAACCGTATTCGGGGAGCTGGCGTTCGTTAACGCGGCCAGGCCGAGGCTTGAGTTAGCGCCGATATTAATCGGAGTATTGATCCAATTTACGCCATCGTTAGTGTATTCGAGCTGCAATTTCGCCTCGCCCTGAGTCGTCGTATACCAATCAAAGCTGACATTAATGTTGTTGTAGCCCACGGTGCTCGCGGCGAATTCAGCTCCCTGCGTGCCGATCGGCGCCTGGCTGGACCAACCGTTGGCTGCGCCGTTCGACCCGGCCTGGCCGCGGACGCGCCAAGTGTTGCCGGTATCCGCAAGGCCGTTCGCGCCTGTGTCCGAGGTTTTGCCGACCAATACATCGTCGGTGGTCACTCCAATATTCGGGGTTGCATATACGTTCATACCCCAGGAACTGGCGGCGCCAGTACCCGTGGAAGGCGCCGGACTGTTGTTAACGGCGACCGTGTCGTTTTCGAAATTCCAAGCAGTGATGACGCTGGCTTGAGCCGACGACATTGAAGCCACGAGCAATGCCGCCGAGGAAATTATTTTAATATTCATTTTGCACCTTAATTTACAATGGGTTATAATTATCTGTCCTTAAAAATCAAGGCCAGCCCAACGAATATATCGCATAAATATTACAAAACTGTTAATTGAATTAATGTTTTACAAGCGGAATAGGCATGAATTTTTAAATCCAAAAAATCCCTGTTTTTTGTTATCATATATGCCCTTTAGCAATACTCAGTCTATATGGGAGCCATGGGAAATTCACCGCAAAACGCTTTGGTTGTTACAGACTTGTCCTGTAACCGCGACGACCGTTTGCTGTTTTCAGGGTTGAATTTCAACTTACGGCATGGGCAAGCGCTGTTGCTGGAAGGCAGCAACGGTAGCGGTAAAACCACCTTGCTGCGTATACTATGCGGTTTGCGGGAAGCCGACAGCGGCGAGATCCTTTGGAACGGCGCGCCGCTGACAGACAGCGGCTATTTTAACGATATGGCCTACGTCGGTCACGCGGACGGCGCTAAAAAAGAGCTGACCGTACTGGAGAATCTGGAGTTCGCGCGGGCGTTGCAAAGCGGCGGCGTTTATTCTTCCGAACAGGCTTTACAAAAAGTCGAACTGGCCGGCTTTGACGATAATCCCTTGCAGACGCTGTCGGCCGGGCAAAAACGGCGCCTGTCCCTGGCGCGGCTGCTGATCGCCAAAAGCATATTATGGATATTGGACGAACCTTTCACGGCTTTGGACCGGCAAGGCATAACATTGATTGAAACGCTGATGGCGGCCCATGTGCGGCAGGGCGGCATGGTCATCCTGACTTCCCACCATGATATAAATCTGCCGAATTTGGATTTACAACGCATACATCTGGGTTCAAGGCATTGATTTCCGCCTTTTTCGCGATTATCCGCCGGGATTTGCTACTGGCGTTCCGCCGCCGCGCCGAAGCGGCCAATCCGGTATTTTTTTTTATTCTGGTGGTGACGCTGTTTCCGTTGGCGTTGGGCGCGCAACCGCGTTTGCTGCAAGCCATGGCGCCGGGCGTGATCTGGGTGGCGGCGTTGCTGGCGGCCCTGTTGTCGTTGGATGGCCTGTTCCGTTCCGATTTCGAGGACGGCTCCCTCGAGCAGATCATCTTAAGCCCGCATCCGTTAACCATTTTGGTATTAGGCAAAATTATCGCCCACTGGCTAATTACCGGTCTGCCTTTGTTACTGGTGGCTCCTTTACTGGCGGTATTTTTGGGGTTGCCCGCACAAGCAATGGGAACTTTATTGCTGACTTTGATCTTAGCTACACCATTATTAAGTTTAATCGGCGCCATAGGCGTAGCCTTGACAGTCGGATTACGGCGCGGCGGCATGCTTTTATCGCTGCTGGTATTGCCTTTATACGTACCGGTGCTGATTTTCGCCAGCAGCGCCGTGGACAGGGCCGCTGAAGGATTGCCGGTCGGCGCCCAGATAAATATTTTAGCCGCCATGTTGTGTCTGGCTGTTGTGCTGACGCCATTACCTGCAGCGGCGGCGTTAAAGATGAGTGTTAATTGATATGTCGGATTTTCTTGCCGCGCTGGGCCGTTTTTTTCATCGCACCGCTTCGCCGCCGTATTTTTACGCGCTGGCCGATCAGTTGACGCCCTGGCTGAGCTGGATTTTTTTAGGCTTATTGCTTGCCGGCCTCTATGGAGGCTTATATTTGGCCCCCGCGGATTATCAGCAAGGCGACAGTTACCGGATCATTTACATCCATGTGCCGGCGGCCTGGATGTCGCTGTTTATCTATGTGCTGATGGCGG
>JBEKBU010000021.1:0-27001 GCA_050015235.1 Methylomonas sp. | reverse complement strand
TCCGGCTTTTGGCGTGTTTGCCGGAAGTTTGAATAAATGCAAAAATGAACAATAGTTCGCCTCAAGCTAATATTGCCTCCCCCGGTTTTAGTTGCTCTATAAAAGAGATATTTTGCTTCTAATTAGAGAGACAAAATATCATGTCGATTTCAGGCGATAAGCAATGGCGACAAACTCATCAATGCGGCAATAAAGAATTTCGGCTAGAT
This sequence comes from Methylomonas sp., assembly GCA_050015235.1. GTDB lineage: Bacteria > Pseudomonadota > Gammaproteobacteria > Methylococcales > Methylomonadaceae > Methylomonas. The sequence continues at coordinate 26,792 of JBEKBU010000021.1, read as the reverse complement.
TCATACATTCTCCCCGGCAAGCCAGGATATTTTCAATAGCCAACATCATCCGCCTGAATCCCGCGCCTCCAGCTGTCCGGTTTAGTTATATTTCCGATTCGCCGATCAAAGCCGGTATAATAGTTCGATTTTACCCACGCGAGACCCACCCGATGAGACCAAGCGGACGCAGTCCCAACCAACTAAGAGATATACGCTTTACCAGCCACTATACCAAACATGCCGAAGGCTCCGTGTTGGTCGAATTCGGCGACACTCGTGTATTATGCACGGCCAGCGTGGATAAATCCGTACCCCGTTTTCTGAAGGGCAAAGGCGACGGCTGGGTTACCGCCGAATACGGCATGCTGCCGCGCTCCACCCACACGCGCATGGATAGGGAAGCCGGGCGCGGCAAACAGGGCGGGCGGACGCTGGAAATTCAGCGTCTGATCGGCCGTTCCCTGCGCGCCGCCATCGACCTGAAAGCCCTGGGCGAAAACACCATCACCATTGATTGCGACGTGATTCAAGCCGACGGCGGCACCCGCACCGCCTCGATAACCGGCGGCTTTGTCGCCCTGGCGCTGGCCGTCGATTTTATGTTAAAACGGCATATCATCAAAAAAAATCCGCTGCACGGCCAGGTAGCCTCCGTTTCGGTGGGTATTTTCAACGGTACGCCGGTACTGGATCTGGATTATGGCGAAGACAGCCAAGCCGAAACCGATATGAATATCGTCATGAACGAAGCCGGCCATTTTATCGAAGTGCAAGGCACGGCGGAAGGCCACGCCTTCCGCAAGGACGAACTTAACGCCATGCTTGAGCTTGCCGAACTGGGCATCCGGCAATTGCTGGAAAAACAGTATGAAGCTCTGAAATACGCCAAACAAACAGCCGTATGAGTCAAATTGTTTTAGCTAGCGGCAACCCCGGCAAAATCCGGGAAATTCAAGCGATTCTGCTAAACAACCAAATTCTGCCGCAATCGCAATTCCAGGTGACGGAACCGGACGAAACCGGCACAACTTTTGTCGAAAACGCCATCATCAAGGCGCGGAACGCCGCCCGGCGCTGCCAAATGCCGGCCATCGCCGACGACTCCGGCCTAGTCGTCGACGCCTTGCATGGCGCGCCCGGCGTCGTTTCCGCCCGCTATGCCGGCAATTCCGCGACCGACCAGGCCAATATCGACAAGCTTTTAGCCGCCATGCGCGGCATCGCCGATATTGAGCGTAGCGCCCGCTTTATCTGCGTGATGGTTTATCTGCGCCACTATGAAGACCCGACGCCGCTCATTGCGCAAGGCGTCTGGGAAGGACGCATATTGCATCACGCCATCGGCGGCAACGGTTTCGGCTACGATCCGGTGTTTTGGCTGGACGATCAGCAATGTTCCTCGGCGCAACTGGCGCCGGAGTTGAAAAACGCCATTAGCCACCGCAGCCTGGCGTTACGGGCGCTTACCCGGCAAATCGCCGCGCTACGGGAAGCAAACAGCGCGTAACATCCGGCCCGCCGTTTTGAACCCGCAACTGGTAGCCATCGCCGGCCAATTCAGCGCCGGGCAAACCGTCACCGGCGTCAAACCGCTCGGGCTTGGCTTAATCAATGACAGCTATCGGGTCGACACGGTTGGCGGCTCGTTCGTACTGCAGCGCATCAACAACCAAGTATTTCCGCAACCGGCTAACATCATGGCCAATCTGCGGCAGCTTAGTCGGCATATCGCCCTGCTGCCAGCCGCCGCCGTTAAACTGAAAATCCCGGCCATTATTTTGACCGGCGAGCGGAAAACCTGTTTTCCGGACACCGAGCAACACTATTGGCGGGCTCTGGAGCTCATAGCCCCCGCCGAAAGCCGCGAATTCATCAGCCGCCCGGAAGAAGCGGCGCAAGTCGGTTTCGCCCTCGCCCACTTTCACAACCTGTGCAGCCGTTTGCCCACCGCCACTTTGCACGACACGCTACCCGGCTTCCACATTACTCCGGCTTACTACCGCCAGTACGCCAATTTAAAGGAACAGCGGCTTCCGCACATAAACTCGGCTGAAAGCCGTTTTTGCCGGAAATTTATCGATAGTTTCCACGCCCGTATCGATGTACTTGAAAACGCCAAGCTACAGGGCCGCTTGATGGAGCGCGTGATACATGGCGACCCGAAACTGAATAATTTTTTATTCACTCCCGGCGGCAACGAAATTGTCAGCCTGATTGATCTGGATACCGTCAAACCCGGCCTGATCCATTACGATTTAGGCGATTGCTTGCGCTCAAGCTGCCACAACGCCGATAACAACCGCTTTGACTCGGATCGCGCCGAAATCATCCTCGGCCACTATCTGGCGGAAGCCGGCCAATTTCTGACCGAAGCCGATTATGACTATCTTTATGCCGCCATCGAACTGCTGCCTTTTGAACTGGGGTTACGCTTTTACAGCGATTATCTGGCCGGCAACCGCTATTTCAAAGTCTCCGACAGCGAACAGAATTTACGCCGGGCGCGGGATTTGTTCGAGCTATGTAACGATATAAACCGGCAACGCCCGCAAATCGAAAAAATGCTGGCGGGAATTAAAAGTAAACTTTAAAGCGTCTATAGTCTAAATAATTTTAAAACCCACGGAAAGCCGGCCTCCTTGGCGGAGCTTCTTCATTCGCGATCAAAGACATTAAATAACCTTAAGTGACCGCCATTCTAGCGAGAAGTAAAATTATCAAAACGCGAATGCAGATACTTTGCACAAAAATCGCTCCTAATGTTGAACTCTGTTAAAATGGCCGTTGGATAAACCTGTGTTATCAGGTCTAGACCGCATCATAACCAAGTTCTGCGGTTGTTAAACGCAAAACCCAGGTTTAATCAAAAACAAAAATTAATAACTGAGAGGCCAATAATGGATAAATTAACAGCACTTTCCCTGAGCATAGGCGTTCTTGCCGGCATTGCTACTTATCTGGCCGTGGGGCCGGCTAGCGGCGTTTTTTTCATTTGGGCGGCAACCATCGCCTGGGCCGCCTACTTTTTGTTAGGCGCGACTAAAGAAGCCTTTACGAATACTATTGTTTGCGGAATCTTCGGCGTCGTCATGGCTTGGATCACCGCCGTTTTATTAACCGAAATCGCACCTGATGCAGCGGCGGGCTTTACGGTATTGGCCGCCGTTACCGTGACTATTTCCGTTGTCGTATTATGCCTGGCGGCTAGAATTCCGCAGCTCAGCGTCATTCCGGTCAGCGTACTCGGTTACTCTTCCACGTTTGCCTATCTGCTGCAAACACCGGACAAATTAACCAAGGACGTTTTGCTTTCCGCGTCTTTAAGCAACCCATTGCTGGTTATATCCATCTCTATTATAGTCGGTACTTTGTTCGGCCAAGCTTCCGCACAATTAGCCGGCAAACTGACTAAAGAATAACAACGATTAACTAAAAGCTTAAGCTCCATCGGAGTTGGAATTTCAGCAACTCCGATTGCTTTCAATTGCGTTTCGCATAATCTTCGATACGAAATTTACGAATTTTGTAAGCTAGTTCAACAATTTTAGTCCTTTTCTTCGGTTTCCTGTACTTTGGTTCAATTGCTTTATCGGCCAATAATTGTAATATTCCTCCAACCTACACATGTTCAGTGATTCGGTCTGCTAGCTGAAGCAGAGCTTTCACTAGATGTTAGACCATACTCGATCTCCAGGCTCACGCAATCGGGCCTGCGGAGTAACAGACTTTTATGTTTAACAATAGACCGGACGGAAAATGAGTAGTTGTAATAATTCTTTTATATATTTCTCATACAATGGAATAATGTGAATATTATGCAGAGAATAGGGTTTTTAAGTTTCTATATAGGGATAAAGTTATGATATTTAAAACTAGCTTGATAATTTATTTTAGTCTGCTGGTCGCATCACAACCCGTTTCCGCCAGTTTGTGGCTGCCGTCCGCGCCTAACGCGGAGGTCAGCACTGTCACTTTTTCCGGCAGCAGCATGCGGAACGCGGAGATTGGGATTTTCAACGCCGAAACTAAAAATCTTTCCGATAAACCTGTAGCCAGTTTTAACGGGAACGCCAAAGTCACTTTCGTACATAACGGCAAGAATTGGGATGTATCGGTGGACGGGAAAACATCGACCCAGCTGAACTCCAATCTATTTCAATTAGCTTGGCTCTCAAATGGGGCCTGGATACCCGAAGTTGATGTAACGCCCAGTAAAATTACGCCTAATCTTTGGGAACTCACTTTTTTGGATTCCGAACACGGCAGCGCCAAGGAAACCGTTTCGGTTGCAAATATAGAACCTGCTCCGCAAGCAAGCGAATCGGTAGAGAGCATTGTGTCAGCCGTACCGCTGTCCGCCACCGCCTGGGCGTTTCTAAGCGGTTTAATCGGGTCGCTGGCCATCAGCAAACGCCGGAACGCCGGACAGTAATTAAGCGCCCGTAACAGCGATCACTCTAACCTATCGATTTTAAGCAAAATTCGCGCATTATTTTTAGTCACCTGCTGATTGGACGGAATATTTCCGTTGCCGGCAACTTCAACCCACTCTCCAAGTTTTGCATTTATCCTGGCGCCGGCGGTTTGCGATTCTATATTATTTCCTTGCTGAAAATGCTCGGACCAGGGCTCTATGTCGATAATCACTTCCTTGCCGACCACTTGGGGTGTGGCCATAAACCCGCTGTTGATTTCCGGCGTTGGATTGGCGCCGCTCATAAAACCATAAGCGCCGGCATTTTGCGGCTGTTTAATTTTTCCGGTCGTAATATAGGCTGGATGACCTGAAGTGGTGCGAATACTCCGCGTGTTTTCCAAATTACTAAGTTCGCGGGTATCGGCGTTCATGCCATGCATTTGTATGGCGGCTGCGGCGCCGGACTCGGCGTTCAACTCCGCCGCGGTTTTAAACGAATTCTGTAAGACCGTGATATTCAGACTAATAGCAACCGTATCCAGCCGCGTTACCAATTGTTTAATATTTTCCAGCCGCCCCGGCGTGGTTTTAACGATCAGACTGTCATTATTATCAACCACTCGATCGGTATTTTCAATCAGCGGCGCCAATAGAGGTATGATCTCGGACGCTGGCCGGTGTTGTAAAGCGATCAGCTCCGTGACGTTTTCGTCGGCGGCGGCCAGCTTAAAGCAGAGTAAAAACAGCCAGAATTTATATTTCACGGTACAGCGCCAGATATTGATTCGCGCTATTTTGCCAGGAAAAATCCTTCTGCATGGCGTTACGCTGGATTTTTTGCCAGGAGGTTTTATCAGCGTATAAAACCAGGCTGCGTTTGATAGCTTCAAGCAGTGCTGAAGGAACGGCGTCATTAAACACAAAACCACAGGCTGCGCCATTACTCAGACTTTCCGGTAAGGCGTCGACTACCGTATCGGCCAACCCGCCGGTTTTTCTAACTATGGGCAAGGTACCGTAGCGCTGGCTATACATCTGATTTAGTCCGCAAGGCTCAAAACGCGACGGCATCAGAAAAATATCCGCTCCGGCCTCGATTTGATGCGCCAGCGGTTCGTTATAGCCGATAGTCACGGCAATTTTGTCCGGGTACAGCCGGGCAAAGTCCTGTAATTTTAACTCTATGCTTTTATCGCCGCTGCCCAGCAACACAACCTGTAAAGACAGGCTGGTCATTTCTGCCAGACAGCTTAACACTAAATCTATGCCTTTTTGTTCGACCAAACGTCCTATCAGGCCAAACAAGGGAATATCGGCGCTCACGGGCAAGCCGAACATTTGCTGTAGGGCTGTTTTGTTTTGCTGCTTGTAATTGAGGGTTTTAACCGAGTAATTTTTGCTGATATGTTTATCGGTCCGCGGGTCCCAGATGGTGGTATCGATACCGTTAATAATGCCGGATAAATTATCCCGTCTGTAGGCGAGCAAACCCTCAAGTCCGTAACCGAATTCAGGTTTCTGAATTTCCTGAGCATAAGTCGGGCTGACTGTGGTGATGCGGTCGGAAAAACTCAAGCCGCCTTTGATGAACGACAGCATGCCATGAAACTCCAAACCATCCTGATGCCAGAGTTGACCGGGCAAATTGAGATGCGTATAGACGTTGGCGGGAAAAACGCCCTGATAGGCCATGTTGTGTATGGTAAAAATAGTCGCCGGTCTCTGTTCCTCAAGGGACAGTAAAGCCGGAATAATTCCGGTCTGCCAATCGTTACAATGCACGACGTCAGGTTTCCAATTGAGATAGGCTCTATCCATGGCCACTTCCACTACTATTCGGCAAAACAATGCGAAGCGGTCGCCGATATTAGCCCAGGGTACGCCGGATTCATCATGATAGGGATTGCCGGGGAAATTAAAAAATGGCGGGTAATCGACTAACCAGACAATTAGTTCGCTGTTGGGCAATCGGGTTTCCAGCAGATGCACGTCGCTGTTGTTGACGCGGACGGTACACAAATAATGTCCGGGTTCGCAATTTTTGATGGCCTGATAATTAGGCATGATAATGCGTATATCTTGACCTAACTCCGCCAAAGCCATCGGCAAGCTGCCGGCGACGTCGGCCAAGCCGCCGGTTTTGATTAATGGATGGGCTTCGCTACAAGCAAACAGAATTTTCTTCATCATCGGCAAATATTATTTTTCCAGGATAATTCCAGCCAAAGGCGGCAAGGTAACAAGAACGGAATGCTCCATACCCATCCACGGCTGAGGCGAAGAACTAACTTGGCCGTTCCCCGTGTTCGACCCGTCGTAATAATGCGAATCCGAGTTAAAAATCTCACGATACTCGCCGGGCAGAGGGACGCCTATCCGATAACCGTGACGCGGAACGGGCGTAAAGTTTAAAATGACGATCAAATCTTTATCGGCCCATTTCCGGCGGTAGCTGATGACGCATTGCTGAACGTCATGACAGTCGACCCATTCAAAACCGTGATAGTCAAAATCATAGTAAAAAAGCGCAGGATGTGTGGTGTAAAGTTTATTCAAATCTTTAACCAAGGTTTGCAGGCCGCGATGATGGGCATAATCCAGCACATACCAGTCCAATGCCCGGTTGACGGACCATTCAGTGCCCTGCCCGAATTCACAACCCATAAACAACAGTTTTTTACCCGGATAGGTGAACATCATTGTATATAACAGCCGTAAATTAGCAAAACGCTGCCATTCGTCGCCGGGCATTTTATTTAACATGGATTGCTTGCCGTGCACGACTTCGTCGTGAGAAAACGGCAATACGAAATTTTCCGAGAATGCATATAACAGACCGAAAGTCAGTTGATCATGATGATATGAACGATGTACCGGCTGTTTTTGCATATACGAAAGGATGTCGTGCATCCAGCCCATATTCCATTTCATCGAAAATCCCAGCCCGCCGGTCCAGGTAGGCTTGGTGACTTGCGGCCAGGAAGTTGATTCTTCAGCCATAATCACGGTGCCAGGATGCTGGGCATGGGTGACTTCATTCAAATGGCGCAGAAATTCGATCGCTTCCAGATTTTCATTGCCGCCGTAAATATTGGGTATCCAGTCGTTAGCTTCCCGCGAATAATCCAGATATAGCATGGACGCCACCGCATCCACCCGTAAACCGTCCAGATGAAACTCCTCAAGCCAGAAAAAAGCGCTGGAAAGCAGGAAGTTTTTAACTTCGTTGCGGCTGTAGTTATAAATCAGCGTTCCCCAGTCTCGATGTTCGCCTTTGCGCGGATCCTCATGCTCATAAAGCGGACTGCCGTCAAAACGGGCCAAAGCGAAATTATCTTTCGGAAAATGGGCCGGCACCCAGTCGAGAATAACGCCTATATCATTGATATGGCAAGTATCGACAAAATAGCGGAAATCGTCCGGCGTACCGAAGCGGCTGGTTGGCGCGAAATAACCGGTGGTTTGGTAACCCCAGGATATATCCAGCGGATGCTCGGTAATCGGCAATAATTCGATATGCGTAAAGCCGAGTTCCTTGACATAAGCAACCAGCTTTTCGGCCAGCTCCCGGTAATTAAGGAAATTACCGCGGTTATCGCGTTGCCATGAACCAAGATGCACCTCATAAATCGACATAGGTTCATGCAGCCAATTGTGTTGTGGACGATGCCGCATCCATTCGTCGTCCAGCCATTCATAGGTGTTTTCGCGTATGACAACCGCCGCCGTTTGCGGACGAAATTCAAACTGCTGGCCATAGGGATCGGTTTTAACCAGCAATTGGCTGTGGTGGCGGCTCAGCAGTTCAAATTTATACAGACAGCCTACGTCCAGACCGGGAATAAAAATTTCCCAAATCCCTGAGCTGCCGAGGTTCCGCATGGGATGGTTGCGGCCGTCCCAGCGGTTAAAATCGCCGACCACGCTGACTCTTTGCGCATTCGGCGCCCATACCGCAAAGTAAACGCCATCGACGCCGTCCATGGTAAGCAGATGCGAGCCTAGTTTTTTATAAATTTGCCAATGCCGGCCTTCGCCAAATAAATGCCGGTCAAATTCCGGCAATATCGGCCCAAAACAATAGGGGTCATATTGCTGGTGTTCATAACCGTCTTTATCGGTCCAAAAAAGCTGATACGGCCGGGCAATTTTCTGATCTTCCGTATGTAATTCAAAAATATCGGTACCCGGAACGCGCCGCATTTCAGGACCTTTCGCATTGATTCGGACTTTTTCCGCATAAGGTAAAAAAACTCTGATAACGGATTTGCCTTGTTCCGTATGCATGCCTAAAACGGCAAAAGGATCGTGATGCTTGGCTTCTATGATTTTAATAATATTCGAATCAAGCGAGATTTTCTGGCTTTGCTTGTTCATTAGGCTATCCCTCAGTTATAGTACATTTAATTTTTATAATTCGTCAGCGGTATTTGGTCTTTCCGTTGCGCAACGCTTTTGTAGAGCGCTAAATCCGTTTAGATTAAACGCCGGCATCGGCGTTCATCAAAAACAAGCTTGGAAAACGACTAGTATACTCAATACATGTTTTAGGCTTACCGAAATTTATTGTGAATCAGGTAGGGTTTGATTTTTTTACTTTTTAATGAAGAGTAACGATAATGTAGCGCTGCCGCAAGTTAATATATCAATAAAAACTCCAGGGTGACAAAAATGACAAGCGTGGACTCACAAAATCAGCCAAGACGGGTTAATGAATTAACCCGCAATACCATTGCCTTGATTCTAGCAGGCGGACGTGGCTCAAGGTTAAAACACATGACCGATTGGCGCGCCAAACCGGCGGTGCCGTTCGGCGGTAAATTCCGGATCATTGATTTTCCACTGTCTAATTGTATCAATTCCGATATCCGCAAAATTGGCGTTTTAACTCAATACAAAGCCGACTCGCTGATTAGGCATATTCAGCAAGGTTGGGGCTTTTTACGCGGCGAATTCGGCGAATACGTCGACTTGCTGCCCGCCCAGCAACGTCATGATGAACACTCCTGGTACCAGGGCACCGCCGACGCCATTTATCAGAATATTGACATTCTTCGCTCTAGAAATCCCGAATTCGTATTAGTCTTGGCCGGCGATCACATTTATAAAATGGATTATTCCGCCATGCTGGCCGACCATGTTGAAAATCATGCGGATTTGACCATAGGTTGTATCGAAGTTCCCCTAAAAGACGCAAAAGAATTCGGCGTCATGCATGTGGACGAAAACCGGCGCGTAAAAGCTTTTGTCGAAAAACCCGACAACCCGCCCGTCATGCCGGGACGAGAAAACACCGCCCTGGCCTCCATGGGTATTTATGTATTCAATGCCCCGTTTTTGTTTGAACAATTAATCAAAGACGCCGATATGCCGGGTTCTCATCGCGACTTCGGTAAGGATATCATTCCGGCGGTCATTGATAAATACCGGGTTAACGCCTATCCGTTCTTGGATTTGCAAAGCGGTCAACAAAGCTATTGGCGCGATGTCGGAACCATTGACGCCTATTGGGCGGCCAATATGGAGCTAATCGCGGTTAAACCCGACCTTAATCTGTATGACAACACCTGGCCGATCTGGACCTATCAGGCGCAGACGCCGCCCGCAAAATTTGTGTTCGATGACGACGACAGAAGAGGCCAAGCCATCGATTCGATGGTTTCCGGGGGCTGCGTCATCTCCGGAGCAACCGTCAGACATTCGTTGTTATTTTCGCAAGTGCGCGTAAATTCCTACACGACGGTAAATGATTCCGTTATCATGCCGGATGTAAACATAGCCAGACATTGCCGGATTACCAAGGCGATCATAGAGAAAGGCTGCCTGGTGCCGGAAGGCACCATCATAGGCGAGGACCGTGAAGAAGACGAAAAACGTTTTTACGTCAGCGCCGGCGGCGTGGTGCTGGTCACCTCGGACATGCTGGGACAAAGAAGGCATTATGTCAGATAAGCTGAAGCTGGTGCTATGCTGGCATATGCACCAGCCTGAATACCGTAATTTGCAAACCGGCCAGTTTATGCTGCCCTGGACTTATCTGCATGTCATAAAGGATTACGCGGATATGGCCGGGCATCTGGAAGCAATTGCGGACGCCAAGGCGGTGGTTAATTTTGCGCCTATTTTGCTGGAGCAGATTTCCGATTATTCTAATCAAATCCAATCCTTCCTGCAGTACAAAACGGCTGTTAAAGATCCGTTGCTGACTTGTTTGATCGATCCCGCGCTTTCCTTTGATATCGAAAAAAGCTTGAAAATTCTTAGAGATTGCAATAAAGCCAACCGGGAAAGGCAAATTAACCGCTATCCGGCATTCCATGAGTTAACCGAAATGGCGGACTGGCTGCAATTCCATCCTGAAGCTTTCGACTACATCAATAGCCAGTTCTTTGCCGATATTTTGGTCTGGTATCATCTGGTCTGGATGGGCGAAACGGTCAAAATAAGCGACTTCCGGGTAAAACGCCTGATAGACAAAGCCAGAAACTTCACCCTGCAAGACCGGATTGAAGTCGTTGAAATCATTGGCGACTTGTTAGCCAAAGTGATCTACCGGTATAAAACCTTGGCCGGAAAAGGCCGGATTGAACTATCGGTAACGCCTTATGCTCATCCTATTATGCCGTTAATGTTGGATATGCAAAGCGCGCGCGAGGCCATGCCGGGGGTCAACATGCCTGAACTGGCGGTTTATCCGGGCGGGAAAGAACGCGTAGCTTGGCATGTGCGGCAAGGCGTGGACTCTTTTAAACAATTTTTCGGTTTTGAACCGCAAGGCTGTTGGCCTGCCGAAGGCAGCGTCAGCGAACCCACATTGCAAATGTTGGCTGATTCCGGTTTTAAATGGACCGCCAGCGGCGGCAATGTTTTACATAATAGCTTGCATGCGTCCGCCAGGGGGATCGCGGAAAATGTTCATCATCCAATTAAATTTCCAGCGGCCGATATCACTTGTTTTTTCCGGGACGACGGCTTGTCGGACTTGATAGGCTTTGAATATTCAAAATGGCATGCGGATGACGCGGTAGCCGATTTGATTCAACATCTGGAAAATATTGCCGATACGGAACATTCGCCTAGCGTGGTTTCGATTATAATGGATGGCGAAAACGCCTGGGAATATTTTCCCAATAACGGCTACCATTTTCTCAGTGCGCTGTATAAACGCCTTAGCGACCATCCTAGAGTGGAATTGACGACCTTTTCAGAATGTCTCGATCATGGCTTGGAAACAAGAACATTACCCAAACTAGTCGCCGGCAGTTGGGTGTACGGCACTTTTTCAACTTGGATTGGCGATGTGGATAAAAACCGCGGCTGGGACATGTTGGGAGACGTTAAACAGGCATTCGACAAAGTGATGGCGGCAAACAGGCTTTCCGCCCAACAACGCGCCGAAGCGGAAACTCAGCTGGGCGTTTGTGAAGGTTCGGACTGGTTCTGGTGGTTTGGCGACTATAATCCCGGTGAAGCGGTAAGCGATTTCGAAAAACAGTTTCGGTTAAATTTAACGAATCTTTACCGTTTATTAGGCGAGGAGCCACCCGCCTATTTAGCGTTATCTTTTACCCAGGGTTCCGGAACGCCGGCCATGGGCGGCGCGATGCGCAGAGGAAATGAATTTTAATTTGGTTTAATACGACACTATGACTTCTCTATTGGATAAACGCCGTGCGGGTGTGTTGCTGCATATTACATCTTTGCCCGGTACTGGAGAAGCCGGCGATTTAGGCAGGGAAGCTTATAATTTTATCAATTTTCTACATGATACCGGCGCCAGCGTCTGGCAAACTTTACCGTTGGGCATGCCGCATGGCGATGGATCTCCGTACCAATGTTTATCCGCTCATGCGGGTAATCCGGCCTTGATTAATGTCGACTGGCTGGTGGAGAAAGGCTGGTTGCAAAGCCATGAACGCTGCCACGATTGTCATGCCGAACATGGATTCATAAAAAGCTGTTTGATCATTAAAGCTTTTTATGGTTTTCAATCCGTGGCGGATGTCCGCGAACAGGCGGATTTCCGTAAATTTTGCCAACAAAAAGCGGAATGGCTGGACGATTTTGCCTTATTTATCGCTTTAAGAAATATTTTTGCCCAGAAGAGCTGGAATCAATGGCCGGAAGGCCTGAAACAAAGAAACGCTCATTCCATTGCCGAGGCGCAAACTTTACTAAAGGATGTGCTGGAGAGTATTAAATTCGAGCAATATGTGTTTTTCCGGCAATGGCATGAACTAAAAGCCTACGCCGAACAAAAAGGCGTCTTGCTGTTCGGCGATATTCCAATCTTCGTTTCTTACGATAGCGCGGATGTATGGGCAAACCGCAACGTTTTTAAACTCAATGCAGACGGCGAAATGGATGTCGTCGCCGGCGTACCGCCGGACTATTTTTCCGAATTCGGCCAACGCTGGGGCAATCCCCATTACAATTGGGATTATTTGCAGAAAACGGGTTTTAAATGGTGGTTACAGCGGCTTGATAGCCAGTATGAAATGTTTGATATTCTAAGAATCGATCATTTCAGAGGACTGGAGGCCGCCTGGGAAATACCGGCTCAGGAGCATACCGCCGTCATCGGCGCCTGGGTGACCGCGCCCGGCGCCGAATTATTGCAGGCTATCCGGCGAACCATGCCCGCGTTATCGCTAATTGCCGAAGATCTGGGCATTATTACCGATCAGGTAGAGGCGTTGCGCGATAATTTTCAACTGCCCGGCATGAAAATTTTGCAATTCGCCTTTGACGGCAATAATCATAATCCTTATTTACCGATGAATTATCCACGAAACTGCGTGGTCTACACCGGCACACATGATAACAACACCACGTTGGGCTGGTTTGAAAACCTGAATTATACGGAAAGACAGCGCGTTTATGAATATTTAGGCAATTCAAGCCTGCCGATGCCTCACGCGCTGATGTATATGGCGATGGCTTCGGTTGCGAATCTGGCGATCTTACCGATGCAGGATATTTTAATGCTCGGGTCGGCTGATAGAATGAACACGCCCGGCACTACCGAAGGAAACTGGCGCTGGCGCTTCGACTGGTCACAACTGACCGGCGATAAAGCAAGCTATGTGGCCGGATTAATTCAGATGTTTGACAGAAGGCCAAACGAAACTTAAGGCGTCTTGCTTAGCCGCGGTCAAGATTGCTTTGATTGTAATTGGCGAAACACCGCGCGCAGTTTATAAGCGGTTTCGAGCCGATTTTTTAGCCGTTATCAGCAAGCCATCCACCAACATGGGCGTCAGGCATAATAATACGACCAGCAATAAGGTCATGTAGATGGGATTGCTGCGATCCGCGGTTTCCAGACAATACAAAGCAATACTGCCGCTGAGTATATATAAAGCGTTAACACATGGCTGTCTTAAAGCTTCGTTACATAACATCATGATGATAATGCAGGCAAACAAAACCGCTACTAATATTAAGAATGTCACGTCCATAATATTCGCCTCAACTATTCGTTCTATGGCTGGTTGGGAAGAAAATTTGATACGCTTAACACTAAGCATTGTCTATGCCACTAAAAACTTTCTATAAAAAACAATATGTTAAAACTTGAACCTTATCCCTGACAAATATAAAAATGGTGCGCTCGCACTTAATAGGTGCAGAAGGGAAGAATGATTTTAGCCAATGCAATTAAAATTGTTCTAAATCCCTTTTAATTTTCAGTGAAGCGGAAGGCATCATGGTAGGCTACCCGGCTTTTGGGCCGGAACGCCTGACGGGCGAACGCCGTGAATACCTCCCCATAGGTTAGAGCCCAGCATCCATGCCGGGCAAATCTCCGCCAAGCTCACCAGACTCCAAAAGCCCGCGTCTTCAGCCATCGTGAGCCACTGAATTTCAAGACCTGATGCACTTTGGCGCAGTGTGAATAGTGTTCTAAATTTCTTTAGAATACTTTCATAATACCGCCGGAAACCTGATAGTCGTAATTATACGGTTTGATAACCGGTACATCGACCGCGCCCAGCAAATACCAGTTGGCTCCCAAATGGGTACGGAAGCCGGGGCCGACCGAAAACGAGGAAGTAGCCGGCCCGCGATTGTCCAGAGCTTGCGCCATATTTCCCGCCACATACCAGACCATATCGCCGAACGGTACAGCCTCGTGCGGCGTCATATAGTAGCCGATGGCCAGATTGGCGTTAAACGTGGAGCGGGCGCCGGTTAACGCGATAGCTCCGGCATAAGGTAGCGTAAAGCCGCCGCCGCCGCGCACCACCAGACCTTTCCAATAATTTGACCAGAATTGGTAAGTAGGCGAAACCGAAGCGACGCCGTTACCGTTAAAAGTATTTCCGGTCGGTGTACGTAACGTTACGTTCAGCGTTTGGCTGAGTTCTTTACTTTCGGAAAGCAGTAAACGGGGGGTAATCTGCAAGTCGCCGAAATTAGTCTGCGAAGGGCTGTTGCCGTGTAAACCCTGATTTGACGCCACCGGAATGTCGGTTTGGAATTCGAAGCGCTGGTTAAGCGGCGTATACATCGTCACGCCGCCGGTATAACCGTCGCTGTTATTGGCAAGCCCGTGCTGCCAGCCGAAAGTACCTATGCCCAGACGGTAGAATACGCCGTCATCGGCATTCAGCCAGCCTTGACGCGGCGCGCCGCCGGCGCCTGGCGGTGGGCTAGCCCAGGGTTTGTTCCAACCGGTTCTGAACAAATCGCGAAACGACAAATCCTGCCATTTGGATGGATCGGAATAGACGTCGCCGGTCAAGGATTCCGTAATAATCTGGCCGGTCGTATAGTTTTGGCCGCCGGAGGAAGCCTGGCTTGCTTGCCAATTCGGGTCCGCGGCCGCCGGCTGGGCGGCAGCCAGAACCAAACCGGCCAAAGCTAACGCCCCGCCTAGACTAACCCGCCACGCGGGTTTCAGTTGAAAGTGTTTCATTATTCGTCTCCTGGAAATGATTATTAAAAATTTTGACCTTAGTATGATAAATCAATCGCCGAAGATTGTCAGACAATAAATTCTAACTTAATCTTAACTTCCATCCTATGCTACACACGCTAGCAAAGAATATATTCATGACATTACAACTATAAAGCCGGCGGGTAAATTATAACGTCAAGCCAGCCATTGCCGCTGAAAGTCTACATAGGAATATTGTTTGACTAGATACGCTTGCCCGGCCTGAATGCGGTAAATATCCGGTAAATTGTAGCCGTTAAAGCGATTAGCTTTAATCAGGCTGTAAG
The DNA here is from genome assembly GCA_050015235.1 of Methylomonas sp. GTDB lineage: Bacteria > Pseudomonadota > Gammaproteobacteria > Methylococcales > Methylomonadaceae > Methylomonas. The sequence continues at coordinate 11,164 of JBEKBU010000021.1, read as the reverse complement.
CGCCGACATCGCTAAACAGCAAGCGGTCGCCGACTTCCGGCAAAACCGCGAAGCGGTATGCGCCGAATACATCGCCCGCCAGGCAGGTAGAGCCGGCCAATAAGGCGCTTTCACCCTGCTCCGGCTCTCCGCCGTATAGCGCCGGTTTGCGCTGATATTCAAAAACTTCCGGATGATGATTCACGGATGTATCCAGTATCAGCACCGGCTTGCCGTCGCTGACGAAACGATCCAGCACCGTACAGAGCAGATAACCGGCGTTGCCGACCACGGCTTTGCCGGGTTCGATCAATACCTGTCCGACATATTTATCCAGCAGATGGCGGATTAATTTGATTAGTTCGCCTTGCTCGGCAATACTGTGATAAAGATAGCCGCCGCCCAGATTCAGCCAGGTCAGCCTACCCAACCGTTTCAGCAACGGCAGCAAGCTATCGATAGTCTCCACCAGGGGCTGGAAACTCTGCGCTGCAAACAACGTATGCAGATGCAAGCCTTGCATGCCGGCCGGCCAGTGGGAGCGCAATTCGTTTATGTCTACGCCTAGTTTGGAATGCGGGCCGCAAGGATCGAAACGGCTATCGGCCAAAAAAGAGCGCTTGGGATTGATGCGTAAACCGGGCGAATAAGCAGAGCCTGGTTTATGCAGACGCTGAAGCTGGCTCAACGAATTAAAGCTGATATGGCTGCAAAGGCGGCCAAGTTCAGTGAATTCTTCCGGGCGCAAACCGGGCGTGGTCAAGTGTATCTCACTACTGCCGGTAATTTGTTGCGCCAGTTTGGCTTCAAATAAGGAACTGACCGCAAAACCGTCCATATGGGGTTGGATAAATTCCAATAACGTACTTAACGGCAGCGCCTTCATGGCGTATAAAACTTTGCAGCCGCTGGCCTGTTTCAGGCTGCGCAAAGGCGCAAGATTACTCAAAACACGGGTTTCATCAAGCAAAAAAGCCGGACTGGACGGGATGCGGCCGATTAGTTCCCGGTTAAACATGACGATGCTCATCAGAGGGCGCCAAACAGGTCGTTCCGGCAATAACGCAGGGCTTGCGCCAGCAAATCGGGGGCGGCGTTATCCAGCCATAAGGCGTCCGTTTCTTTACGCAGCCAGGTAAATTGGCGCTTGGCGAGCTGCCGAGTCGCGGCGATGGCTTTATCTTGCATGGCGTCAAAATCGTCATCGCCCTGCAAATACCCCCAGACTTGCCGGTAACCGACACAGCGCAACGCCGGCATGCTGACATCCAGATCGCCGCGTTGCCTGAGACGATCCACTTCTCCGATCAAGCCTTGCTCCAGCATACCGGTAAAGCGCTCGGCGATTTTCCGGTGCAACGTAGCGCGTTGCGCGGGCGCGATGATAATTTTCAACCATTGATAGGCAGGCTCGGCGGTTTGCCCTTGCAGAAAACTCGACAGCGGACGGCCGCTGATGGCGTAAACCTCCAGCGCCCGTTGAATGCGTTGCGGATCGTTGACATGAATGCGGGCGGCGGCTTGCGGATCTACGGCCTCCAACCGCGCATGCAGCGCCTGTTTACCGTGGATTTTAAGCTCTTCATCCAACTGCCGTCTAATGACCGGGTCGGCGGCGGGCAGTTGCGCCAGACCCTGGGTCAACGCGCTGAAATACAGCATGGTGCCGCCGGTCAACAACGGTATTTTGCCGCGCCTATGGATATCCGCGATCAATGCCAGCGACTGGTCGCGGAATTGGCCGGTGGAATAGGCTTGACTGGGATCGAGGATGTCCAGCAAATGATGCGCTACGCCGCCGCGTTCGGCCAGCCCCGGTTTTGCCGTGCCGATATCCATGCCCCGGTAGACCAGCGCGGAATCGACGCTGACGATTTCCGCGTTCATATGCCGCGCCATCGCCACGGAAAGCGCGGTTTTGCCTGATGCGGTAGGCCCCATTAACATAATAACAGGCTTAAGACTGCCAGACATTAGCGCCCGCGCATAAAAAACCGGTCTAAATCCTGATGGCTAAGGGCTACCCAGGTCGGGCGGCCATGATTGCACTGGCCGATGCGTTCGGTACGCTCCATGTCGCGCAACAACGCATTCATTTCTTCGATGCTGAGCTTACGCTTCGCGCGCACCGAACTGTGACAGGCCATCGCCGCCAGCACCGCGTTCATTTTCTCTTCGGCTTTGTGGCTAAAACCCTGTGTCAGCATATCCGCCAACATATCGCGCAGCAGCTCATGGCTATCGGTTTGTTCCAATATCGCCGGCGCAGCTCTCAGCAGCAAGGTTTCCGGGCCGATACGGCTAAGTTCGAAACCCATTTGCAGAAAAAACGTCTGTTCCTGTTCGGCAATATCCGCTTCGGCCGGATTAAACTGCAATTTCATCGGCAGCAACAGAGGTTGAGAGACGACAGTGTTATTCTGATAATACTGTTTGAGGCGCTCGTAAGTAATGCGTTCATGGGCGGCGTGAGCGTCAACCAGGATAATGCCTTGCGCGGTCTCGGCCAGAATATAGATACTGTGTATATGCGCCAGCGCATAACCGAGCGGCGGCGGTTCGGCGGATGGCGGTTCCGGTTCCTGCGCATAGAGTTTGCGGTAAGACGGAATTTGTGCGCCGCCGGCGCCCGGTTTGGGCCGGCTAGGTAAGGTAAACGGCCTTTGCCCGTAAACTTGGGGCGGCGCCTGTTTAGGCGCCGGCGTCCCGGCAGCATGGTCAAAATGAGCGGGCAGGCTGGTTTGCGCGGGCTTTACCGGCGGCGGAACGGCCTGCTCCTGTTCTAGCGTAACCGCCTGCGCGCCGAACAGCAATTGCCTGCCGGGCGTTTGCACCGCCAAGCCGCGATGCAGTGCTTGAAACAGAAAATCATGTACGCCGCGGCTTTCCCGGAAGCGCACTTCCAGCTTGGTCGGATGGGCGTTGACGTCCACCAGCGCCGGGTCTAATCGCAAATACAACGCAAACAGCGGATGGCGGCCATGATAAAGCACATCCTGATACGCTTGCCTGACGGCATGGGTAATCAGCTTGTCTTTAATCAGGCGTCCGTTCACGTAAAAAAACTGCATATCCGACTGCGAGCGGGAAAAAATAGGCAAACTCACCCAACCTTGCAGTTGCAGGCCGGAAGCGGCGTAATCGATATATACCGCATTTTCGCTAAACGCCGAGCCGAAAATGGCGGCGACGCGTTTTTCCTGCGCCGGCCGGTCAGGCGCCGGCTTATAATTCAACACTTCCTTCTGATTATGCCGGAGTATGAAACCGACATCAAAACGGCTGAGCGCCAGTTTTTGCAGCAGGCTTTCAATATGCCCGAATTCGGTTTTTTCGGTTTTCAAAAATTTACGCCGCGCCGGAGTATTGTAAAACAAATCGCACACATCCACGGTGGTGCCGGGCGGATGCGGATCGGGTTGCGGTTCTAATTGGCGTTCGCTGCCGTCGGCGCTGACTTGCCACGCGCATTCGGCGTCAGCGGTCCTGGAAATCAGCGTCAAACGCGCCACGGAACTGATGCTGGGCAGCGCCTCGCCGCGAAACCCCATGCTCAGCAACTGCTCCAAATCCTGCAATGACGCGATTTTACTGGTGGCGTGCCGGGACAAAGCCAGCCCCAGATCGTCTTTGACGATACCGCAACCGTCGTCGCGGATTTTAATCTGCCGCATGCCGCCCTGCTCGACATCGATAAATATCTGCCTCGCCCCGGCGTCAAAACTGTTTTCCACCAGCTCTTTCACCACGGACGCCGGACGCTCGACCACCTCGCCGGCGGCAATCTGGTTGATTAGTTGGATCGGTAACGCTTGTATCCGCATTCAGAGAGACCCGTTTTGCCCGAATCGTTTAAAACCTATACTCATCTAAGGATAGTCCTGCCGGGTAGGCCGCACCATGATATCGCTGATATGCACATGGGGCGGCTGGCTGACCATAAAATGGATGGCGTTGGCGATATCCTCGCCCACCAGCAACGGCCCGAACCGGTCTTTAAAACTTTGCACCAGCTCGTCGCTATAGCCGGCTTCCGACTGAAAACCGCTCAGCACCAGGCCCGGCTCTACCAAGGATACCCGGACGCCTTGCGGCGCCAGTTCCCGGCGCAGCCCTTCCGCCAGAGAATGGACGGCAAACTTGGTGCAGCCGTATACGGCGCTGAACGGAGAAATATGCCTGCCGACCACGGAACCGACTATGACGATATCGGCGCCGTAATGCGGATACTTGGCCGGCTGTAGCGCCGACATCAGCCGCGCCGCTTTTTGCAGCAAAGCCAGCGTCGCCGTGACGTTCAATTCTATAATTTCCCTGAAAGCGTCCAAATCCGCGTCCTTGACCGAACCGCCCAAACCGCGCCCGGCGTTAGCCACCACGATATCCGCCGGTTGCGCGAAATACTGTTCGGCCGTGGCGAACAGATCGTCAATCAGGCCCGGCGCCGACATATCGCCAGGCACGCCGAAAAACGCGCCCGGTAGCTCCCGCGCCAATTGCCCCAGTTTATCCGCATTCCTGCCAGTGCCGATCACTCCATAACCCTCGGCGGCAAACTTTCTAACCGTGGCCTCCCCTATACCGGAAGTGGCGCCGGTGACGATAGCGATACGTTTAAAATTTTCAGACATTTGTTTCTCCGAGCTTAAAATCTCTTCCAAAATTACGCAGTCCTGCTCACATAGCAGGTAGGTTAAATGTGTTCAAGCTTAACATAGAGTTTAGGGGTTTTGGGAGGTGGGTAAGCAATTTCCGCTTTGAGTAAATGAGTATTTAGACTACCGTGTTGAAATTGATTTGCATGCTCCCACAACATGCAGAACATTGGAAAAAGCATATAATTTATTTTTCTTCAGATTAAGCAAAAGAGTTGCTTATAACAGAACCCCAAAATATCATATCACTGTCCAAAGCGCAGATAGGTCGTTGTGTAATCATGGGATTTAAAAGAAAACCTTGCGTGACGGGGTAAATACTCCGCTCGACCAGTAGCCTTACAGTTCAACGGATGTTCGGCGTTTCGCTAATCCGCGCTCAGGTAAATAAAAGTCGGTCCGCCCCTCATCGGACATCAACAAATCTTTTAGTGAAGGACGCGCGGCATTCTGTAGGCGCCGCCATTCGGCGATAGGCACAAGCACCGCCGTTTCCGACCCACGCCGCGTGACTAATTGCGGCCCTTCATTTACGCAGACGTCCAGTAATTCACTGAATCTGGCTTTAGCATCTTGTACCGGCCAACTTTTCATGACAAACCTCAATATACACTAGGCTGATGACCAGTCTATCAGCCTTTATACCCTACTTCAAGCCGTTTGCTGATAGTCGATTGATGAAGCAAAATAGCTATTAATTTTTTCTGGTTAGAAATAAGTCGGTTTTACAATTAGTTAAAGTCAAGAGCCGAGATTTTGGAACCGGTAAGCCTGGCGGAGGTTTGAGAGGCATGGATGCCGAACGAAAGCCTACAGGGAGGTATTCACGGCGTCCTCCGCCAGGCTTATCGGTTACGAAATCGTGAATGGCTGATACTTTAATTAACAGCCAAAACCATAAACCTGTAAGTTGTTAACAGTCATATAAAGAAAAAACCGGTTAAGGTTTAGCCTCCATAAATTTAACCTTAGCGGCCGCCACAACATCGGGAAAATCAGTAAATACCCCATCAACCGACTGCTCAAAAAGCGCTGTTAAAAGTTCGTTAAAGTCATGCGTGAAAGGCGGTAAACGATCTTTACGCAACGTATAGACATGCACTTGCAAACCGTTTTTGTGGGCGTTTTCGACGAGTTTAGAAAAAACAAGCCGCCCGCTTCCATCACGGCCGGTTACAACTCGCGTAAGCCCCGGCCCAATCCCATCGGCATATTGGGAAATTTCATTCAGCCCGGCGGGCATTTGCAAATATTCGTAATCGGCGCCGGATTCATGGTCAAGGTTGTCGCCGATTAACTGGATCAATTTAAGCCGGCTGTGCAGTTCAAACCGCAACCGTTTTAGCTCGTCAGGGTCGAAACACTGGACATAAATATTGTCCGAACTCTCTGTATAACCTTTTTCGTTCAAAATAGTCAGCACGATTTTACCGATATCTTTTCCTTGCATACGATGCCAGGCGGGAGATTTTATCTCGGTATAAATACCGATGTTTTTTCCGCTGCTTTTGTTTAGCCCCTGGATTAAAGCTATCTCTTCCTCTAAAGTTGCGATTTGAAATCTAGCGCCATTCAACGGAAATCTACCCGGAAAAGCCAACACTCCTGATTTTGGATCGACACGCTCGTGGATATTCAGCGCTCTCAATTCCGACAAAGAAAAGTCGATGACATAGAAGTGACCATCCGTTCTTGACCGCCCCGGAAAGATATCGGCGACGTCGGTGACGGCTTCCAGATAAAGATCATGCAGGACGACGGCCTGATTGTCCTTGGTAATCAATACGTCTTGCTCGATAAAATCGGCGCCCATGCCGTAAGCAAGAACTTTGCCGGCCAACGTGTGTTCAGGCAAATAACCGGAAGCGCCGCGGTGAGCAATTGTTATTACATTTCCATAGTTCATAGGCGCACACCCGGAAATCAAAACTTGCAATATTGCCAGAATCAAGTAGATTCTCATGTATCTAATAATTCCTAAACGCACTTTCATTAATTCACTACAAGCGACGTTCACCGGCTTGAAGTATTTCACAATCAGGTCGCTAGCCAATGATACCATGGCGTTAGGCGGCAAATTTTTTCTGTGGTTGACTTCTCAAGATTGAATACCGCATCATGAACATAAAACCCGCCGGCCAGAGTACCTGCTGTAAAAAATTAAATCGGCGGCTTGCAAGCCGGTGAGACAAATAGCCATTTGGTCGTGAAGTAGCCATTCTCGGTAAGCTGAATATCCCACTGCTGCCAATAGCCGGTCATCAACGCCAGATCGATAATATTTAATTCTACGGACTCAAATAAAATCCCGTTGGCTTCTTGACGATTCATATGTAAATGGATTGCGTCGCCATTCTGCGCCCATTGCCCCTTGCCCTTTATCACATCCGTCCCGTACCAATATCCGCCCTTTACGATGCAAAAACCGAGGCCAGGATAAATATCCGTACCGCCGATGTCTCTATTGTTCGTGGCGATCCACTGCCCTTCCGGAAAATCGGCGCTGGCTAAATAAGGCCACAAAGCCATTAACAACGAAACATATTTAACTGTTTTCATTTTCCATCTTCATTAATTAATCTATATGTTTTAATCGGCTGGATAGCCAAATCACTTCTCATCGCTTAGGCGCCGGAATAACCATGCGCCTATCGTTAACTTTATGAACATTCCGCAAGCGGCGAACTATTAGAAGCACAAACTTACAGCCTGGAATTATGCTAATGATCGCTTTTTTATTATAACCTGAAAGGATAATGCAAACTCGTACCGCTTTAGAAAAGCCAGGTATTTTTCGACTACAATTTCATTTACCAATACTTATATCCGTAGCGATTTAACCTATCAACAATGACAGCCCCCTCTAGGAGAAAAACTCATGATTAATTTTCCGCCACCCATTCTCATAGGCGCCCTAGTATTCGGCTGGCTGACTTGTAGCCATGCCCAACAACCTCCCGGCATTCCCCCGATGGGGCCGCCTCCGGAAGATTACACTGCTTGTCACGGAAAAACCGCCGGCAGCGTTGCAGAGTTAATTAGCCCGCGTGGAGACAAAATAAGCGGCATATGCCGGGAAGACGCTAACGGTAAATTGGTGTTAAGGCCCGACCATGCGCCCGGCGGCGGACAAAATGGGCATCCTGGCCCACCCCCTGAAGCTTATGCGGCTTGTACCGGAAAAACACCTGGCAGCCCTGCCCAGTTTACCGACCGCAACGGCGAAACAGTTAGCGGCGTGTGTGAAAGCCGTGGAGAGCGCTTGGTACTGCGCCCAGACCGTCCGCCGATGGGTTTAGACGCCGGGCAAATCAATTCCCAACAACATTAAACAAATATTAAATTAGAACTTAGAACTACTAAAAAGTTATAATCGGGCGTAAATACTTGGCACAACAACCGAACCGGTAATTACATCGGCCTCATGTACCGATATGCGCTATCAAATTGACAAAATTGCCCTACTGAGCGGGCTGATATTTTTAACCGGTTGCGCCAGCTTCGGGAAAGGCATTGCCGAGGCGTTCATGGAAAAACAGGATAACGTGGACACCCGGGTATGCGAAATTACCGGCGACACTTTCCGTGGCTTGAAACCACAATTAGAAGTACCGGAACGGAAAATGAAAGTGCTGATGGTGCATGGGGTCGGTAATCACTTGCCGGGATATTCAACTCAATTTCTGGAAATGCTCGCCAAGGAACTGGACCTGACCGTCACTTCTAAAAGCGATAAAAACATAACACTGGCGGACCCGCATCATCCAGCCAAAAAATTGGGCAATTTGCGCATTACCCGCTATCTAAACAATAGTAAAACCCAGGAATTGCTATTTTATGAATATACTTGGTCGGAGATCACCGCCAAGGAAAAAGAAGTACTGGCCTATGACAATTCCGGCGAACAGTCCTTCCGGCGGGCCGAAGTGAATGACTTGCTAAAGAAATTTTCAAATGATACCGGACCCGATCCGATTATTTATTTAGGTGGAAAGCGTGAAGAAATATTGGCCGGTTTCGGGCAGGCGTTTTGCTGGATGATTAGCGGCGACTGGCATAGTTTGCCGGATGATGTGCATCAAGTTTGCCGACCCGGCAATACGGCGCATTTTCATAATGACAGCATCGCCTTTGTTTCCCATAGCTTAGGCAGCCGCATAACTATCGACGGTTTACAGCGCATTGCCGAGTTGAAAGATAAAAACGAGACTGTGCTGTATGATGAAAGCGTCGCCCGGATTTTGAAAAACAAGGAAGTGCCTATCTATATGATGTCGAACCAATTACCGATGCTGCAATTAGGCCGCACCCTGCCGGCTATCAGCAATCAGTATCAGGCTTATTGCCAAGCCGACGGCGCCCGCTATGGCGAACGGATGCTGGCTAAGACGTCTATTATTGCCTTCAGCGACCCCAATGATTTGTTAAGCTACTCCATCCCGCCTAAATTTGTCAATAAATATTTGGATTCAAGGCTTTGCATTGACGTTACCAACATCAATATCAATGTCGCAAAAGTTTATGACGCGTTCGGACTCGGTAAATTAGCCAATCCTCTGGATGCGCATGTCGGTTATGATACCGATGATAGAGTCATCGCCCTAATCGCTAAAGGCATAGGTAATGAAAATACCGCCGATATCGTCAAAACCCGCTGCCGCTGGATTGAAACCGTCGACTAACCGCATCGGTTAATCGGCATGGCGCTTAAATCTCCATCCGCTCTGGCGCTACTCTTAGCACTTCTTCGATGGTTGTGATACCGGCGGCGACCTTTTCGGCCCCGCTAAGCCGTAAGGGCCGCATGCCTTCCATAATCGCCTGTTTACTCAGTAAACCGGTATCGCAATTCTGCACGATCTGCTTTTGCAGAGACGGACTATTTTCAAAAATTTCGTAGATGCCGATACGGCCTGAATAGCCGGTATTGTGGCATTCCTTACAGCCGGCGGCTTTATAAATTTGTTTGGGGAGCTGGGTTTTAAAAGGCTCCACCAAAGTTTGCCATTGATCGGCATCCACATCGATAGCGGCTTTGCAATGCGGACATAAAACCCGAATCAGGCGTTGCGCCATAATGCCTATCAAGGTTTGCTGGATTAAATAAAAGGGTATGCCAAGATTAAGCAAACGGTTGATAGATGAAGGCGCGTTATTGGTATGCAGCGTCGAAATTACCAAATGTCCAGTCAGGGAAGCCTGAACCGCCATTTCGGCGGCTTCCAGATCGCGAATCTCGCCGACCATGATAATGTCCGGATCCTGGCGCAGCAAAGTGCGGATACCGGTCGCAAAATCTAGACCGATGTTGGCTTGTACTTGCATCTGATTGAAAGCCGGTTCGATTTGTTCTATCGGATCTTCGACCGTGCATAGATTAATTTCCGGTGTCGCCAGTCTTTTTAGCGTGGAGTATAAGGTCGTGGTTTTGCCCGAGCCGGTCGGGCCGGTAACGAGTATAATTCCGTGGCTGCGTCCGGTCATGCGCTCCCAGGTGGCCAACTCCTGCTTGCTAAACCCTAGTTGCTCATAGTTGCGCATCAACACTTCCGGGTCAAAAATCCGCATTACCAGTTTTTCGCCGAAGGCGGTAGGCATCGTCGATAAACGCATCTCGATTTCTTTAGCCTGAGCATTTTGGGTTTTGATGCGGCCATCCTGCGGCAAACGTTTTTCGGCGATATTCATCCTGCTCAGGATTTTCAAGCGGCTCAGCACCGCATTCATGATCGGCATCGGTAACTGATAGACATTATGCATGACCCCGTCTATCCGGAAACGGACGTTGCCGTGGGTACGGCGCGGTTCGATATGGATATCGCTGGCGCGCTGATCAAAAGCATATTGCAGCAGCCAGTTCACTAAATTAACCACATGCTGGTTGTTCGCGTCCAGATCGCTGGATTTACTCAGCTCAACCAGTTGTTCAAAGTTCTGGCTGATATTGCGGTTATCGTTAGCTGTTTGCAGCCCCGCCCCTTTTAAGGACTTGGAAAAATTATAGAATTCCTCGATATAGCGTTTAATCTCGTCCGGATTGGCGAACACGCATCGGATATGGCCTTGATGCATTTTGGTTAAATCAATCTGCCAAGCCTGCACATAAGGTTCGGCGGTAGCCACCACCACTTCATCCGCCGAGATGGAAATCGGCAGAATATTGTAATTAGTAGTGTAAGCTTTGCTAAATAAGGACGTAACGCCCGCAACATCGATTTTCAGCGGATCGAAATAGTAATAGGCGAGATTGAGTTTTTTGGCCAGCCACTGGGTCAAGTCTTCTTGCGTTAACAGTTTACCGTACTGGAGTTTATTGGATATACCGCATTCCGCCAGCACTTTCAGGGGATGCTTCTGGCGGTTAACGCCAGCCATACCGTATTGGCGGCATTTTTCCAGATCTGCGGCCGTCAACATGCCGTCGGCCTGCAGCCAGCTTATAATCTGATTGATATCAAGTTTCCGGTCTTCGGTTTTATTTTCTGCCCGCATAGTCCTCTATACCCAACGCGCTTCATATTTCCGCGGCT
>JBEKBU010000020.1:0-27443 GCA_050015235.1 Methylomonas sp. | reverse complement strand
TAATGTATACGGCTTCCGGTTTTGCGGTGGGATTATTGGTGGGCATTACCGGCGTCGGCGGCGGTTCTTTAATGACGCCGCTACTGGTGTTTCTGTTCGGATTCAAACCCGCTGTCGCCGTTGGTACGGATTTGATATACGCGGCGCTGACTAAATCGGTCGGCGTCGCCGTCCATCACGGCAAGCACCGTTCGGTAGACTGGCATATAGTCGGCTGGATGGCTTTAGGCAGTTTGCCAATGGCCGCGGCGACGCTTTACGTGCTGAAAAACCTGATGGAGAACGGCAAGGAAGTGAGCAGCGCCATTACCTTCACGTTGGGTATCGCCTTGTTATTGACCGCCAGCGCTATGTTACTGCGGAGCATGCTATTAAAAAAAATGGCTAAAGACGCCTTGATAGATGACGACCATAGCAATGTGGAAAACAGCGGCCGATTTCCGCCGCGCTGGGAAAAAACCGCCACTGTCGTCATTGGCGCGGTTTTGGGCGTTCTGGTAACGCTGTCTTCGGTAGGCGCCGGCGCTTTGGGCACTATCGCCCTATTGTTTTTATACCCGCGCATGTCCACTTTAAAAATTGTCGGCACCGATCTGGCTCACGCCATTCCGTTGACCGCGGTGGCCGGTTTGGGGCATTTAAGCCTGGGAAATTTCGATCTGCAATTGTTGTTAAGCCTGTTACTCGGCTCGGTGCCCGGCATTTGGGATAGGCAGCCATTTGAGCGCCAAAATTCCCGAGCAGTTTCTACGGCCGGTATTGGCGGTTTTATTACTAGTCATTGGTTTTAAATTTGTATTGCAATAAATTCCCTGCTCAGCCGTAACACTGGCGCACATTGAGTGAATGTGTGCCGAACCAGTTTGGATATAATTATTTGCTAATTTTACCAACTAGGTTATTTTAGTGCTTTATGGAAAAGAATACGCCGCATTGCAAGCTGTCGGCCGTCAAAAACTTAATTGCCGAAGGTTTACAATTTTAGCGGCTTTAACAATGGTCATCTTAGTTATCGGCCTTAAACTCGTATTGCAATAAGTTGCCGTCCATGGCGTCGGCTTTATTATTCCGCCGTTCTTGCCGCGCGCTTACGGTCGTTTTCGCTGAGCAGTTTTTTGCGCAGCCGGATGGATAGCGGCGTTACTTCGACCAGTTCGTCTTCATCGATAAATTCCAGGGCTTGCTCCAGCGTCATTTTCTGAATGCGGGTCAGAATTAGGTTTTCATCCGTTCCGGCGGCGCGGATATTCGTCAATTGTTTGGCTTTGGTGGGGTTAACGACCAAATCGTTGGGCCGCGAATGGATGCCGACCAGCATGCCTTCATAAACTTCGTCGGCATGCACCAAAAACAGCTCGCCGCGCTCCTGGAGAGCGAACAAGGCGTAGGCCAGGGCTTTACCCGGCGCCATGGAGACAAGAACGCCGCGTTTGCGCATGCCGATCACGCCGGGTTTTACCGGCCCATATTGGTCAAACACATGGTAAAGCAAGCCGGAACCGGAAGTGGAGGACATAAATTCGGTTTGAAAGCCGATCAAGCCGCGCGAGGGCACTTTGTAATCCAGGCGGATCCGGCCTTTGCCGTCCGGAACCATATTCAATAAATCGCCTTTCCGTTCCCCCATCTTCTCCATGATCGAGCCTTGATGCGCATCTTCCACTTCGATAGTCACCATTTCGAAAGGCTCGCACATCACGCCGTCGATCTCCTTGAAAATAACCTCCGGCCGGGAAACACCCAGCTCAAAGCCTTCCCGGCGCATATTTTCGATCAAAATGGACAAATGCAATTCACCCCGGCCGGATACCTTGAATTTATCCGGATCGGCGGTGTCTTCCACCCGTAACGCGACATTGTGCTGCAGTTCTTTTTGCAAACGGTCGCGAATTTGCCGGGATGTAACAAATTTGCCTTCCCTACCGGCAAACGGCGAGTTGTTAACCTGAAATGTCATGCTGACGGTAGGCTCGTCCACTTTTAAGGGCGGCAAAGCCTCGACACAATCTTGCTGGCAAAGGGTATCGGAAATCTCCAGTTTATCGATGCCGGTAAAGGCTATGATGTCGCCGGCCCTTGCTTGCGACACTTCGATCCTTTCCAGACCGTGGAAACCGAAAATTTGCAGAATACGGCCATTGCGGGTAGCGCCCTCCCGATTAATCAGCGTTAAAGGCATATTGGTTTTAACTGAGCCGCGTTGTATACGGCCAATGCCAATGACGCCGACATAGGAGTTGTAATCCAGGCTAATGACCTGCATTTGAAAAGGCCCGTCCGGATCGACAGCCGGCGGGTTGACTTTATCTATGATCGTTTTAAACAACGGCGTCATATCGCCGGAATCGGTATCGCTCGTTAACCCGGCGTAACCTTTGAGCGCCGAGGCGTAAACGATAGGGAAATCCAGCTGTTCGTCGGTAGCGCCCAGGCGGTCGAATAAATCGAAAGTCTGGTCTATCACCCAATCGGGACGGGCGCCGGGGCGGTCGATTTTATTGATTACGACTATAGGTTTTAAATTCAAGGAGAATGCTTTTTGAGTGACGAACCGCGTTTGCGGCATCGGCCCGTCTACCGCGTCGACCAGTAGCAACACCGAATCGACCATGGACAATACCCGCTCGACTTCCCCGCCGAAATCGGCGTGGCCGGGCGTATCGACGATATTGATATGATAACCGTTCCAATCTATTGCTGTGTTTTTGGCCAATATGGTAATGCCGCGCTCTTTTTCCAGGGCGTTTGAATCCATGACCCGCTCATCGACTTTTTCATGGGCGTTGAATGTGCCGGATTGCTGAAGTAACTGATCAACCAGGGTAGTTTTACCATGATCGACATGCGCAATAATTGCAATATTTCTGAGTTTGTGTATCACAGGATTTATCTAGATGTTTTTTATGAATAAATGCGGGATTGTTTAGCGGAGTGCGTTTATAGACGCGCAGCGTTTAACTTTGCTCCCAAGGCAAACCGTGAAAACGCCAGCCGTCGATATTGCCGCGATGTTTATTGGCGTCTATGGCGCCTTCAAATCCCTCCACAATATTGATCAGATGCCGATAACCTAAAGCATCCAGCGCCTTGGCGGCGTCAACCGACCGGACTCCGGTTCGGCACAGTAGTAAAATAGGCGTGTTTTTATCCGGAACAACCGTTTCGACTTGATTGGTAAAAGCTTGGTTCAATTGCATGCCTGGAAATTCCTTCCAGGGGATATGTTTGGCTCCGGGTGGATGACCGACAAAACTATGTTCGATGAACGTTCTGACATCAACCAACACGGCGTTGGAATTATTTTGCATAAATGTCCAGCATTGCTTTGGATCTAAATTTTCTATCATTTACACTTGCTCCAAGTAAGGTTTCTGTCCGATATAATAGGCCATATCGCGATCGCCGCGCTGTAGATTGCCTATCCGTGCGTATTCCTGATAATAAACCAAGGTTAACGGTTTAAACAGGCTTAATAATTCGTTCGTTGTAAGTAAATATTCAGGATTGGCCGGGCCTTGCCGATCGCATTTGTCCAGCGTAAAAGTCTGGTAAAACAATAATCCGCCATACTTTAAAGCCATCATTATCGCATTACATAGACTTCGGTCAAGAAAACGGCTGATGACAATCACCTCATAAGCATTAACCGGCATCATTTCCGGGCTGATATCACACTGCCGGGTATTGATCCGAAGCCGTTGGCTGCGAGCGCTATTTTGCAAATTTTCCAAAGCAGCCGAGGAAATATCCCAGGCGTCGGTTTGTAAGCCGGCCGCCGCCAACCATAAGGCGTTAGCGCCGCCGCCACAGGCCAAATCCAGCGCCTTACCCTGATCGGGAAGCAGAAATTGATGCGCCGTCAACAGTTCCGAAACCTGACCGGGCGCATTTTGTCGCCTATAAATGGCGTCCCATTTTTCTTGTAATGCTTTCACGGCGGGCTCATTCCAATGCGATGCGGCAGCCAACCCTGTATAAACTCCAAAAAAGACCGCACTTTGGCGGATAAATATTTTCGATGCGGATACACGGCGTATACTTCCAGCGGCGCGATTCCGTATTGATCCATGACTACCTGTAACCGCCCCAGTTCGATATCCCGCCCGACTATATAGCGCGGCAACATGATCAAGCCCAGACCATTTACGGCGGCGTTGCGGATGGGATCGGCCATATTCGCCTGCATGCGGCCTGTTACCGTGACCGTCCTATCGCCGAGGATGCCTTTAAAACGCCATTTATTACGTGGCGGGATAGCCCAATTTATCAGGCAACTATGGTTTTCTAAATCTTCCGGGTCTTGAGGCGCGCCATGTAGTTTAAGATATTCAGGCGACGCACAAACCACCAGCGAAGAATTGGCGAGTTTACGGGCGACCAGACTGGTATCGTTTAGCTGCCCAAGCGAAATGGCGATATCCACCCCTTCGTCCACCAAATCCACCTGCCCGCCTTTAAGCACCATCTCTACCGACAAATCGGGATAGTTTTTCAGATATTCGGTCAAAGCCGGGGAAATATGGGTAGAACCGATAACCGGCGGCGCGCATATTTTAAGAATACCGCGCGGTTCCGTCTGCAGTTTCGTCACGGCCGATTCCATTTCCTCCACATCCAAAAGCACTTGCTGACAGCGCTCCAAATATTCTTCGCCGGCTTCAGTCAGACTTATACTGCGGGTAGTGCGGTTAAACAGGCGGGTGTTAAGCTCGCTCTCAAGCTGCATAATATGTTTGGTGGCCATGGCTCTGGAAATATCCAAATCCTTGGCGGCCTTGGCGAAACTGCCGGCTTTAGCAACGCGGACAAACACGTTCATACTGGTTAGTTTATCCATCCTGCCTCCTGAATTGTGGCCTAAAGAGTAAAATACCGCATCCAATTCCGGCTGTGCTGTTTCCCGGAACAATTGTTTCTTATATGCACATAATTTGTTTACCGTTTGTCAAATTGTAAACTTTTTTGCACTATATAGTAAACATCGGTAACGTGATATGATTTTAAAATTGTCTTAAGCGCCTATCGATTCCTGACTGGTTAAGAATATTTTTAGAGGCGCGAAATAAAGTGGTGGGTAGTGAATCATATGTCAGCAAGAGAGTCTAAGAATGACTGATTTTTTACAGCAATTGGCCGAAATTTTAGAGCAGCGGAAAACTCAATCCCCGGAACAATCTTATGTTGCGGCTCTCTATAGCAAAGGCCTGGATCATATATTGAAGAAAATCGGCGAAGAAACGGCGGAAACGATCATCGCCGCCAAAGACGGCGATAAAGATAAAATTATTTATGAGACGGCCGATCTTTGGTTTCATTGCATGGTGATGCTGGCTCATCAGGGATTGGGGCCGCAACAGGTCATAGCCGAATTGCAGCGCCGCTTCGGAATGTCCGGTTTGCAAGAAATGGCGCAACGCAATCAACAGTAAATTTTTGGAGTAGAATTATGGGTATAGGCATTTCGGAATTATTATTAATACTGGTTATAGTCGTCGTCATATTCGGCACAAAACGCCTGAAAAACGTGGGCGCCGATTTAGGGGAGGCCATCAAAGGTTTCCGTAACGCCGTCAAGGATGGCGAGAAACCGGACATCGGAGCCGAGAAGGATAATCCTATTTTGGAAGGTGAAGTTTCGCATAAAGAGAAAGATAAGGTTTGAGCTATCCATGTTTGACGTCGGTTTCTCAGAGATAATAATGGTTGCGTTGGTGGCTTTATTGGTCATCGGCCCGGAAAAACTGCCAAAAGTTGCGCGCTTGGCCGGTTACTGGCTGGGCAAAGCCCGTCAAACCGTGGCTACGGTAAAGTCCGAAATTAGACAGGAGTTGCACGCCGAAGAAATGCGGCAATTGCTCAATCACGAACACGCCGAGCAGGAATTACGTCAAGCTTTATCCGATACCGAGACGGCAATCAAAACCATTAAAATGGACGTTGAAACTGTTTCCAGCGCTTCAAAAACCGCACGGAAAGATGAACAATCAAGCTGATTCCGAGCCTGAACAGACTTTTCTCAGCCATTTAGTCGAGTTGCGCGACCGCTTGCTGAAAGTCGTGCTATGTATTCTATTGATCTTTCTCGGCACTGCCGGTTACGCCAATCAGATTTATACTTATCTGGCCGAGCCTTTGTTAAAGCACTTACCGAAAAACAGCAGCATGATCGCCATTGATGTCGCTTCGCCGTTTTTTACGCCATTTAAACTGGCTTTCATAGTCGCTGTATTCATTGCCGTCCCTTTTATTTTGTACCAATTATGGGCGTTTGTCGCGCCCGGTTTATATCGGCATGAAAAAAAGATGGTATTGCCTTTGTTACTGGCCAGCTCCATATTGTTTTACGCCGGCGCGGCATTCGCCTATTTTCTGGTATTCCCGTTGGTTTTCGGTTACTTGACGTCGACTGCTCCGCCAGGCGTTACCGTTATGACGGATATTTCCACCTATCTGGATTTTGTGCTGGCGATGTTTTTTGCATTCGGCGCGTCGTTTGAAATCCCTATTTTTACGATAGTATTAGTTTGGGCCGGCATTATCACGCCGGAAAGTCTGGCGGAAAAAAGGCCTTATGTCATTGTCGGCGTATTTGTGATCGCTATGTTTTTGACGCCCCCGGACGCTTTATCGCAAACGTTGCTGGCCGTGCCTATGTGGATGCTGTTTGAAGCGGGTTTACTGTTTTCCCGGCTGTTTCGGCCGAATTCAGAGCATGGATAGCCTGGCTGCACGCTTTCAACACGTCCGCTCCCAAATCCGGCACGCTGCCCATATAGCCGGCAGAGCGCAAAACAGCGTGCAATTATTGGCCGTCAGCAAAACCAAACCACCTGTGGATATCGCCGCTTTATACCGGCTGGGTCAACGGCATTTTGCGGAAAACTATGTACAGGAAGCGATAAATAAACAACAGGCGCTGACCGGATTTAACATCAGCTGGCATTATATAGGCCCCATCCAATCGAATAAAACTAAAATAATCGCCGGCCGTTTTTCCTGGGTACATAGCGTCGACCGGTTAAAAATCGCCGAGCGCCTGAATGAACAACGCCTTCCAAATTTACCGCCCTTGAACATTTGCATACAGATTAACATTAGCCGGGAATCGAGTAAATCCGGGATTATGCTGGAAGAATTACCGGACTTGGCCGCCGCCATTAGCCTATTGCCCAATCTACGTCTACGCGGCGTTATGGCGATACCGAAAGCTGAAAATATTTATCATCGGCAGCGCTTGCCCTATCATGAACTCTACCAGGCTGTTAAGCTATTAAATGCGCCGGGGCTGGACAGTTTTTCATTCGGAATGAGCGGCGATCTTAAAGCCGCCATCATGGAAGGGGCCACGTTGGTAAGAATAGGGACAGCGCTATTTGGCGAACGCCAACCCTAATTCCGGACAATCTACCGGCTAATCAGTAGCCATTGGGCGTGTTTTGATGGATAATATCCATTTAAACCTCTAAATTTTTGAATCTTAAATTCTTAGCCGCCGTAACAATGAAGCACCGTATTGAATGCCTATTGCAAAACGCCATGGCTACGCTTAGATCGCAGGGTATTCTTGAACAGGCTTTTTCCGTACCGATCAATCTTGAGCGCACCCGCGATCCCTTGCATGGCGATTTCGCCACCAATCTGGCTTTGCTTTCGGCAAAATCCGCCAAACTTAATCCTCGGGAACTCGCGGAAAAAATTGTCGCGGCGATACCTGAAGATCAGCTGATTTCTAAAATTGAGATTGCCGGGCCCGGTTTTATTAATTTTTTTATTAATAGCGCCAGTCAGTTTGAAATTGTCCGGAAGATTTTCCAACAAGGCGACAAATTCGGTTTAAGCGCTATCGGCTTAGGACAACGGGTGCAAGTAGAATTTGTTTCCGCCAATCCGACCGGGCCTTTGCATGTAGGCCATGGCCGCGGCGCCGCTTACGGTTCGGCCGTGGCCGACTTACTGGAGGCGGTAGGGTTTGCCGTGGAGCGCGAATACTACGTAAACGACGCCGGCAGACAAATGGAAATTTTAGCTACCAGCGTCTGGTTTCGCTATCTTGAGCTGTGCGGCGAAGTCCTTCCCTTTCCGGGTAACGGGTATCGAGGCGATTATATTCGTGAAATCGCGGCTAAAATACATCAATCCGCCGGAACCGGACTGCAAAAACCCGCTGTGGCCGTATTATCCGGCATACCGGCCGATGAAGCGGAGGGTGGAGACAAGGAAAAACATATCGACGCGTTGATCGAGCGCACGAAAAACTTACTCGGCGCTAAAAACTACGCCTATTTGTTTCAGACGGGTCTGGATGAAATTCTGACCGATATCAAGGACGATCTGGCTGAGTTTGGCGTCAGCTATCAGCGCTGGTTTTCCGAACGCGGTTTAATGGATGACGGTTCCGTGGAGAAAGCTTTGCAACGTTTGCAAAGCAATGGCTTCCTATATGAGCGGGACGGCGCCACCTGGTTCGCCTCTAGCCGCCTTGGAGACGAAAAAGATAGAGTCGTCGTCAGAGATAATGGGCAATCCACATATTTTGCTTCCGACATCGCTTATCACATGAATAAGCTCGATCGCGGCTTTGATCAAATCGTCAATATCTGGGGAGCGGATCATCACGGCTATATTCCCCGAGTGAAAGCCGCAATGCGGGCGCTTGGCGCCGACGAATCTAAATTACAGGTTTTGCTGGTGCAATTCGCCGTACTGTACCGCGGCGTAGAGAAAGTGCAAATGTCAACCCGTTCCGGTGAATTCGTGACGCTAAGACAACTACGCAATGAAGTGGGTAAAGACGCCTGCCGTTTTTTTTATGTCATGCGCAAATCAGAACAGCATATGGACTTTGACTTACAATTAGCGACGTCTAAAACCAACGAGAATCCGGTTTACTATGTGCAATATGCGCATGCCCGAATTTGTAGCGTGTTAAGACAGCTTGACGAAAAAAATCGGGCTCGCGATATACAATTAGGTATGGACAATCTTAACTTATTGACGGAGGAACAAGAAATTACCTTGTTGACCACACTGGCAAAATATCCCGAGGCGCTGGAGCGCGCGGCCAAACAATTTGAACCTCATCAGCTCATTCATTATTTGCGCGATCTGGCCAATCAATTTCACAGCTATTATAACGCTCACCAATTTCTGGTCGAGAATATTAATCTCTGCAACGCCCGTCTTAATTTGATATGCGCAGTCAAGCAAGTTTTATGCAACGCTTTACAGCTTTTAAAAATCACTACGCCCGAAACGATGTAATGTCCAGAGATTATAAACATCGAGCGGAGAACAACCGTTACCAAAGAAGCGGTCAACGCAAAAACAGTCCAAAACAACTTTGGCGCTGGCTGCTGGTTGCCGTATTGGCAATAGCCTTTCTGGCTTTTCTCAAACTCGTCGGCCAAATGGCGTTCGCTTTGCTGTCCGGCAAGCAGGAGTCTGTCGTTCAAACGCAGGAAAGCAATGCAACACAACAAGTTCAGAAGCCTTCGCCATCTAAACAGGAACAAAAAAACCCGGTGATTTCCCAAGAACCCGGTGAACCCCAATACGATTTCTATACCATATTACCGCACACCGAAACAGTGATCCCTGATTACGAAATCAAAACTCGCGTCAGAGAAGAACTGGTCGGCAAAACAAAATCGGCTAAATATACCATGCAAGCCGGTTCATTTCACGAAGCGGCGGAAGCCGATCAACATAAAGCGAAACTGGCGCTGCTTGGCATCGAATCGCATGTGGAAACAGCCAAAGTGGGTAATCTAATCTGGCATCGAGTTAAGATAGGCCCTTACGACAACCCTTCGAGCGTCTCGAAAATCAAGGATTTATTAAAAAAGAACGGTATCGAAGTCGTCGTCACCGAGACCGGTCAGTAACTAAAATAAATAAAGTTTTTTTAACGGGTGCCAAATACGACGATGGTTTTTCCGTGCGCGGTAATGAGCCCCTTATCCTCCAATTCTTTTAATACTCTCCCGGCCATTTCCCTGGAACAGCCTACGATACGTCCGATTTCCTGACGAGTAATATGCAATTGCATTCCATCCGGGTGAGTAATGGCGTCCGGCTCTTTTGCCAAATCCAGCAATGTTCGGGCAATTCGCCCTTCCACATCCATAAAGGCAAGATCCCGATATTTGCGATTTGTGATCAATAAGCGCAACGAGAGCTGCTCGCCTAACGCGGTTAATATTTCAACGGCGTGATCGCGTAATTCGGCATTTAAAAGCCCTTTGAAACGGTCATAGCCAATTTCAGCCATTTGACAGCGCGTTCGAGTCTTTACTAACGCGCTTCTGGATTCGGTGGTCTTAAAAACCCCGATTTCGCCGACAAAATCGTGTTTATTCAAATAGGCTAGAATCAACTCCCGGCCTTCTTCATCCTCCACGCTAACGCTGACCGATCCATCGACAACGAATAAAAGTTTATCGCCTATATCACCGGGGCGTACTATCGTCATTTTCGCGGGATAGCTGCGGATATGACAGAAATGTAAAAACGCGGTAAGGGCGGCAGGTGAAATTTGGTTGTGTTTAACTAAACTCATAATTGTAAATAATTTATGTTTCCTAGGGAGATTACCCTATCTGAATTGTAGAAAATTTTCAAAAAAAATCAAAACAATTATTCGTACCATTGTAAAATTCCTATTAATTTTAGTTTCAATGGAATTAAATATGCAAGCGATAATTAAATGGGTGGACGGTAGAATGTTTGTCGGCGAATCTGAAAGCGGTCATACAGTGGTAATGGACGGCCCTATGGATCACGGCGGACGGAATGTCGGCATACGGCCGATGGAAATGATATTGCTGGGCGTTGGGGGTTGCTCGGCATTTGATGTCATCGATATTTTGGAAAAAGGCCGCCATGAAATTTTAAACTGCACCGCAGAGTTGACTGCCGAACGGGTAGACGCCATTCCAAGCGTTTTCAGCAAGATCCATCTGCATTTTAAAGTATCCGGCAAAAATCTGCCAATTTCCGCGGTAGAAAGAGCAATCAAGCTTTCCGCTGAAAAGTATTGTTCCGCATCGATAATGCTAGGCAAAGCGGGTGTGAAAATCAGTCATGACTTTGAAATCATTGAGGGTTAATCCTTGAGCAAACTACAATTACATGGTTTTAACAACCTTACCAAATCGCTAAGCTTTAATATTTATGATGTCTGTTACGCGCCAAAAGAACAGGAAAAAGCGTATATAGAATACATAGACGAAGCATATAACGCCAAACGGCTCACGCAAATTCTAAAAGATGTCGCCAATATTATCGGGGCGCGGATTTTAAACATCGCTCACCAGGATTACGATCCCCAAGGCGCCAGCGTCACAATGCTGATATCCGAAGGGGCCGTTATTCCGGCCGGCATGAATTCGGAGTCGCCCGGACCACTACCCGATACTATTTTAGCGCATCTGGATAAAAGTCACATCACTGTCCACACCTATCCCGAAAGCCACCCGGACACGGATATTTGCACTTTCCGCGCCGATATCGACGTTTCCACGTGCGGACAGATCTCGCCACTGAAAGCTTTAAATTATCTGATTCACAGCTTTGAATCGGATATTGTCATTATGGATTACCGGGTCAGAGGCTTCACGCGCGACGTTTCCGGCCAAAAAATCTATATCGACCATAAGATCAACTCTATCCAGAACTATATCGCCGAAAGCACCAAAGAGCTTTATCAAATGATTGACGTCAATGTTTATCAGGAAAACATTTTTCATACAAAAATGCGGTTAAAGGAAACCGAACTTGAAAATTATTTGTTTGAAAAAGAAAGTAACTTCAGCGAAGACGAAAAAGATGAAATTCAATCTCAGTTGCATGAAGAAATGGCCGAAATTTTTTACGGCAGAAATTTTTCCTAATCAAACAGCTTTTCTTACCTCCACTATTTGTAGACTCGTAAATCAGGTGAATGCCATATAACGCTTAATTAAATTGCGGCATATAACATAGTTTAATTAAGTTGATAATGATTCAATGCTTACAAACCCTGAAAACTCAAGGACACGACATTTTGGTATAGTCTTTGCTTTTAGTTAAGCGGTATCAAGGATGTTAAGTTCACCTTCCCCCTCGGACACGGAAAACAATGATGCCAGGGATTTCCCGAGTAAAAGCGTATAGGATATTGCTTTTACTCGGACAAGGACGATAATCGCACATCCCGCTTGTGGCGGGATTCGCGGGCAAATTTAGTGCTTTTCCAGACTACTCCCTTTATTTACCTTTAAGCGTGCTTTTGACAATTTTTGGGGTAACGAAAATTAATAATTCCTGTTTATTGTCGGTTTTAGCGGTATATTTGAACATCCAGCCTATGCCGGGCAAATCGGAAAACCAAGGAATCACACTGACGCTATTATCGAGATTGGATTCATAAACACCGCCTAATACGACAGTTTCGCCATCTTCGACTTGCACCTTGGCGGTCAAGCTTTTCTTATTGATCGCAACGGTTTGATTACCGGATGTTGTAATTACAGCGCCCTGGGAATCGTCGGTAATTAACAAATCCATAATAACGCTGCCGCCGGGCGTTATTTGCGGCGTCACATCCAACTGCAACACCGCATCCACGAAACTTGTCTGTACTTGATTAGCCGTTTGCGTGGTATAAGGAATTTGTACGCCTTGCTTAATGGAAGCTTTTACCCTATCGGTCGTCATCACCCTGGGGTTGCCTAATTGCTCGCCCCGATCTTCGTTTTGCAATGCTTCTATTTCCAGATCCAATAAATGATTGGCGCCGGCCGCCAACGTCATCGCCAGTTGCGATGTGCCGCCGCTGGCGGCTGTTAACGCGCCGTTCATGGCGTACCCCAACTGTTGCAGGCCCGGATAAGTGCCCGCCGCCTGAGCGGCGTTGGTTCCTTGCGTCTGCACATTAAAATTGGCGCCCAGCTGTCTCAGAAAGTTATTGTTCGCAACCACAATCCGGGTTTCAATCATGACTTGCCGGATAGGCACATCCAGCATTTTAATCATTTTCCGTACTTCTTCCAAAGCTTGAGACGTATCCTTGATAATAATGGTATTTGTTCTGGCGTCTATAATCGCCACGCCTCTTGCCGACAACAGCCTTAAACCGATCTGCCCGCCACCGCCGCCTTGCCCTTGCCCTTGACCTTGTTGCTGATTCATATTTCCGAAACCGCCTCCGCCGCCGCCGCAACCCTGGCCCGCGCCGCCGCCCGTACCGCCGCCGCTAGACGCCTGGCTAGGCGCGCCGACCGAGACGCCGCCGCCGCCGGACGAACCGCCCAAATTACTATTACCTATACCCATCAAAATGCTACATATTTCAGAAGCTTTAGCGTAGTTAATTTGAACGTACTCTGTTTTCAACGGCTCAAGCTGATCGGAAATCCTCTGCGAATCCAAGGCTTCCTGTTCAATTTTCATTATTTCGGACAAAGGGGCTATCATCACGACGTTGCCGTTCTGTCTTTTACCCAATCCCTTGGATTTTAAGATCAGTTCTAAAGCCTGATCCCAGGGCACATCGTTTAATCTTAACGTTACATTTCCAACCACCGAATCAGCGGCAATAATATTCAACTCGGTAAAATCGGCCAATATTTGTAACACCGAACGGATTTCGATATCCTGGAAATTTAAAGATAACTTATCTCCCGAATATGGAAATTTCTCTTTTTTCAACGCCTCTTTTTCAGCCGGACTTAAAGGTCTGAATTCAACTGTTAATAAATTATCGGTTTGATAAGTCGAATATTCGTAAGAATCGTTATTGGGTATTATGGTTAAACTAACATTTTCACCGTGCGGACGCGTTTCGAATTTTTGCACCGGGGTAGCGAAATCCGAAACGTCGTAGACTTTGGTTAAAGACTCCGGTATACGGGTATTCAAAAAATTCAACACGACTTTCCCGGCTTTTTGTTTGGCGTCTATAACGGTATTCGCCGCGGATAAGGTTATCAGCACCCGGCCCTCGCCGTTTTGACCCCTTCTAAAATCGATATTGTTTATAGCCTGTTCGGGTAGTAATCGACTAATCGCCAAATCCTTGACCGGGTTGGCGGCAGGCTGAGTAATAGAAGGCGCTTCAGACGAACGATTATCCGTAGTGATTTTACTCGCGGCTAAAATACCCGACGCCGGTTTTAATAAAAGATAAAACTTATTGTCGGCAATTTTAGTTTCATAAGGAACTTTTTCGACCAAATTAACGATGACGCGGGTACGGCCGCCAGATTCCACGACGAATACCGTCCCAGCGGCGCCTTGATTAATCGGAAAGCTCTTTTTAGCCAAATTACTTTTAACCCCTACGAAATCCATAGCGATTCTGGCTGGGTTATCGGTTTGAAAAATTTTCGGCTCCATTGCCTGCCCGTTCATATCCAGCTGAATTTGCAACTGGTTTCCGGACAAAGTCGAAAACTCTAAATTGTTGATCGCCCTATCGTCGGCAAATACCGCTGACAGCGATGTCATAAACAACAAACCCGTTATCAGACCTAAGCATTTGTGTAATCCGGATACAAACCAACAATTTTTATTTTGTTTCATTCTCATTCTCAAAACTCTTGATTGATTACTCGGTCAGTGTAAGTGCGGCTTGCTGTTCGCGCCATGCGCCCGGTTTATCGGGAACAATTTCTATTAGTTCGATTTTATCGGCAAGAATACGGATAATTTTACCGTAGTTTTGTCCCATGTGATTTCCGACCTGAACTCTGTGTATCGTTCCATCTTTCGCTCTCACCAGCCCCCAAAAGCCTTTATTATTGTTTAATGTTCCCACCATACGCAAAGTATCGAGAGAATAAGCCTCCAGCTCCTCTTTTCTGCGTTCGGTATCCGGCCTGACGCCGTTAGTAGTGGTGACATCCTGATTATTAACATCATTCGTTTTATCTAAAGGCTGAAACGGATCGCGCAAGCCATCGGGTTTGAATACAAACGGCTCAACGACCTTAATTTCCGGAAGCGGCTCCACCCCGCCTTTTGGCCTGACTTTAACTTCAGCGATATAGCTGGTCAAATCACTCACATCATCCTTGCCGCAAGCGGTTAAAGCCATCAGGAAAAAACTCAAGTAACCGTTTTTTTGGAGAAATTTAACGATATTTCCGCTCACGGCGCTCTCCTTTTCCTTCCCGTTTGGCCGGCGTCATCAACCCCGCCTTCATTATAGGTTTTGATAGTCGCGGTCATGGATATGTCATTTTTGCCGTCATGACTGACCGGCGACAAGTTAACATCATGAACCGTCACTATTCTTGGCAACGAAGCCAGTCCGCTCACAAATAAACCCAATTCTTCATATTTTCCGACAACATGAATATTGATAGGCAATTCAGAATAAAACTCTTTTCGCACTTCGGCGCCGGGCTGGAATAACTTGAATTCCAAACCGCTAGCCAAACCAGTCTGCGATATATCGACCAATAAACTGGCAACTTCCGCTTTAGTAGGCATTTGCTTAAGCATTTGCGCTAACGAGTCCTCAATCTGCTCAAGCTGAGAGCGATAATCTTCTAAATTTATGGCTTTTTTCTGTTTGTTTTCAAAATCGGATTTCAAAGTGGTTTCATCTTTTTCTAACAACTCCAATTCATCCAATTGCGGTAAAGTGACAAAGTAAACACCGCCCATGGCGACAATTGCCGACACTATTAAAATCATTACTATCTTTACAGGAGTAGGCCAGTTTCCAGACGCATTTATATCCCAATTAATTTCAGACAAATTCATTTTGATTCACCCGCCTGATTCTTGTCCGCGGTTTTTTTACCTTGTTTGGCTGTTAAAGTAAAGTCGTATAACTCGCCATTATTATGCCCTTGCCCTTTAATCACGCTCAATGCGGAGGTATTCAGCCAAGGAGAACTATCTATCGCGCGCATAAAAGCCGATACCCTGGCATTGGATTCAGTCTTACCGTCGAATGTCAACGTTCCGTTACTTTGTGAAAATTTTGTCAGATAAATACCTTCGGGCGTCGTTTTGGATAATTCGTCGAATAAATGAACTATTTCAGGCCTGCTTTCCTGAAGCTGTTGAATCAGATTAATTTTAGTCAACAACTTATCTTTTTTCTGTTCCACATCTTTAATTTCTTGAATTTTCATATCCAAAACAACAATTTCGTCCTTAAGAAGTTTATTTCTCCTCTGTTGATATTCTTTCAGACCCTCAATATGCATATACACCAGTATCAGCAAAAAGAGGGTAAATAAAACTCCGGCGCCCGCGCCTTGAAAAAACTCCAGCCGCTTTTTTTTACGCAACTCCTCGCGCCAAGGGAGTAAATTTATTTTAACCATTAATCAAAACTCCTTAACGCCAATCCGCAGGCTATCATCATGGCCGGCGTATCGTTTCTCAAACTTTGCGGTTTGACTCGATTGGACAACGACATGTTTATAAAGGGGTTTGCTACATAGGCGGGAATGCCGAGATCTCTCTCAATCAACTTTTCCAAACCGGGAATTGAAGCGCAGCCTCCCGCCAAGACCATTGCGTCGATACCGCGATTGGCGCTTGAGGATACGAAAAACTGCAAGGAGCGGGCGATTTGTTGCAGCATGGCGTTTTTGAACGGCTCCAAAACATCCGTATCGTAGTTATCGGGCAAACCTCCATGCTTCTTGGCTAAACCGGCTTCTTCATAAGAAAGCCCGTAGCGGCGCTGAATTTCTTCGGTTAATTGTTTCCCCCCGAACCCTTGCTCCCTGGTATAAACGGTTTTGCCTTCATGCACAATATTCAAGGTTGTCATCGTAGCGCCGATATCGGCTATGGCGACAGTCTTGTTTTCAAGAGAGGCCGATAGCTGATCGGAAAGCAAGGCAAACGCATTTTCCATGGCGAAAGCCTCAACATCGACTATGATGGTTTTTAAACCGGCATAGGATAAAGCCGCAACCCGGTCCTCGATATTTTCGCGCCTACAGGCCGCCAGCAAAACATCAACCATTTCCGGATTACTTTTTGAAATGCCTTGCACTTCAAAATCCAAATTGACTTCGTCCAAGGAATAGGGAATATATTGGTCGGCCTCCACCAAGATCTGTTCTTCCATTTCTTCATCGGACAGAGAAGCGGGCATAACGATTACCTTGGTCATTACCGACGAACCGGCGACTGCGACGCAAGCTTGTTTGGAGCGAGTACCGGATTGTTTCACTACATTTTTTATCGCGTTACCGATTAACTCGATATTTGCGATGTTTTTATCTATAACCGCATCCTGAGGCAAGGGGGCCACCGCATAACTCTCAACCTTGTAACGCCCTCCTTCCTGACTTAGCTCCAATAATTTTACAGCCGCCGTACTAATATCAACACCTAAAACGGCTGAAGGCTTCCGGTTAAACCAGCTCATGAATACAACCTATAGTATCGTGGAAACTTAAATATAATCGGCGCATACGTATAATACATGCATGCGGACCCCGTGCGTATATTATAATGCAAAGTTTTTAATTTATTGCTCATTCCCATTAAAAAGCAATATTTATGTTGATCCGGTTTTCAAAAATAAATTTTTTACAACAGATTTAAATTGCTGTGATCTAATTAACGTGCCAGTCCAAAAACAGCAAAAACCAAAATCACTGATCGCCATAATTTGTAAATGGCTTGCGTTTCTCGTCCTGTTTTTTTTGGGCGTGATTTTAATCGCTTGTTATTTTTTTCTGCTTGAATTCGATAAAGAATTACCCGATATCGATCAACTTAGAAATGTGCAATACCAAACACCCCTGACGATATACAGCCATGACAATCTTCTTATTGCTCAATTTGGCGAAAAACGCTGCATGCCGCTGCAGATCGAAAAGATTCCACAGCAACAGATCAACGCTTTTCTAGCAGCGGAAGACGATCGCTTTTATCAGCACAGCGGCGTCGATTTAAAAGGTTTGTTGCGCGCGGGCTATCAGTTGCTGCTTACCGGCGTAAAAAAACAAGGCGGCAGCACCATCACCATGCAAGTCACTCGAAACTTTCTGCTCAGTAACGAAAAAACTTATTTACGCAAACTAAAGGAAATCTTACTTGCGTTAAAAATAGAGAAACACTATTCAAAAAACCAGATAATGGAGCTTTATCTGAATAAAATATATATGGGTCAACGGGCCTATGGCGTTGCCGCCGCCGCCCAAGTGTATTACGGTAAAGACATAAAGGAATTGAATCTCCAGCAACAAGCCATGATTGCCGGCTTACCTAAAGCGCCTTCAATTTTTAATCCAATAACCGACCCGAAACGGGCTTTGGAGAGACGTAACTATATTTTACGGCGTATGCTGGATCTGCGGTTTATCAGTTGGCGGGACTTTAACGACGCCGTCTCGGCGCCCGACAATGCATCCTTGAAAACCGTCATTGTTGAATTAAACGCGCCTTATGCCGCTGAAATGGCCAGACAGGAATTGGTTGGCAAATATGGCGAGGACGCCTACACGCTGGGGCTCAAAGTGCAAATAACTATTCCCGGCAACCTGCAAATTGCCGCCGACCACGCCTTGCAGCAAACTTTGCATGATTATGACGAACGTCATGGCTATCGAGGCGTTATCAGCAAAAATTCCGATAATGCCTATACCCTAACTAATTACGGCATAGGCGATTGCAAACAGGCCAAAATAACGGCGTTTTCCGCCAATGGATTTACCGCGCGGCTCTTCGATAATACAAATTTATTCATCCCTTGGCAAAATACGCTTTGGGCGCAAAACCCCAGTCAAAAATCGAACCATCCCTCGTTCCTGCAAGTAAACAACATTATTTGGGTCAGACAACTTCCCGACCAGAGCTGGACGTTAACGCAAATTCCGGCGGCGGAAGCCGCGTTTGTTGCTTTGAACCCAAATGATGGCGCAATTTTGGCCTTATCGGGCGGTTTTGACTTTCTGCACAGCAAATATAATCGCGCCGTTCAATCGAAGCGGCAACCGGGATCCGGTTTCAAACCCTTTATATACGCCGCAGCGCTTGAAAAAGGCTTTACGCTGGCCAGCATTCTTAACGATGCGCCAATCAGCATAGCCGACCCTTCCCAAGAAAACGACTGGAAACCGGAAAACTACAATCGGCGTTTTCTAGGGCCGATTCCGCTCCGGGTTGCTTTACGCGAATCTATCAATCTTGCTTCGATTCGCTTGCTTCAAGAAATCGGCATACCCGGCACTATAGAAACGGCTAAACGTTTCGGCTTTGAAAAAGAACAATTGCCGCCCACCCTGTCTTTAGCCTTGGGCAGCGGTTACGCCTCACCGTTAAAAATGGCGGAAGCCTATGCCGTATTCGCTAATGGCGGCTTTGCGGTCAAGCCCTATTTAATTGAAAAGATAGAGTCATATGATAGCGGCTTCATTTATCAAGCCAACCCGAAAAGAGTTTGCGCCGAATGCCCCGCGGACGGCGAGTCAACGGAAATTGCGCCACGGGTAATTTCTTCTAAAATTAATTTTCTGATGAACAGTTTGTTGAGAGATGTGGTGCAGCGCGGTACGGCGACTACGGCCAAACAATTAGGCCGGGCCGACCTAGCGGGAAAAACGGGCACGACCAATGATTTACGCGACGCTTGGTTTAACGGTTTTAGCGCGGATATTGTGGCGTCCGCGTGGCTAGGCTTTGACAATTCCGCTTCACTTGGCCAAGGCGAAACGGGAGGAAAAGCGGCGCTCCCCATGTGGATAACATTCATGAAAACAGCGCTGCGGAATCTTCCGGAAAAGCCTTTGATAGCGCCGGAGGGCGTAGTGACAGCCTATATCAACCCGAACGACGGTTTACTCATAAATCCCAAAAATAAAAATGGCGTCTGGGAATTCTTTAGCGAAGAAACCGCCCCCACTTCATATTCGACGCCCAAGCAAAATTTGCTAAGCTCGGAAGAAGAAAAACAAAGCGAAGAATCGTTGTTTTAGAGCAAAACCACTCAAGATTACTTACCGAATTTCTTACGGAATTTATCAACGCGTCCGGAGGTGTCGACGACTCTTTGTTTACCGGTGTAAAAAGGGTGGCAGGAAGAGCATACCTCTATGTGTAAATCTTTCGCCAGTACGGAACCGGTCTGGAAAGAATTACCACACCCGCAGATTACATTAATTTGTTTATATTCAGGATGAATTTCAGGTTTCATAGTCTTAAGCCCTCAGGCTATGCATGGTAGTGAACAAACTATAATACGATTTCTATTAAAATTTTGCAACTCAAATTCAGCAAAAAATTCAGCATAAATCGTTACAATATCTGACGATTTAGATACTACAATCACCGATACAAATTGTCAGATATACTACAAAACACCCCTCATCTCCTTGTGCGCTTTATTAGAAAAGTTACACGATACATTATAACCCATTGATAATTATTATTTTTACTTCAACAAAATTTTGGCAGAATTTTTGCTTTCATAAAGACGGTGTAGTTAATCCGCACTTTATATTTAGTGTCATTTGGCACCAGGACATTCCGTCATAGCCAACGAAATCCCATGACTAAATTTGACGCGCGGCCGGCCTACACGAAATTCTGATCTGTTTACGGAGTAATAAATGTCTATCAAGGTAATAAAAGATTTTTCTCAGCAAGCAAAAAGCGACGAAGAACTAAAGGAGAAATTAAAATCATGCTTAAAAATTAAGGAGTTGATCTCGCTTGGCAAAGAATACGGTTATGATATTGATGAAGTATCGCTTTATCCGCCCAACGAACCGCAATTCACTGAAGATCAACTTTCGGAAAAATTAGTTAAAGCGCTTTTGAGAGCTTAGTGAAACGTAACTTCTCACCGAGTGACTAAACTTTCAAAAGCTTGCCGATAACCGAGCGCCAAGCGGAGGTTCGCCCGGCATGGACGCCAGGCGAACACGGATGTATTCACAGCGTCCTCTGCTAGGCGCTCCGGCGTCATAGGCGGGGGAATTGCTGGAGCTTTCCCGTTTGGAAAGCGGCATATCGAGCAGCAAGTTTAGTGAATTCAACATCGGCGGTTTGTTAGACGAAATCATCGATAACGTTAGTTTCGAGGCCAGCCGACAGTCTGTGCAAATTCGCTATCAAGGCTTATCGGAAACGCTAGTCTATGGTTACTAAGAATTGTCGTATAGAGCTATCGAAAATGTGATTCGCGATGCGCTTCAGCACTGCAAACAAAACAGAGAGGTGCGGGTTAGCGCGGATTTCCTAAAGGATGAGCGCCGGTACCGTTTATCCGTCGACGACTAGACAGCGCGCGGGCCGTCTTAGTGAGACCACAAAATTCTGTAACCCATATCCAAAGGCAATTTTAGCATTTTAAAATTCTGGCTACCCTGTTCAAGGACATCGATTATCTCATCATATTCGATGATATGTTTCTCGGCCGTCATGATGTGTTCCGCCAATCCGGAAATAGTCGACCAATTCTTGCTATCGTTTATAAAATTATATGCGGCCCGGATCAACTCACTGACTTTTATTTCTCTTAATTCGCTACTATCCAGAAAGCAGTTAAGATAATCATTGATAATTTGCAAATCCGACAACCCCCCATAAAATTTTAAGGAATTAAGATTTACCAGCCAATGGTTGATTTGCTCGCCATCCCGTTGCGAAACATATTTGGCTTCCGCCAGAGCCCCGCTCAGGAAATTAACGATATCCGCCTCAAAAACATGTTCGGCAAGCGGCATTTCAGCCGCCAGATTTTGGTTAGTCCATTTAGCGTGGGTTGAAGGCAGAATGGGAATTAACCGCCCACCTTCTACCTTGGCGGCGTAATTCTTCGGTTGCGCATCGGCTGGCTCGGATAAGTTGAACGCGGTTGTTAGCGGATTAATATGTATCCTGAAATCAATGGCGGGCAACCCTTTTTGCTTATTTCCAAAATAAATGGCGGCGGCGTGACCCGCTTCGTGGAATGCAATTTCCTTAATAAATTCATTATTATAAAACTTAAGCTTTATTTTTGAATTTCTTGTTCGTTTCATAATTGTATTCCTTTGAGTTTTGAAAAGTAATTAGTGTTTTTACGATTAATTTTTTATATTTTCCCTGCTGCCGACTAAATTCGAACTAAACCTTGGCGTGGATAAAGCTAAACTTTTTTACTAAGTTGGGCCAACTTTAGCCTGTGCAAAAACTTGACGGGCTTGTTGCGCTTATGCGACGGAAAATCAATAAAAAACAACATACTTAACACGGAATGCGCCCTCTGAAGAACCGAGAACTGCGGCTATTAAATCTATAAATGCGGTAGGTTGACAATCCGTATCAATACCTAGGTAATATTACCTATCCTCTAAATTAACCAGACGTTTTTTTGAGCTCAAATAGGCTGGTTTTCGATAAAACGCAGTAGTTCGATGAGATTAGCCGCACCCGTCTTCTCCATCACTCTAGCGCGATGATTTTCCACAGTCCGGTGGCTAATGCCGAGCTGATGGGCAATTTCCTTGTTGCTGCAGCCTTGTGTGAGCAGAATTGCGATTTCTTGTTCACGCGGGGTGAGACTAGCTAAGCCTTTTTTGACGCCCTTATGCAGACTGTGACGTTGCCGGATATCCTCCAAAATCGCCAATTGAATCAATTCGATCAATAACTGCGGCTTAACCGGTTTGGTCAGAAAATTAAACGCTCCAGCCTGCATTGCGCGAACTGTAGCCGGGATATCGCCATATCCGGTGAGAAATATTATCGGTAGTTCATGATTCCGTTTGACCAATTCAGCCTGCAAATCCGGGCCGCTCATACCCGGCATGTTTAAATCCAGTATTAGGCATCCCGGTTGCTCGGGGATATACGACTCAAGAAACGCCTCGGCGCTAGCATAGGCCGAAACGTTAAAACCTGCCGTTTTAATCAAAAACATTAAGCTATCGCGGACAGCCGCATCATCATCGACTATAAAAATACTGGATACCGAATTCATGAGTCAAATGGCGGATTACAATGAAAACCAACGCCCAAACCGGAGGATTAGGCTTAATCCACGGTTTTAATTAGCGAACGCTGATAATGTTAACTAACATTTTCAAATATTTCAGCATTAAGAGTCAAAGGCTGCACTCACCGCACATCAGGTTTAACGGCGGCTATCTTTTTCCAACCGGCTCCGTTCAAGGCACAATGCCGTTATGTCTTAGCAAAGCATCGATCTTAGGCTCCCGGCCCCGAAAATTTTTGAACAATGTCATGGCGCTGCGGCTACCGCCCTGTTCTAGAATATTATGCAGAAAAGATAAGCCGGTGGCGCTATCAAAGACGCCCTTTTCCTCAAACAGCGAAAAGGCGTCGCTTGAAAGCACTTCAGCCCATTTGTAGCTATAATAACCCGCCGCGTAGCCCCCAGCAAATATATGCGAGAAACCGTGAGCAAAACGGTTGAATTCCGGTACTTTAATTACGGCGACCTGTTCGCGGATCTGCTTTAGCGTCGGATAAATCCTGCCGCCTTTAGCCGGGTCGTAATTTTGATGGATTTTGAAATCAAACAGGCTAAACTCCAGTTGCCTGACCATTTGCATGCCGGCCTGGAAATTTTTCGCCGCCAGCATTTTCTCGAACAATGCGTCAGGAAGCTGCTCCCCGGTTTGATAATGACCGGAAATCAATATTAGCGCCTCTTTTTCCCAGCACCAGTTTTCCATAAATTGACTGGGCAATTCCACCGCATCCCATTCGACGCCGTTGATACCGGATACGCCCGTATAATCGATTTGGGTAAGCATGTGGTGCAAGCCATGACCGAACTCATGAAACAGCGTCTGCACTTCATCATGCGTCAATAGCGCGGGGCAATCGGCGGTAGGCGGCGTAAAATTACAGACCAGATAAGCTACCGGCGTTTGAATGCCGGTCGCGGTTTTTTTACGGTTGACGCAATTATCCATCCAGGCGCCGCCGCGCTTTTTGGCTCGTGCATACAAGTCCAAATAAAAACGGCCGCGCAACTGGTCTTGCCCATCCTTAATCTGATAAAAACCGGCATCCGGATGCCAAGTATCGAAATCGGAAACCGCCGAGACGCGCATACCGAACAATTTTTCGATAATAGCGAATAAACCAGTCAGCACACGGTTAATCGGAAAATACGCTTTGACTTCTTCCTGGGATAATTGATAGAAATGCTGGCGCATTTTTTCCGAGAAATAACCGAAATCCCAGGCTTCCAGTTTATGTATACCGTATTCGGCGGCGGCGAAACTCTGTAATTCGGACAGATCCCGGCGCGCCTGCCGCCAGGATTTATCCGCTAAATCGTCGAGGAATTTCACCACATCATCAGTGCTATCCGCCATTTTCGCCGCCAAAGAAAGCTCCGCGAAATTATTAAACCCCAGTAATTTAGCTTTTTCATGGCGTAGCGCCAATATGGCTTCCATGACTCCGGTATTATCCCATTCGCCGGCATTCGGGCCTTGATCGGAGGCGCGTGTCGAGTAAGCGCCGTAATGCTCGCGGCGAAGCTCGCGATTATCCGCGTACGTCATTACGGCCTGATAGGAAGGAAATTGTAAATTGATCAACCAGCCCTCTTTGCCTTCGGCTTGAGCGGCCTGGCGGGCTTGCGCCAATGCCGATTCCGGCAAGCCGGCGAGTTCTTCGGCATCCGTGATCAGTTTGCGCCAGGCATTGGTCGCATCCAGCAAGTTTTCTTCATATTGACTGCCGAGTTTAGACAGTTGCTGGCAGATGTCTTTAAAGCGCGCTTGCTGTTCCGGCGGCAAATCCACACCGGATAAATGAAAATCCCGCACGGCGTTTTCAATAATTTTTTGCTGCGCCTGCGATAAATCGCTAAAACCGCCACCGGCATAAATTGATTGATAGGCCTCATACAACGCCCGGTTTTGGCCAACTTCCGTGGCGAATTCGCTCAATTTGCCGATACAGGCGTTATACGCTTCCCGCATGGCGTCACTATTGACGACGGCGTTCATATGGCTGACGGGAGACCAGGCTTTATTCAACCTGTCTTCTGCTTCATCAATAACGTCAATTAAATTTTCCCAGCTGTAACCCGTGTTGGAATTTAACTGCCGCGCTATGGTTTGCCGGGCGTTTTCCAGCAACTCGTCGATGGCGGGCTGAATATGTTCCGGCCGGATTTTGGAAAATTGAGGTAACGGGGTATTTTCTAGTAATGGATTGTTCATGGCTTAACTAGCAACGGAATTGAATAAAAAAAGATTATGAACTATAGACAGGTTATAAATCAGTTTATAAATAAGGTGGTTTTAGCATTTATTAAAGTCGCGAGCTTGGATTTTGGAAAAAGCTTCCACCCGCCTTCGACTAATTGGATTCGGCCAGACGCTCGCTTTCCAGCAAACGTATAACCGGCGCCGTTTGCGGATACAGGCCGCGCCAGACAAAAAAGGCTTCGGCGGCCTGCTCGACCAGCATGCCTAAGCCGTCCAGACTAGTTACCGCTTGTTGTGCATAGCCCCATTGCACGAATGCCGTCGGTTGATTGCCGTAAGCGAGATCGTAACAACTTCCGCAAGCCGCCAGCAGTTTTTCCGGTAACGGCGGTAATTCATCGCTGAGACTGGCCGAAGTGGCGTTAATGATCAGA
Source organism: Methylomonas sp. (assembly GCA_050015235.1). GTDB lineage: Bacteria > Pseudomonadota > Gammaproteobacteria > Methylococcales > Methylomonadaceae > Methylomonas. The sequence goes on along the minus strand of JBEKBU010000020.1, from coordinate 1,867 downwards.
TCGAATTGCCGGCCGGCCAAATCCGAAAATTGACTGCTTTGCAGCGGGCCGAATTCGGAAAATTCGGCCGCCAGATTTTCCGCTTTACTTAGCGTGCGGTTTGCTATCGTGACTTGTAAAGGCCGGTTGGCGAGCAACGGCGCTATAATACCGCGGCTGGCGCCGCCGGCGCCCAGTATTAAAATGCGTTTTCCGGCCAGTTCGATTCGGTGATTGACAGTCAAATCGGCGATTAGACCGTGGCCATCGGTATTATCGCCCATGACGCCGCCGTCCGCGGTCCGCACCAGCGTATTAACGGCTTTAGCCAAGCGGGCGCGCTCGGTTAATTGGTCGGCGTATCGCCAGGCCAGTTCTTTGAGAGGCACGGTACAATTCAAGCCTTTGCCGCCATCCGCAAAAAAAGCCCGAGCCGCGGCGGCAAAGCCGTCGCTGTTGACTTCCCGCGCGGCATAATTCAATTCTTGCCCGGTTTGCGCCGCAAACAGCGCATGGATACGCGGCGATTTACTATGTTTGATCGGATAACCAAACACGGCGTATTGATCTTTAATCGTCATGTATTGGAACGCTTATGCGTGCGGATTTCCCAGACTACGCTGGCGGCGATAATCAAGATCGCCAGAAATCCGGACACTATCATGAACTCACTGGTATAAGCAATGATAATGGCGCATGCTCCTTGGAAAAAGCCGACCACAAAGAATTGCCAGCCGATACGGATACCATCTAACATGGTCGCTAAAGACAAGATCAGCAATACGATCAAACTGGCGGTGGGTTCGTCGAAACGCCCGGCTTGCTGGAGCATAAAAGCCCCGCCTACCACAATCAGAGCGCAGATCCAGTGCAAAGACTGTTCTTTAACAATCGCGCCAAAATCGGTCACGCCCTTTCTCGATTGAAACCAGGAAACCGCAACCGCCAGGGTTGCGAAAACCACAACCATCATCAGCCAATAGGGGTAGCCGTCCTCTGGGGAAAAATGAGTAACGATGATGCCCAGCAAGGACAGCATCAGCAACAGAATAAAAATCCCTTCCTCGATACGGAAACGCCGCCGATATTCCCGCGCAGATTCATTAAGCATAGGTCACGCACCCAATAAGAAAAACTGATTATTCACGATCTTTTAGCCATTGCGCGGCGGCTTTGGCGTAATAAGTCAAAACCGCGTCGCAACCGGCGCGTTTGAAGGCTAACAGCGACTCCAGAACCACGGTTTTTTCATCCAGCCAGCCATTTTCCGCCGCTGCTTTCAGCATCGCGTATTCGCCGCTGACCTGATAGGCGAACGTGGGAACGCCGAAAGTGTCTTTGGCGCGGCGGATGATATCCAAATAAGGCATACCGGGTTTGATCATAATCATATCGGCCCCTTCTTGCAAATCCAGCGCGATTTCCCGTAAAGCCTCGTCGGAATTTGCCGCATCCATTTGATAACTGTTTTTATCGCCCTTGCCCAGATTAGCCGCGGAACCGACCGCATCGCGGAAAGGCCCGTAAAAACCGGAGGCGTATTTTGCCGAATAGGCCAAAATGCGGGTATGCGTGTGACGGCTGTTTTCCAATGCGGCTCTGATAGCGCCGATACGCCCATCCATCATATCGGAGGGCGCTACGATATCCGCTCCGGCTTCCGCATGGGAAAGCGCCTGTTTGCATAAAATGCCGACGGTTTCATCGTTTACCACATAACCTTGATCGTTGATTATCCCGTCCTGACCGTGGGTAGTATAAGGATCGAGAGCAATATCGGTAATCACGCCCAATTCCGGGAGATCGCGCTTCAGCGATTTAACGCAACGTTGTACCAGACCATCCGGGTTATAAGCTTCTTCGGCATGACTTGTTTTCTTTTCCGCGT
>JBEKBU010000019.1:0-27643 GCA_050015235.1 Methylomonas sp. | reverse complement strand
GACTGTCAGCGCATACGGCAATTCTTCACCCAACCGGCGCGTGAGTTTTTCGCGGACTATTTCGGCGGCGAAGAATTTCTCCGGCCGGTTTGTGATCTGGTCTTCGGGGTATATCAGCGCCGCTTCTTCCGGCAATAGCGCCATCACCTGCCGCTCCAGCAAATCCAGGTTGATGTTTTTGAGCGCGGAGACCGGGATAATATCCTGGAACGGAAATTTTTGCCTAGCTTCGGCGAAAAAACTTAACACGGCGTCTTTATCTTTAATTTTATCGACTTTATTGACCGCCAGAATCACCGGCAGGCCGGCGAATTCCAGTTTTTTTATGATTTGCTGGTCATATTCGTGCCAATAAAGTCCATCCAGCAGCCATACCACTACATTCACGCCCAGTAAACTGCTTTCCGCGGTTTTGTTAAGATAGCGGTTCAGCATTTTTTTTTCGTTTTGATGCATGCCGGGCGTATCCATAAAAATAACCTGGCCGGCCTCCGTGGTTTTAATCCCTAAAATCTGGTGGCGGGTAGTTTGCGGTTTTCTGGATGTTATGCTGAGCTTTTGCCCTAGCAAATGATTCATTAATGTCGATTTGCCGACATTCGGCCTGCCTATCAAAGCTACATATCCACAGTTCATTGGTCTTTCCTGAGCAGGAGATTTAACATGTTTTCGGCGGCCGCTTGTTCGGCTTTTTTACGGGAAATACCGATACCCAGGCAGGATTGATCCGAGACCGGCACTTTACAGACCACTTCGAAAGTTTGCAGATGATCCGCTCCGGACATACTGACCAATTCGTAAATAGGCAACGGTTTGCGTTTCGCCTGCATTAATTCCTGCAAACGGGTTTTCGGATCTTTGTACCAGCTTTCGGCCTTTAAATCGGCAAACTTCTGCGCAAACAGCTCCAGTATCCAGTTTCGGCAAAATTCTACGCCTTGATCGAGCAGGATAGCGCCGATTATGGCTTCCAAGGCATCCGAAAGGATGGATTCGCGCCGGAAACCGCCGCTTTTCAGTTCGCCGGACCCTAAAATCAGAAAATCGCCGAGATGATGATTTCTGGCAAGTTCGGCCAACGCGGTTTGATTGACCAGACTGGCGCGCAACCGGCTGAGCACGCCTTCGCCGGCATTAGGAAATAATTCGTATAATTGACGCGCGATAACGAAGCCTAACACCGAATCGCCGAGATATTCCAGACGCTCATTATTATTAGCGCCCATGCTGCGGTGAGTCAAGGCCATAGTGAAAAGCTGGGGCTGGTTAAAATTCAAGCCTAATTTTTTAGCCAAAATTTCGGGTTGCTTAATCACTTTCCAGATTGAAATCCTTCATTAAATTCAACAAGTACGCTGAGATTGCCGACTATAGGCTCAACACGCTCATAATTAATATCGACTTTCACATAGTCGTATTGCTTAACAATTTTTATGTCCTGCGCGGTAACATGCTCCACGTAATTCATATCAAAATATTTATCTAGTTTGCTTCTTATTTCCGTTGCGGAAAGACTGAGCAGTCCAGGGGTATTTTGCAGGGCTTTCAAGCTACTGGCGACTTTATAATTGTTTAAATAAATCGGGATAATTTTCAGCGCCAGCAAAAACACCGACAGAATTATAATAATGACAAATAATTGGGAAATTGCGCTTATTCCTTGCTGCCGCGTTTTTAAATTCACCCGGTTAATCCTTAAATATCATTTAATTACCGTTCCTAAACGGTTAAACGCGATACCGTGATTTTCCCAGTCCCAGTTCATCCAGATAGCAACCGCCCTGCCAACCAGATTCGCCTCGGGCACCGTACCCCAATAACGGCTGTCATTGCTGTTATCGCGATTGTCGCCCATGACAAAATAATTCCCCGGCGGCACCACAAATACATCTTCCACGGTAGAAACGCCACGGCTGATTAAAATGGAATGCTCCACGCCTTCCAGGTTTTCAGTTAACTGTTCCGCGCCGGACATATTGGCGCCTTGCCCAACGCCTTGATAACGCCCCAGGGAAACTTGCTTTTCCGGCAGGCCGTTCACAAACAATTTTTTGTCGTAATACGCGATCCGGTCTCCGGGCAAGCCTATCACCCGTTTTATATAATCCACGGACGGTTGTTTCGGAAAACGGAATACCACGACATCGCCACGTTTCGGCTCGTTCATTTCGACTATTTTAGTGTTCAAAACCGGTAAACGCACGCCATAAGTAAATTTATTGACCAGGATGAAATCCCCGATTAATAAAGTCGGCATCATGGAGCCGGACGGTATCCGAAACGGTTCGAACAAAAAAGACCGCAATAACAATACGATAAATACGACCGGGAAAAACGACCGGGCGTATTCGACCAGCATGGGCTCTTTTTCAACCGGATAAGGCTGGCGAGTGTATTTTAGATATAAATAATACCCCCCCCACACGACACCGGTAACAAAAGTAGCCGTTACCAGAAAAAATGAAAAATCATAATCCATAAACTTTTATTTGCTTTTTTATTCTTTATTAACCTGTAACACCGCCAGAAACGCTTCCTGGGGAATCTCTATACTGCCAACTTGTTTCATCCGTTTTTTTCCCGCTTTTTGCTTTTCCAATAGTTTTTTCTTACGGGTTATATCGCCGCCGTAACATTTGGCGGTAACATTTTTGCGCATGGCTTTTACCGTCGAGCGGGCGATAACCTTGGAGCCGATGGCCGCCTGAATAGCTACTTCATACATTTGCCGCGGAATCAGGTCTTTCATTTTTTCGACCAGATCCCGCCCACGGTTCTGACTTAAATCCCTATGCACTATTATCGATAAGGCATCCACTTTGTCGCCGTTGATTAAAACGTCCAACTTAACTAAAGGCGCCGAATCGAAACGTAAAAACTCGTAGTCGAACGACGCATAACCACGGCTGACCGATTTAAGGCGATCGAAAAAATCCAGCACGACTTCGCTTAACGGCAGCTCGTAATTTAACGACACCTGATTTCCGGCATATTGCATATTTCTTTGCACGCCGCGCTTTTCTATGCAAAGATTAATTACATTGCCCAGATAAGTTTGCGGCACCAGAATATTAGCCAGAATAATCGGCTCGCGTATATCGGTAATCGTGCCGGCGTCGGGTAATTTTGCCGGATTATCCACTAAAATGACCTCGCCGTTGTGAGTTTCGACTTCGTAAACAACGGTAGGAGCCGTGGTAATCAAATCAATATCGTATTCGCGCTCCAAACGCTCCTGGACAATTTCCATGTGCAGCATGCCCAGAAAACCGCACCGAAAACCGAAACCCAACGCCTGCGAGGTCTCGGGCTCGTAATTCAGCGCCGAGTCGTTCAGACGCAGCTTGTCCAATGCTTCGCGCATATTGCCGTAATCATCGGCGCTAACCGGGTATAAACCGGCAAAAACCCTGGGCTGTACGGTTTCAAAACCCGGCAGGCTAACGGCGGCCGGATTGTCGGTTGCGGTTATGGTATCGCCCACCGGAGCGCCGAAAATATCTTTAATGCCGGCGACGATAAAACCGACCTCTCCCGTATGCAAAGCCTGTTTTTCTAACTGTTTGGGCGTATATACGCCTAGTTTTTCGACCAGAAACGATTTGCCGGTCGACATAACGGTAATTTTCTGTTTCTTGCGCAGGCTGCCGTTAACGATACGCACCAGCGAAACCACCCCCAGATAATTATCAAACCAGGAGTCTATGATAAGCGCTTGCAAGGGCGCATTTTCATCGCCGCTGGGCGGCGGCACTTTCCGAATTAACTGCTCAAGCACCGCCTCCACGCCTAAACCGGTTTTGGCGCTAATTTTCAGCGCTTCATCCGCTGGAATGCCGATGACATCCTCGATTTCGGTCATCACCCGTTCGGGTTCGGCTGAAGGCAGATCGATTTTATTCAAGACCGGCACGACTTCCAGACCTTGCTCTAAAGCAGTATAGCAGTTTGCGACGCTTTGCGCTTCAACGCCCTGCGCGGCGTCAACCACCAGCAAAGCGCCTTCGCAAGCCGCCAAAGATCTTGAAACTTCATACGAAAAGTCCACATGCCCCGGCGTATCGATAAAATTAAGCTGATAAACTTCACCGTCCGCGGCTTTGTAATCCAGCGTTACGCTTTGCGCTTTGATGGTAATGCCGCGCTCCCGCTCCAGATCCATCGAATCGAGCACTTGCGATTCCATTTCCCTATCGCTTAAACCGCCGCATATTTGGATAAACCGGTCGGCCAAAGTCGATTTGCCATGATCGATATGAGCTATGATGGAAAAGTTTCTGATATTTTTTTGGATCACTTGATCTCAACTAATTTGTTTAACAATAGGCGGGGAGTCCCCGAATGGCGCTCGCTTAAAGATTACATTATATATTAAACAATAGCTTAATTAAGTTAAAACCCAAAATAGAACGGTATTAACACGCGCCATTAGGCTGATATTCAATTTTTTTTAGGCGCGACTAATTCCGAACCAGCATTTGCCGGAAATTGACTAAGGTTTCCGCGGTTACCGGCTGATCTTGATGATCGCAGACCACGCCATCCAATTTTTCGGCCAGCACGTCTATGGTTTCAATAAAATCCTCGAATACCTCGGCGGGCGATTCAACTTCGCGCGGCTGCAGAAAAAACACGATACCCGGACAATAATACTTTTCCTGGTTAATATCGGGGAAAGTGCCCGGATCTTTCATACTCGCCACGGCGAAATGCACCATACGAAATTTATCAACCCGCTCGAAAACTTTGACGCTGCCGTATTCAAGACCGGCTGTTTCGAATGCTTCGAATAAATCTTCGCCATTAAAACCCCGGTCGTCACGGGCTATAAGCTTAAACTCAATCAATTTCGGCAAATCATTACGCGAAACGGATGATTTGGAAACGCCGGTCGCGGCTCGATTAGCGGTATGCTGGAATCCGCGCGGCCTGATCTCGTCATCGTCAAGCAAGGCGTCCCCGTCTATCATCGAATCCCGCGCGTGAACACCGTGCTTGAATATCGGCTCATCCGCATAGTCGTCGCCCGTTTCATCGTAGGCCGGCTCTTCAAATTCATCCGGCTCTCGGCGCCCCCCACGCAACGACTTTAAAAAATGCCATAACAGCATGCCGATCATAACCAGCATACCGATTAAAATAATCACGACTCTTAATAATTCTTTGTCCATCAGCTTTCCGCCATGCTTACCGCTTCTTCAATATCAACAGCTACCATTCTGGATACTCCAGGCTCCTTCATGGTAACACCCGCCAAATGTTTTGCAATTTCCATTGTGACTTTATTATGTGATATGTACAAAAACTGCACAGTTTCGGACATATCTTCCACCATTTTTGAAAATCTTACTACGTTTGCGTCGTCTAATGGCGCATCAACCTCATCCAACAAGCAAAACGGCGCCGGATTCAACTCAAAAATCGAAAAAACCAGCGCTACCGCGGTCAAAGCCTTTTCACCGCCGGATAGTAAATGTATCGAGCTATTCCGCTTGCCCGGCGGACGGGCGATTATATTAACGCCCGCCTCCAAAACATCCTGTTCGGTTAGTTCCAGGTAAGCTTGTCCGCCGCCAAACAGAAGCGGAAATTTTTCCTGCAAACCTTGATTAATTTTGTCGAAAGTTTCCTTAAAACGCTGCCGGCTTTCCTTATCGATTCTGCTGATGGCTTGATCGAGCGTATTCAACGCATCCAGCAGATCCTGCCGCTGTTCGTTCAAAAAATTCAGACGTTCCGATTGACTTTTATATTCCTCAATCGCGGTCAAATTAATCGCGCCCAGTTTTTCGATTTCCGCCATTACGTCATCAAGCTCGGCTTTCCACGCCGTTTCCTTGGCGCCGGCGGATAAGCCGGCCAACACCTGCTCAGGATCGGCATTCAGCTCCTTTAATTGCTCGCTAATGGTTTGTTGACGCACCCGGCTATCTTGCTGATCAAAGCGCAAACCGTCCAGCGCTTGTTTTTGCTTCTCCAAAGCCGCTTGAGTTTGCGAATATTGCTCGGTCAATTGACTAATCGATTGCTCGCCGGCGAGTTGCATCTGACGCTCGGCGGCCAGACTTTCCTCAAACGCCTCTTTTTCTTCTATCAGTAATTCCAGTTGCTTTTTTTCCTCGTCCATCGGTGATAAAGCCGTCCGCAACTTCATCTCCAAAGCGGCGATATGTTCGGCCGCCTGGCCATGTTGTAACTGCAAACGCTCTATCTGTTTGACGGTAAGAATTTCAGACGACTTTAACGATTCTATCTGAGCTTGGAGACGCTGCAAATGTTTGCGCGCCTCATCGACCGATGCATTGCTGTTTTGCTGCTGGACTTGCAATGTTTGGCTCAACTGCTCCAACTCCAATTTTTTTTCCTGCAAATCCGCCAAGGCCTGCTCCGCATCCTCCCTGATCATTTCCGCCTCGGCTATCGCTTCCGCATTTTCATCAAAATGCTGGGTAATTTCGGTAATCTCCAGCTCCAATTGCTGCAAACGCCGGGTTTGTTGCTGAAAATGCGCTGTTTGGGCGCTGTATTCCGCGCTTTTGGCCGAAAATTCCGCGCTCAGGATTTTTTCCGCCCGCCGGTTTTCTTCCAGGCTGATTTCGACGGATTTCAATTCCTGTTCGCAATTCAACAAATGTTGCTCATTTTCACCAAGCTCCAATTGTAATTCTGCAAGCCTTTGTTTTAAATCGCGCAATTCTTTCTCGCGATGCAATACGCCGGCTTTACTGTCGCTGCCGCGGCTAATCCTTATCCAGTTCCGCCCTATCCACGCGCCGTCCGCCAATACCACGGATTCGTGCGCCTGCAAGGCCATTTCCCGCGCTTGGCGCATAGTGTCGGCGCAGTATATGCCGCTTAACAAACCGGACAAATCCCATCGGCAACTTACTTTACTCAGCAACGTATCCTGAGCGGCGGTATGAGTTTGCGCGGCTGAGGTTTCGTAAATCATCAGAGATTGTTTTTCCAACCGCGCCAATTCATCCTGAATGGCCGTAGCGTCATCCACGCAAATAGCTTCCAAAGCATGGCCTAATACTGTCTCCACGGCATTTTCCCAGTCCGGCTCGGCGTCTAAAAATTCCGCTAGCCGCGGTTGTTGTTGCAAGCCGACTTGTTCAAGCCAATCGGACAATTCCTTTTTATCTTTACCCATGGCGTGCTGCTGCAACAGCTCCAAAGACGTAATTTTGCCGTTGATGCGCTGCAACTCCGCGCGGTTGTCGTGTAATTGCTCTTGCTGCCGCTTAATACGCGGCCGCAATTCGTTCAAGCGGTGCAAATCCGCTTCCAAACGCTGTTGTAACCGCTGGCGCTCGGTTTCTATTAACTCCATACCGCCGGCCAATGCCTCCAATTGCTCGTCCAGCCCTGTCGCCCGCAGAGTATCGCGCTCACTTTGCAATTTTTCCAATCGCATCCGTAACTGCCGATTCTGATTTTCCAATTGCGTTAATTTAGTCCGCTGCACTTCGGCCTGTTCGCGAAAACCGGCGTTTTCGGCTAAAAAAGCCTCCCATTGCTGCTGCCACTGCTGCTTTTGCCATTGGGCGTCCTGATACAGGCCAAGCACATCCTCTTCGCGCTCTCTGGCTACAATCATCGTTTCCTCGGCTTCCTGCAACGTCTGGCGGATTTCCTCCAGTTGCAGCCGGTCTTTATCGCACTCGCTTTGCGCGTGCGCGGCTTGCGATTTCAAACGGTTAATCTCCTGTTCGGTTTCCTGATAACTTTTTTCGTTATGCAGAATCGCCAGCTCCAGACGGTTGACGTCAGCTACGATACTATAATAATCGTCTTGCTTGGCGTCGAATTGCTCGCGTTTGCGTTTCTGTTCGCCGCGCTGGTCTTCCATGCTTTTTTCAAGATCCCGCAGCAGCACGAATAAGCGATTATGCTCCGCGGCCACGGTTTGTAAATTGCCTTCCAGCTTCTGTGCGATCGCGTGAAAATTTTGCCAACGCATGGCCAGGAGCTCCAGCTTCAACTGCCGCTCCTGCTTCTTTAATTCCGTATATTTTTCCGCTTTTTGCGCTTGCTTGGCCAGATTTTTAATCTGTTTGTCCACCTCGTCGCGCAAGTCGTCCAAGCGCTCCAGATTTTCCCGGGTATGGCGCATCCGGGTTTCGGTTTCGGCGCGGCGCTCTTTATATTTGGAAATTCCCGCCGCTTCTTCTATATGCACCCGTAAATCTTCCGGCTTGGCTTCCACCATTCTGGAAATCGTGCCTTGTTCGATAATGGCGTAACTGCGCGAACCCAGGCCCGTCCCTAAAAACAAGTCGGTAATATCCTTACGCCTGCAGCGCGAACCGTTCAGCATATACAGGGCAAGGCCGTCGCGGTTGACCTGCCGTTTTATCGAAATATTGTTATAACGGGCATATTCGCCGCCGGCCCGGCCTTCGCTATTGTCGAAAATAAGTTCGACTGAAGCCACGCTGACCGGCTTACGGCCGGACGAACCGTTAAAAATCACATCGGTCATGCTGCCGCCGCGTAAATGTTTGGCGGAGCTTTCCCCCATAACCCAGCGTACTGCGTCTATGATATTGGATTTGCCGCAACCATTCGGGCCGACTATGGCGGTTAAATTGCCGTTAATCGGAATAGTGGTAGGATCGACAAAGGATTTAAAACCCGAAAGTTTGATTTTTTCCAGCTTCATAACCGGCTGAATTTGCAAAAGACCATCATCAAAACCGTATATTATCAACCAAATCAAGAATAGATTCGAATAGAATTTTATTTTACCCGAATCGGCTTTCGGTTCCGGCGCCGCCAGCCTTGTAACGCGGCGTAGCTAACAACATAAATCAATGTTAACATTTGTTTTTTAACCATTCATTTTACCGTGTTTTTAATCATCAAGAAAATCCATCCTCATATCGGCATTGAAGACATTGAAAACTTTGTCTCCGCCGCTATTAAAGCAGAGTTTCCAAATAAACATGGCGCGATAAAATCCATACAAATTTTCGAACTGGTCGATAAGAAAGGCCATATTTACGAACGCCACGGTCTGGTCAGGGTCGGGCCAGACAGCATCGTAACGCCGTTAATCAAATTACTGAATCACGGCGCTATCCACAATTTACGTTTTGCGGTTGACCCGTATTTTACCAGACACTGGCATAACGACCGCCGGGCAAATAAATCTCATAATTTTAATCCTTCCAATAAAAGAAAAGAGGAAAGACGCAGGCGCGACTTGGAAAGAGTCGTCGTACTAGAAAAATTGTTTGTTTATCTTCCCGATTAAACGATTATTCGATACATCTCCAATTTGTTTCATCGGCAAAAAAACTTATTTCTGGGATAACCATTTAATTTTACACGCATAACGGTCACCGAACGTCCGCGATAATTTTTTATAAAATACATCATGATCCGGGGTAAAAAATAGTGGCCGGCGGATAAAAATTATTTTTGCATCTATCAGATGCATTATTACCGAACCATTCGGTTATGATTGATTAGCCTATTCGGCTCCATCGGTCAGGTTCTGGATTTTGCGACAAGCTGGCTTTGGACTTATAATTATGAACAGCCTAATAAAGCTTTGGGAAGCATAACGGCTAAACAAAAATTGGCCCAATTAACCTCAACTTTTGAATAAGGTTAAAATTGGGGCGATTCCGTATGAGCTTTGATTCAACAAAATCAAATTTTAAAACCTAAAAATCAGATAATTATGAAAATTTTCCTTCACTACGTTAAGAGTAAACCATATAAGGTCAGTCATATATTGGCCGGCGACCCTGCCAAACCTTCAGATAAAAAAAACAATAAAATTGGAATTTATGAACCCAAGGCAGAGGGAAAACCAGAAAAACTTGAGCTGGATATTAACAAATACGACAATTTAATACTTTCCGGCGCGAAAGCAACCAAAACGGCCGAAAAATTGCGGATGACTATTTCCCCGCCGCCACCTACACTTGAAACCGCGCCCGATTCAGCCTCCGCGCCCGCAGAAGCGGATGCATAAGACAACTTTGCCGGAGAAATAATAAATTTTCTCTTTACCGGGCTTTTGCACAATTGGATGTGATGAACATCGATAACAGTTTGATTAGCTTTAGCGTAAATTTTTCCGCATTTAAGATCATCGTTATTAGTAACGCTAAATTTGACAGCATCTCAATATGCCTAGTTAAACCCTGCTAGACAACAAAAAACCCGCTAAGTCTTATAACTCGCGGGTTTTTGTTTTTTCGTTATCAAAATAATCGGAATCCAACTGCTTTACTTCGTATTATCCAACCTTAGAAACGCCATACATTATAGTCAGCCATGAGCTTTGAAAGATGCCTACGATAAAGCGCTGGCTCGGCAAGAAAAACTCCCAAGGCGCCTGAGATAGGCCCAGTCCTTAAGAATCCCCATACGCTACAATCTAGCTTTATCCTTAAATCCCAACAAAATAATGGGGCGGTTCAGTTCACGCGGACAGTAGTAAAACTCTCAAAAACGCTGGACAAATCCTCTAGAAAGATGCAATATCAAAAATTATTGTTACGAGTAGAATCGTCTGTCTAGGTTCTTATCTTGGCATTATGTCTTAAAGGGACGGTTTCAGCATTTTTACTGTCGCGATTACTGTTTATTCCGACTGAGCTGAAATCTGATTTACGGTATGTCCCATCGGGGAATGCCGTATATTGCGCAACATAATTAATGACGATTTCAGGTAATCAATCATGGCGGAAAACAATTCCAATCCCAACGCCCAAATCAAGCACCTATTTGTGCTGATGATGGAAAACCGTTCTTTCGACCACATGCTGGGTTTTTCCAATATTACCGGCGTGGACGCGGAAACCGGCCAACCCACCGCCATAGACGGCGTATCCCAGGCCTACAGCAACAGTTACAACGACAAGCCTTATCAGGTAAAAACCCCTGCCGACTGGTCCATGAGCTACGGCCCGGCGCACGAGTTGAAAAACGCTTTACACCAATTGTGCGGTGAAGGGGTGGCTTTTCCGCCAGCCCAGCCCTACCCACCTATCAACCAGTCCGGCTATGTTTACGATTTCGCGACCGATACCACCACCGAGGTGCAGAACCATGCGGACCAATACGGCGACATTTTAAAGTGTTACCAAAGCCAAACACAATTACCAGTGCTTTACACCCTGGCCACCGAGTTCGCGGTGTGCGACCACTGGTTTTCCTCCCTGCCTGGCCCGACCTGGCCTAACCGTTTCTTCGTCCACGGCGCGACCTCGCACGGTCTGGACGATAGCCCGACCACGGCGCAAATGGCTTTGTGGGAAGGGGTTGACGGCTTTGAGTTTGACAACGGCAGCATTTTCCAGGCTCTGGAAAACAAGGGCCTGAAGAATCCGTGGCGCATCTACTGCGGCAAGCAGCAGCCGTTCCTGGGCTCCATTCCCTGCGTGGCGGCGCTGAGCCATATCAAAATTGACGATTACCAGCATTTCGATCGTTTCGCCGCCGACATCCAGGGCGATTATCCGTATTTTTACACTTTTATCGAGCCTAATTACGGCGATCTAAGCAACGGCTCCTACGCCGGCGGCCAGTCCCAACATCCCAAGGACGATGTGCGCAACGGCGAACAGTTGATCAAGGAAGTTTATGAAACCATCCGCAATTCGCCGCTGTGGGAAAACAGCCTGCTGATCATTACTTACGACGAGCACGGCGGCTTCTTCGACCACGTAACCCCGCCGCCCGCCGTGGCGCCGGGAGATGATCGCAAATACGCAATTCACGGCTTTGATTTCCAGCAGTTGGGGGTGCGGGTGCCGGCGGTAGTGATTTCCCCTTATATTCCCAAAGGCGCGATAGATCACAGGGTTTACGACCATTCCTCTATTCCGGCGACGCTGGAGGCGCTGGTCGGCCTGGCTCCGTTGACCCGGCGCGACGCCGCCGCCAACAACCTGACCGGTTTGTTAAGCCTGTCCGAACCTCGCCAGGATACGCCTTATGTACTGCCCGATTCCGCCGCCGACGGGGTAGCCAACGCCAAAACGGCCCCGCCCGCCGCCGACACGCCGGATAAAGCTATTGTCCCCGGCAATTTGCCGGCGTTTTTATTCACGGCGGCCAAACTGGACAACCACTTAAACCGGCCGGCGGACAAAGCCGCCGTGTTTGCCAAAAGCCGCGGCTTGCAGACCCACGGAAAGGCGAAAGCGTATTTGAATTCGGTCGGCCAGCAGATCAGCCAAAGCAAGAAAGCCAAGCCTGGCGCATAGGCAATAGCTTTTTAATGGAGCCAGGATAGCGGTCCGTTAGCCGCTCGATTGAATCAATTCCTTGAGAAAAGAGGTCAATAGATGAAATACACAGCGCTAATGCAGATTTTGTTGGTTTTCCTATGCGGGCAGAGCCTGACGGCGGCGGACTCGGCGGTTCCGGAAATTGTTCAGCCAAAAGATAAACTGGTACTGGAGCTGAACCGTCCTGTTACCCTGGCCGTAAACAATGTGGATGTCTGGCAAAAGCAAGACCCCGTACATCCCGTGGACCCGAATAAACTGACGTTGTTTCTGGACGGCGTCGCCTTGCCGGAGCTGAAACCGGCTTTCACCAACAATAACACCCTGGTCATTTACAATCTGGATTACTTGGCCGCGTCAAACAGTGACACCCCCGCCCTCCGGCAAACTTGGCGGCAATTGCTTAAATCGGGGAGAGACAGCGTTTATAGTTTTAGCCGGAAGGTAATAGTTAGCCTGGGTTACGACGGCAAACAGTTTCCAAGCTCGATTGAGGCGAGGCTCATCGTGCTCGACCCAGTTTGGTTCAAGGGGTTTTGCGCCTTCACCTTCCTGCTGTTAGGGTTCTTCATCTGGCTTACCATTAAAAGCGATGTCCTCAGGGAACCGGGCGCACAGCCGCCCACGCCAGCAGGATCGGCAATGGTTTTACGCAAACCCTTCAGCCTGTCCCGCTCTCAAATGGCGGCTTGGTTTTTTGTGGTGCTGGTTTCCTATCTGTTTATCTGGATAGTCACCAGCGATTTGTCCAATTTAACACCATCGGTGCTGGGCTTGATAGGCATAAGCGCAGCCACCGGCCTGGGCGCGGCGGCGGTGGATTCAGGCAAACTGGCGGACCAGCAAAGACAGCTGGACGGATTGACTACGGCTCTGAGACAGAATGAGGTGGAAAAGCAGAATCTGCAAACCCAGATCGCCCAGCTAAACTCGGCTCTGGCTGTTACGCCGCCGCCCGCTAATCTGGCCGACTTGCAAACCGCCCTGACGGCGAAGTCCGGCGAATTAGCGGGCAAGGAACAAGAAATAACCCACGGCAAAGTGCAAATCAATGTGTTGAACGAAGCCATGAAACCTGCCGCCTCCAACGGTTTTATCAACGATATCCTCAGCGACAACGGCGGAGTCAGCTTCCACCGGTTCCAGATATTCTCCTGGACCATAGCCTTGATCGTTATTTTTATTTCCAAGGTCTGCAATGATTTGAGCATGCCGGATTTCGACGGCAACCTGCTAGCGCTGATGGGCATCAGCAGCGGCACTTACCTGGGATTCAAACTGCCGGCAAACCAGGGATGAACCTCTGTATTTAAAACTAAATCCATAAAAGATATTGCTTATGAAACAGCTTTACATGCTTGTATTGTGCGGAATCCTAACCTCCGGCTGCGGTCAACAGGTGCTGGTGAAACAAGAATCGGCCACCGAGGTCAGCAACGGCCACAACATAATTGTCGAGATCAATAAATTCAACGATACGATATACACCAACCAGACCCAGTTGGCGGCGAGTATTCTGGCAACCCACCCGGATTGCGGTTTTGCCGAATACTACATTCTGATTCATGCCGATACCGCTGTAAAAAATCTGTGTCTGAGCGACGCGGAAATACTGGAATGGCAACAAAATAAGGCCATAGGCCGGAAAATGGTGTTATTTCCAACGTCGAGAATCGCCTTAAACGCCACCACTCAGGTGGTCGCAGCCCTGTCCACCTACCTGGACGGACTGGCGCAATACACCACGGATCCCGACCACCCAATCGCCGACGATATTCAGAAAACCCTGGATCAACTGAACACCACTTTAACCATTGTACAGCAGTCTGTGCCTGCCGACATGGCTACTGAAGAACAAGCCGTGCAGCCGCTGGCCAACGCTCTTCCCAATTTAATCAGCTTTTTCGAGGGATTGAAGAAAAACGCACAGGACGCCGCATCGATAAAAGCCTATGTCAAACCCCAGGCCAACGCCGCCGCATCCCTGAAGCAGACGCTGAACATCGTCGCCCAAAATGCCGGCAGAATCTACGCAACGACGTATTTCAACAACACCCGGCTGATTGAGGATACCTTGAGCGGCTATTACAACAGGAACAGGACCAGCAAGGAGTTCGCCACTGAAAAAGACCGCGAGGCGTTTTTATACCGAATCGTGCAGCAAAAGGAACTGGCGAATCAGGTTAAATCCTTAAAGAACCCGCTGTCCCAGGCAATCAACCAATTCAACGACTCCCACCAACACGTTGCCGACCTGCTAGACAACAAACTAACTGACGCCGACAAGGCCCTAAAAGCGGCTGAGAATATCAAGGAATTCAACACCGGCTTAACGAATTTCGCCAATTTGGCCAGTTTCGCGCTGAAACTGGCGGCTTTATAGTTTTGGAATTCAGAGGTTATGAATTATGGCCAGCGATGCTGAAAAAAAATCGTTTATCGACTCCCTGCAAGCCGTTATCGACGCCTGTCACGACAAGGCCGAGGACGGGGGATTGACCCAGGCGCAAAGAGACATTTTTGAACGAAATGAACTAAATTTTGTTCAGTCGCAAACCGCCGCGAATAGCAAGGATTTTGCGCCGGTCGATTCAGCGGATGCGGCCGATGCGATTGTCAAAAATAATGACGCCAGTGTTAAAGCCTCGGCGGCGGTTAATCCTAACAGCGTCCAAGCAGCCAAAAAGGCTTTGTCGGTGGCCCAGGCGGCGGTGGATGGAGTATTGGGGTAAGACGTTCAACGGACAACAAAAAACCCGCTAAGTCTTGTAACTCGCGGGTTTTTGTTCTTTTTTGAAAGATGCTTAGCCGCGTAGTAACATAAAAACATCACTGCTTACGATAAAGCGCAAGCTCGGCAAGAAAAATTCCCAAGGCGCCGGAGATAGGCGCAGTTATTAAAAATCCCCATACGCCACAATGATCAGGAGAATTGGCGGGGGAACAGGCTAGCTTTGTCCCTATATCCCAACCACCTAACAGTGCAATGGCGACGAAAGCAATAAGAATCAAGACATACGTACCAGCCCTAACAATATGGCTAGGTTTAATACGATTAACATAAAAATACATTGCGGAAAAAATTGCTAAAGATAACAATAAGGTTCCGAAAAACATAATCGAAGGAAAAAGCTTTTCTAAAATTGTATTCATTTGACGATCTCCTTATATTGTTTCACATTTTTTTCAAATTCTTGTTAAATGTGGAGCTATTTGGCTACAATTAGGTAATTATCGAAATAATCGACATTGATTACCGCCAATAGTTCATTTGGCTGATTTTTAATTACTTCAGCGTGCGGAGCCAGCGTAAATCTGATCGCGCAAACATATTCCTGAGTTGAACTTACCGATGCAACCCGAAGATTTGCAAAAGCTGGTTACATTCGCCATGCCTTATGGAAAATACAAAGGGCGAGTCATCGCGGATTTACCCGGTCATTACCTTAATTGGTTTGCACGAGAAGGATTTCCCAAGGGAGAACTAGGCCGGTTATTGGCGCTGATGCAGGAGATGGATCACAATGGACTTAAACCTCTGCTCGATCCACTAAGAAAATTAAATGAATCAAGGAATTTAACAAAATGAGATTAAAAGAAAAAGAGGTTGAAGTTAGCTGCTTATATTTGACTACCGCAAATCAATATCGCGCCGTACTCGCGATGAAAGGTGAATTTTTGATTTATGCACCCAGTTCGGAAGGGACCGCCCCACTAAATCCGAATCCTACAATATTGCCGTTTGAAAATATGCCATTTAAGAAATGCCAAATCGTGACCTTTGCCAAAAAGGATTATCGAGTGTTTGAGTTCAACGGCGCCGAAGCTATCAAACATAAATTGAATGAATTACAGTTGGCGGAAGCAATCGCTCAATGTAATGCAAAGTCAGCGATTACGACACTGTTAGCGGAATAATGCAGGCAATCGGAAACAAGTTTTTTCATACCGTCATCAAGCCTAAAAACTGTTGAAACGGCAGAAAATCTTTATCGGAATGTAAAAGCGGCAAGCCGCATTCGATACAATAGGTGGCAATCAGCGTATCAATGGTTTTGCGGATAGTGATACCCTGCTTACGCAAGAATCTGAAATTATCCGCGCTTTTTAAACCGATATCGGTTCCTAGCATAGCGTATATTGGTAAAGAACAAAGCAAGCTTTTGGCGGCTTGATAATCGTTATCTTGTCTGAAACCTTGCAGCACTTCCGCCAGAATCAGATCACCGCTACAGACCGGTTGAACGCCCAACAAACCATCCAGTTTTTTGGTTGCTGGCGTTTCCGCGCCATTGAAATAGTCGATCCAAACGCTGGAGTCTACTAATATCAACTATCAGTCCTCATTTCATCCAGATTGCCTTCCCACTTTAATTTGCCTTTAAAAGCTTTGATGGCTTCTTGCTGTTTGAGCAGCAACAAGGTTTTTAAACCTTGCTCCACCGCTTCCCGCTTGGTTTTAATTCCGGTTGCCGCTAACACATCGGCCATTAAGGTATCGTCTATGCTGATGTTAGTGCGCATGGGATGCTCCTGTGTGTATGATTCCAGAAAATAATACACCAAATTATGGGTAATGTCCGTTATTGATCAATAATGGCGGCAATCCTCGGAGGATCCGAGATGGACTCCGAGTATTAATGGCCCGTGACCGCGCTATCGAAAATCGGCTTCATGAGCGAGTCGGCCCCGCGTATAATGAGCTTAAAACCGATCCGTCGCGAGCCGTCACCGCGGATCAAGTCCGCGCCAAACTCGCGGCGGAACACAAGGAAGCCAACAGCCCAGTTTATGGATGGAAATTCATTTCGCTATTTTGACCAACCATCCGCCGGCGCCATTACAATTGTTTGGAGCTTCGGCGGTGATGGCGATTCTGGCGTAATCACCTTTTAAAGAAGCCGGTAACTTGCCGCTGACTTCAAAACTGCCTGTTTTTTTGGATGTAACATTTATATCCGCCGGCATCCCTTTTACGTTAACCTTGATACTACTCGGGTTCGTATTTGCGGACGCCGTGAAAGAAAAGCCTGAACCGGCCGCAACTTCATTATTTTCC
The DNA here is from genome assembly GCA_050015235.1 of Methylomonas sp. Lineage (GTDB taxonomy): Bacteria > Pseudomonadota > Gammaproteobacteria > Methylococcales > Methylomonadaceae > Methylomonas. The sequence goes on along the minus strand of JBEKBU010000019.1, from coordinate 10,327 downwards.
GCCGGAGCAAAGTCAGTAAATTTGGGTTTGGCGCAGGCTTTAGCACTACTTGTAGAGCCACCGCCATAAGCCCAAGATGCGCTGGCGACGAGCATTAAAACCAATGTCATCAAGTAACTGTTTCGTTTCATATTTATCTCCGCCGGGTTGTTATAATTATTTAGGTCTTTCCCATTATAAACTACCTGCTTTAGAGCAATTGTCAACTTGGATATGTCTCCCGTATAGGCACGGCTTCTAGTTGTGTGGATTTGCTTGATTTTGGGTCAGTATCGTTTGACCAATGCGCCTAATTTTACGCCTAAATTTCAATAATTTTTAGGCCGTATTTGTTCCCGGTTCTGATCTTTAAGATTTAGTTCATTGAGGATTGGTCTGCCATTCTGTAACCCATTGCCCGATATCCCCGCTGACGTTTATCCCACATTCGTAACAATGCCGGATGTCCTGGGAAGCAAAGTGTCAGGTCTTGTCTTTTGCCTTACTGTTGTTGATAATTCGGCTAATTCGCGAATGGTGCAAACCAAAATGTCCATCGATTTCCTTCAGTGTATAGGCGCAAACAGAGCAACCAGGATGGGCAACAAATAAATTTAACATATAAATTTAGCGTATGACCCGTAGATCCAGATTCAAAATCGAAGCAATTTCAAGCCATGGCCGGTCGGCAGTAAATACGGGTACTTGTCTGCGCATGGCAAATGCCAAACAGGCCCGATCACCAAGCGATAGCTTGGATTAATTCGATGGGGATTACCAAGTGGCCAACTTGGTCGAATTGCACTTCGGCTTGTAAAGTTATCGCCATATTGTCTCCTTATGAGGTTATCATTTTACTGCTCTAAATGGATACTAACCAACAGCTTATAAAAGGCTTAGACTAGATGATAGGCTAAAATGCTTCAAGTTATTGAAGCATTTGCTAAAAACAAGACGCCGGAGATAGGAATCGAACCTACGACCTTCGCGTTACGAGTGCTACCCGGACGATTTGAAGCAACGTGAAACGATAGTTTATGCCTTATATTTACACGGTTTCAAGTTGTTTTGATTTTGCTTGATTTTGGGTCGGTATTGTTTGACTAGTGCGCCTAGATTTACGCCTCATTTGAACAACTTCAAGTAGTTTTCAAACGTATACAGTTTGCCGCGTTTGCCGCCTGTAATTTCTTTCAAAATGCCAAACTGCTCTAAATCAACAATCAGTTTGTAAGCTGATGCGGCAGATATTTCCGCCACCTCGCCTACCTTGGAAGCATCGATCATCGGACGCTGGTACAAGTAATGTATAACTTTTTGCGCATTGACAGCTCTACTGCCCAAGCTTTGTAATTGGCTATCTACAACCTTTTGGAGTTTTAAAATATTGTCAAAAGCGTCAATGCTGCTTTTCGCTGTTTCGATTACACCAACCAGAAAAAATTTGAACCACTGCAGCAGGTCGTTTTTTTCCCTGACCCGCATTAGGTTGTCGTAATAAAGTGAGCGATTGCGTTCGAAAAAATCCGACAGATACAGCACCGGTTTTTTCAATATCCCCTTGCTCACCAGATACAGAGTAATCAACAATCTTCCTACGCGGCCATTGCCATCCAAAAATGGATGAATTGTTTCAAATTGGTAATGCACCAAGGCAATTTTCAGCAACTCGGGAAAATAATCAACATCGTTATGCACAAACTGTTCAATATCGCCGATTAACTCAATGATAGACGTATGCACGGGCGGCACGAATACCGCATCGTTCAGCGTCGCCCCACCTATCCAATTCTGGCTGAGCCGAAACTCTCCAGGTTGCTTGTGCTTGCCGCGCACACTTTGCATGAGGGTTTTATGAGTCTCACGGATTAGGCGAGCTGAAAAAGGGAGCGTCTGCAAATTTCCGATAGCCTCATTCATGGCTGCCACATAATTTTGTACTTCTTCCCAATCATCCCGCTTATCTAAAGCAACATCTTCCTGATCAAGAAGTGCTTCCTCTATATTGGTCTGCGTGCCTTCAATCTTGCTGGATTGAGTAGACTCCTTCAGAACATGCATGCGAATGAATAAATCAATGTTTGGAATGTAGTCTGAATACATATCCAGTCTGCCCAATTCTCGGTCTGCTTGCCCCAGTAACTGAATCAACTCCATGTTATCCAGTTCCCAGACACGATTAATGGTGTTAGGCTGGAAGCTTTTATAATATGATTGCTGGACGATTATTCCGGCCTTAAAGTTTTTCATCGTAATGACTTTCCCAAAAACTAAAACAATCTCACTCTATTTTTTAGATTTTACGCAAAAACTAAAATAGCACAAGCAACAGCAGCAAAGTGTCAGGTCTTGTCTTTTGCCTTACTGTTTTTGATAATACGGCTAATTCGCGAATAGTGCAAACCAAAATGCCCGCCTATTTCCTTCAGTGTGTAGGCTCCGCTGGCGTAGGCCTGAAGAATAGCAATGTCCCGATCATGCTCTTTTGAAATTTCCTCTAGGGTTTTAGCAAGCGGCCGCCGTTGAGCGTAAGGTATTTCAATTAAAGGCTCATTCTTTAGTTTGTTCAACAGATTTGCCACAAATATGTCTGAACCCAAAAAGACCTGATTCCGCAATTGCTTCCATAAATGAGGTAGATTTTTTCCCTCTGCTACAAAACGCACATAACCGTCAACCGCCGCGCTACGTTGCTCTGAAAAGTTTGAAAGCAACCAGTCTGTGGTTAGCCAAGGCGGTGAATCACAAAAACCAGCAGTAGCGCGGTAATTACTCCAAGGCCAGTCCGCCGGATTATTTACCATTTGCGCTCTAACCGGATTTAAGACTATATAGCGCGCCACTTCCAATAGATAGGATTCTTTCTGAACAATGATCGCTTTATACCGGCCTTGAAACACATGGCCAACCCGTTGATGTCCTCGATTGAATCGTTGTGTATAAACCCCATTCAACTGCCGCATGCCTTGAGAGAGATTACCGTCAGGTGTTTCTATCAAGAGATGATAGTGGTTATCCATCAAACAATAAGCATGTACTGCCCAGTTATAGGTTTCAACGACATTTCCAAGCAATTCTAAAAACAGTAACCTATCTTGATCGGTTAAATAAATCGCTTCTCGACCATCACCACGTGAGGTCACATGATATAGGCCACCGGCAAACTCAATTCTTAAAGGTCTTGACATGGGTTAATCATAACAGCATACAGGCACAAGTCAAGACCTGACCCCATATTTCGCTGTTGTAACAATAACTAGCTGGCGTTAACGTAACCAACGTTGTGCTGAAGCATTTTAATCTGGCAGATCTATCGCCTCAAATTTCTCTAAAGCTTCTAAAATCACGCCCATAACCACCAAATGCTTTGGTGAACGGGATATGAATTCAGAAACTTTCTGTGAAAGTGCGGGTAAATCCACATTAGTTACAGCATAATACGCACTCATATCTATTTGCAAAAAACTGGCATATTTTTGCAAATTTTTTGATATAGCCTTGAATTCCCCCACCTCAAATCTAGACAATTGACCAAAATGAACCCCACATCTTATAGCCGAATCCTTTAATGTATATCCTTTCTGGACACGACATTTCTTAAGGTCTTGGCCTAATTTGGCTGCGTTTTTGGCGTCAATTAGCTTGTATTTTTTACTCATTTTGCATATCATATACAAAAATTTGCAAAATTAAAATCAAAATGGCCGTATATGTTGATAATGAATTAATCGAATGGCATGGGCAACTGTGGTGTCACTTGGTTGCTGATTCTCTTGAAGAGCTACATAAATTTGCAAAAAAATTAGGGTTACGCAAAAGCTGGTTTCAATCTCAATCGGCCTACCCGCATTATGACGTAACTAAAAACATGCGTTCCAAGGCATTGGCATTAGGGGCTATTGAAAGCGATAGAGCAACCATAATTTGGAGTGCAAAAAAACTACAAGCGGAAATGAAAAACCCTACTGGAACTTTGGATATATTTTCTACATTTGCAGCATTGCCTGTAAGTGATGGGACTGCGAACGATGTCTCAATAACACCCTGGAAGCCTTAGAAACAGGCACCCAGTTTGCCGAGTGAGGCAACCAGACACTAGGAGCCACAAAATGACGTCGAGTCATACGGTAAACAGCGTAATGTCACAGCAGAACAGCCAGGGTTGCCGACAACTGTAGCCAACAACCATTGCAATACATTCATGTTTGCTACCGATGTATCGAGATCAATCTTTACCGCTTATATTCGACATTCGCTCTGATTATTTGGCTTAGGATACAATATGACAACCGATAATTCCTTGTTCACTTTAACCGACTACGATGAAAGAGCAAAAACATCTGATCGTTTTAAGAATGATCAGATGTCAATTGATCAACTTAAATATGGTTTGTTTGGTGAGGTAGGAGGACTGCTTGCTGCTGTAAAAAAAGCACATAGAGATTCATTTCCGATAAAAAATAAAGAAATCGCTATGGAGGAACTAGGCGACGCCTTCTGGTATTTAGCAGCTTTAATACGTAGAACCCCCCTAACCCTTAATGAAATTGGTGAGGCCACGCTGCACGATTTACAGAACGAACTATGTTCTTGCGAATATACGAAATCGGATGGCGCTATAACTTTTAGTGAAATTGACGGCTTATTGGCATTTCTTAGTAAACAGCTCCCCGAACCCAAGGATATACTGCTATATAAACTAGCTTATTATACCAGTTCCTTGTTTGATGGACATAATGACACTCCCGAGCAGCACAGTATCAGTGATAAAGAACGTTTTTCAAAATTACTTAGTGCTTTAGCAATGGTAACCGCCAAATTTGGTTTGAAGTTATTTGATATTGCTATTGCCAATAATCAAAAAACTGAATCGCGTTGGGCACCACCTAATTCCAAATATATTGAACTTTTTGATCAGAATTTACCAATTTACGAGCAACTGCCAAGACAATTTGAAATTACATTTTTAGAACGCGACATCAAAGGAAAGAAATTTGTTGTCCAACAATTGAATGGAGTAAATATTGGTGACCCTATAACGGACAATCGTCAAGATGGAGATGATTACAGATTTCATGATGTTTTTCATTTTGCATATATAGCGCATCTTGGGTGGTCACCAGTGATACGAGCATTATTGAAGCTTAAGAGAAAAAGCAAACCGCATATTGATGAAAATCAGGACGGAGCGCGGGCAATAATCATTGAAGAGGGAATTGCAACATGGATATTTAATCATGCCCGAAACTTACACTATTATGATAACGTGGAACCAGGAAAGCTTGAATATGGCTTGCTTAAGCAAATACAAAACATGGTTTCTGGTTACGAAGTCGATAAGTGCCCATTGTGGCAATGGGAGCTTGCTATTCTCGAAGGTTTTAAGGTCTTTCGTGACCTCAGAGCAAGAAGATGCGGTGTTGTAATTGTTAACATGGAACAGCATTCCATCACCTTCAAGCAATTGGATGAAAAATGAATGCTGAATCATTTGTATCTGCCTTAGCAAATATTAACCTGGAAGGTGTTTTTAACCCCTATTCGAATCGTTGTGAAATATACGATCTACCAGATGCAGCCCAGGTACGCAGCAAAAATCTCATTAACTATCTTGATTCCGTTAGGAAAATCGGTGTTGACACTATTTGGATGGGAAGGGATTTAGGATACAGAGGAGGGCGTCGGACTGGTCTAGCTCTTACTGACGAATCACATCTGCCTGACATGACTTCATGTTATCCTGGCAGCGTACCTGAACGCGCAACAAATGGCCCTATAGTTGCTGAACGTACAGCAACTGAAATTTGGGCGATGATAAAAATGCTTGAACTCCCCCCTCTATTATGGAATGTATTTCCCTTTCATCCCCATGAGTTTGAACAACCACTTACCAACCGACGTTTTACCTCTCAGGAGCTAAAGTCCGTTGACAAGCTTAACCGCGAATTGATCTCCTGGTTAGGAATAAATCGCATCATAACAATCGGTCAAGATGCGGCAAAATATGCCGCCAGTTTTGATGTTTCAGTTGAGACCGTCCGGCACCCTAGCTATGGTGGAATTACTGAGTTTCGTAAGGGTATAATAAACATCTATGGAACTGTAATACAAACAAGTACTTTTTTTCAAACATCTTTATTTGAAGACGAAAACTAATTTAAAATTTCTTTAGCAATTCTTATGCCTCCCCAGTTGCCAACATCAAGGGTTGCATACGTCGAAATACATGTTAACGTACCTACTTTTAATTCAGCTTCAGTTGAAACAAAATTTAGCAAATGCGCTAAACCAACTAGATTTCCTAACGCCTTAGAGCAATAATGATGTGAACGATAAATTGCCACCATATTCACTTTTTCTCGATTAATTAACTTAAAACTTACATGACTTAAACATGGCAGACCTAATCGTTTATTTGCATCAAAGGCCGGATTATAAGTTGGTAGATCAGCACCTACATCTTCTATTTGCATGCAAGGCAACAAATCTGATTCGGGATCGGCAATGCCTAGTTCATAAGTAGATTTAAAAGATTTATTATTCTCTTTCTTGTTACTTATAAGCTTCTCAACAATAATATTTAAAGGATTTATTTTATTTTTCCCATCTTTAGCAGGATGGGAAATCATTCTTTCAGCATAAGTCCCCCATCCATGGGGTTTTCTTCCTCGATTTAAAGAGGAAAGAAATTTTTCATACATCAAAGGTCGACCATATTTTTTATAGGCCCCTATTGGAAAAATAGTAGCAGCGACTGTATTTAAAGTATATTCTCCTTTAGAAATAGTGTATATTTTGTCATTAACTTGATTCCAAATTTCACGGTCTTCTGTAGAAAGAGAAAATGGATCGTCGATTTCCAAAATTAAATTAAAATCTGTTCGTTCATTACAACTCAACAAATGTCTTGACGCATTAAGCCATGCATTAACTACCCCTTTACTTTCAAAAATTTTTGCCATTATTTTTTCCTTTTATGCAAAACTATCAATCAGATATTTAGCTAAATATTGTTGAGACAACCAAGCATGTCCATTTAGCCCCCAATTATCTCCCCAACTATTACGAATTAAAACATGCATTTCACCGGTATGTTTATGCTTGCCCAAGCCAACAATCAAAAGCGCATGCAATTGATCTTGATAATAATTCGAACTATATTCAACAATTCCAGCATTAGGTGTTCTGAAAGTATCTGAAAGAAATACAATAATACATATGCTTTTGCCAGATTCTATTGCTTCATTTATTTGCTTAAATGAAAGTTTTCTTTGTTTGCAATTAGCTGTATAAAGTGGTTGAAGATTAGATGGTACTTGAACTAATGGTGCACTTTGGTTATTTTGCTGATATGGGTACTTTGTTTCTTCAGGTTGCCCAGGAGAATTAAGAGCTTTTAGTACAGCTTCTACCTCTAAACCATTACTTGGCTGCCAATTTGGCATAGTTTTCACAGCATGATGGGCCAAATATTCTACGCTGAGAGGTGCTCCAACTAAATTTATGTATTGATTTAAGTCAGAGGAAGCAAATGCTAAACAAGTACCACGCATTCCTTGATTTCGAACGGCACCAAAAGCATTAGAAACATTATTATTAATTTCTATCATAAATTAACTCTACTTTCGGTAACTATACGTTTTTTTGCTATAGAAGATAGACCTACTCGTAATATTTCATATTCTGGAGAAAACGAATAAGTTGGATTATCTAAATTCGTATTTGTCCATGGCTGACTTTCTGTAAGCGAAATTGAGTTTGTTGATTCAATTGTTTGTTCTTCGTCAAAATAATTTGGAAAAACTATGCAGCGATGTTTAGAGGATTGTCCAACAGCAACCGTTTTAATCAAGCTGGCCGAAGGTGTGATTTCTTCGGCATTCAATAAAATCGGTTCAAGCCTATATCCTTCTTTAATAACTTCATCTAACTCCCAAATATAACCTGAAGAAAAATGACTTTGCAACTCTAATACAAAAACATCATCCACTCTGGGTTCAATGATAAGCTGACTATCAGCTTTATCCAAAAGCCAGACATCGGAATTTGGATTTTTTATTTTGAAATTACCAAGTAATTGTTTTTTTAGTTTTGCTGGGGCAATACCAGAAATATTATTACCTATCGCATTACTAATATGATTATGCCTAACTAAACTAAAAATTGTCGCAGAAAAACTGATCCCCAAACGCAGAGATAGTTGATATATTATTTCCGGCTTTTGCAGTTCAATTCTACCCCAGTTCTTAATACGAGCAATAAGAGTAATTAGCCAATTTGGAGCTAATAAGGAATAGGCAAATTGATCAGCTTGTCTTTCTATTAATTCAGATTGATGAACATCGGCAATTTTAGTATCAGCAGTAGTTGGATGATTTAGAAAAAAATGTCCTAGTTCGTGTGCACAAGTCATATGAATTAAACCTGCAGGACGAGCAAGATTAATGAGAATCCCTAACCGATTTTCTTCACGTAAAAAGGCACCGAGTAGCTTATCCAAAGGTTGAAACATAACAGTAATGCCAGTTTCTTCTGCAATTCTTGAAGGGTCAATACGTGTATATCCAGAATCTATACGATCTTTAATTTTGAATTGGATGTTAACTTCATTAGCTCGATGAGCAGCATTTAAAATACTTGATTTAGCGGTCATTCCTTGCTCCGCTGGTTTGTTTGCGATGAAACTCTTAGAAAATCACTAAATCGAGCTAATTGGTCAAGATCATTATCGGATAATCCTTTTGTTGCCCTAGCTAAAAACTGTAAGTTAGTTTGCTCGCGCTGCCCCGTTAGTAAGTAATCTAAAGAACAACCATACAAACTTGCAAGTCGCCCTAATTCAATAGCTTCGATTTTTCTACCGCCCGACTCAATTAAAGTAACAGCAGGTCTAGAAATACCCAAAACTACAGCTGCTTCATCTTGAGATATGCCTAAATATTCTCTAGCTTCACGCAACCTAATAGCCAAATTCAAACGTTCTTGCACCGTCATATTTTCGTCTTCAGTATTCATGTCATTTGCTCCAAAAATTCTGAGACTTTAGAAGATAAATCATCAATAAAATGTTCCTTTGAATCATATCCACCGGCTCGAATTACTGATATTGGGATTTTTTTTCCAACTATCTGATCAAGTTGAGCTAATACTTCTACTGCCGTTATTGACTCGATCGGTGAAACCAGCTCTTCAATTGTCCCCTCAGCTAATGAACCGATGGGTAATGAACTGGCATCCCAAAAACCTTCAAGAGTTTCAAGAATGTTTTGATTAATGTCGTCCATACTTACCTTTCAGCTGAAGAGAAATCAAACATATGATGTATGAAAATCATACCATATAATTTCATATTTCAAAATTTATAAAAATTAAAATACCTAGGCAACTTTGCAAAGGCAAAGTGTCAGGTCTTGTCTTTTGTCTTATTTTTTTTGATAATGCGACTAATTCGCGAATAGTGCAAACCAAAATGTCCGCCTATTTCCTTCAGTGTATAGGCGCAAACAGAGCAACCAGGATGGGCAACATATAAATTTAGCGTATGACCCGTAGATCCAGATTCAAAATCTAAGCAATTTCAACCCATGCCCGGTCGGCAGTAAATACGGGTACTTGTCGGCGCATGGCAAATGCCAAACAGGCCCGATCACCAAGCGATAAACCCAGTATACGGGTAATAGGCCACAATTTGGCCGCACATTCGGCGTCTTCCAAGGTAAAAGCTTCTATGCTTACTCCGAGCGATTCTAAATCTTCACGTAAACCTTCCGTTTTTACGCCGCGAGATAATGATTTCTGCACCACTTCCGACCAGTTAACAGTAGAGATCAGGCTTTTGCTAATAACAGCATCGACATTATCCGCTCCTGTTTCGTTATTAAGATAGGCTAACAGTGCGGAAGCATCCAAAACAATAGTCATGAATCACTATCTTGACTGGCTTCCCGCCTGCGATCTGCAATCAACTCATCGGCAAGACTGATACCGGCCGGGATATTAGCAAACCGCTCATTCAACCTTTGCCGCACACTGACACGCTTTTCGAGTATCAATCGACCATTTTCAACTTTGGCGATCAAGGCGTCATCATTTTCGACAGCGATAGCTTGGATTAATTCGATGGGGATTACCAAGTGGCCAAGTTGGTCGAATTGCACTTCGGCTTGTAAAGTTGTCGCCATATTGTCTCCTTATGAGGTTATCATTTTACTGCTCTAAATGGATACTAACTAACAGCTTATAAAAAACTGGACTAGATGACAGGCGCAAATGTTTCAATTATTGAAAAATTTGCTGAAAACATGGTGCCGGAGATAGGAATCGAACCTACGACCTTCGCGTTACGAGG
>JBEKBU010000018.1:0-28822 GCA_050015235.1 Methylomonas sp. | reverse complement strand
GCCGTCTCTGGATAGGACGGTAGCGCGTACGGCCGGCCATTGCGCCAGCGCCGGCGCATTGCTCGACGACTGGAGCCGCCAGCTATTGGAAAGCGTTTTAGACCGCCAAGACCAAAGCTTGCTGCTGGATAAATGGCTAGTCTATACCGACAGTCAAAGGCGGCGGTTACTGCGCATGTGGTTACGCCATCGCGGCTTGAAGCCGCCTAGTCTGGCGCTTTTGCAAGCGATCGAACAGCAGGTGATTTTCGCCAGAGCGGACGCCGATCCGTACGTTTCCATGCAGGATTTTCAGATTCGCCGCTACCGGCAAAAATTATTTTGTCTTCCCGCTAGGTATTGGCGTACCGGCGCCGGCGACAGGGAATGGGATGGTCAAGCCGACAGCATGACGCTGGGGAACGGCTGGAAATTAACGCGTACAATCTCCTCATGCGGTTTAGACCAATCCCTGTGGCATAGCCATACGGTCAGGATCGCCTACCGTCAGGGCGGAGAAAAACTTAAATTGCCGGGCAGAAGCGGTCATCATTGTTTGAAAAAACTTTATCAGGAAGCCGGCGCGCCGCCCTGGGAAAGAAACGTCAGGCCCTTGGTTTATCTGAATGACCGTTTAGCGGCGGTAGCCGGCTTATGGGTGGCGGAGTGGGCTTGGCGGCAAATCCCGGACGGCTGCTATGAAATTAGCTGGCGGACTGATGACGCCCGCTTACATCAACGGTAATAACTCCGCCAGAATCTTACCGTTCGTCGCCAGAACCTGGGTTGGGAACAAGCCGGGGCGGCCTTGAAAATCGGTGATCGTGGCGCCGGCTTCGCTGGCTATCAAGGCGCCGGCGGCGACATCATACAAATTGAGCTCCTGTTCCCAGAAGGCGTCAACCTGGCCGTCGGCAACCAGGCATAGGTCAAGCGCGGCGGAGCCGAACCGGCGTTGGCCGGTGGTTTTTTGCGCAATGCGGCTGAAGCGCTCTAAATTATTTTCCGATAAATAATTTCGCAAACAGGCGAAACCGGTGGAAACCATGCTATCCGCCAGACTGGTTTCCGAGGATACGGTAATTGGCCGGCCATTTTTAAGGCTGCCTTTGCCTTTTTCCGCTGCGTAATAATCGTCCAGCGCCGGCGCATACACCACGCCCAACCGTATTTCGCCCGCTAGCTCCAGAGCGACGCTGATGCTCCAGAAATACTGGCCTTTGGAAAATGAATGGGTGCCGTCTATCGGATCGACTATCCAGCGATTGGTTTGGTCCCGGCTTTGGCCGCTTTCTTCTCCCCAAAAACCCAACTCGGGACTTTGCTTGCCCAAGGCTGATTTCAGATGCTGCTCCACCGCGACATCGGCCGCGGTGACTAAATCGCGGCCGCTTTTTTTATTGACCGCCAAGGCGTTTAAATCCCCAAAATAATTCATCGCCAGCGCACCCGCGGCGCGGACTATGGGTTCGAGTTCATTCAGGGTGATAGGCATTGCTTTCCTCTTAAAAATATTGATATAAATGGCTGTATCCGTCAGATTATGCTGATTCTTGGAGAAGTAAATGTTAAAAATCGGTAACTACCCTCCACTCGGCGCTCCGGCGCCAAAAGCGAATGTGGTCGGCTATCGGCAAGTTTTAGCCAAATTTAGTCTATCGATAAATAATTACAAAAATCCGATGACAGCTCAAATACAATTTTAATATAAAAATATTGCAATTCTACTGCCTGTTTTTTATAATATAAAATTTTTTGGGGCGTAAAGCCTCAGTCCTTGCTTCACTGTCTTGAACAGGAAGCTATTTTATCCATAAGGAGACATCATGCGTCATTATGAAATCGTTTTCTTGGTGCACCCTGATCAAAGCGCTCAGGTTCCCGCCATGATAGAACGTTACAAAGCCACAGTTGAAGAAACAGGGGGCAAAATTCATCGGTTAGAAGATTGGGGGCGCCGTCATTTGGCTTATCCGATAAAAAAAATACACAAGGCCCATTATGTTCTAATGAATATTGAATGCGGTCAAGCGGCTTTGGATGAACTGGAAAGCAATTTCCGGTTTAACGATGCTATTTTGCGGAGCTTAACCCTGGTGCAAAAGGATGCTATTACCAGCCCTTCAGCGATCGCCGTCAGCGGCAACGATGGACAAAAAACCGCCAACCGCGTGAAAGAAGAAGTTGAGGAAGTCGAAGAGGAAGTGGATATCGTTATCCCAGAAGAAGCAGTAGTTTTGGATGTTTCCGAATAATCAACATTTTTAATAGCTTTACAGCGGAGAATTTTAATGGCGCGTAATAACATCAGACGTAAAAAAGGTTGCCGCTTTAGCGGCGAGGACGCTCTTGTAATTGATTATAAAGATCTTGATCTGTTGAGCGAGTATGTGACGGAAACCGGCAAAATAATTCCCAGCCGGATAACCGGCACCAGCGCAAAATATCAACGGCAACTGACAACCGCGATTAAACATGCGCGTTACATCGCCTTGCTGCCTTTTTGCGATGCGCATAAATAATTAAGCAAACAATTCAGCGGAGATAAAAATCCATGCAGTTTCCGGCGGCTTATATCATGAGAGGCCGGATGCAGGCGGTAACGGTTGCGTCGGTACTGGTTCTGTTATCATTAGTTTTGCCGCCGCTGAATTTTGTAAGTTGTATAGCAAGTTCGGCCACGATAGCCTTAGTTACGCTTAGGCTTGGCGCCCGGCAAGGGCTTTATGTCCTGTTGACCGCATTGCCCTTGGTGGCGGCGTTTAGTCTACTGGTGGTGAACGATTACCAGCCGATTTTGGTATACGGTTTGGAATGGTGGTTGCCGGTTTGGTTGATCGCCATTGTTTTGCGGGAGAGCAGGCAGATGGTGTTGGCGGTGGAAATCGCCGTGCTGCTGGGTATTATGGCCGTTATCGGCGTTTACGTCTTCCAGCCGGAACCGGCCCAGATGTGGCGTACTTTGTTACATGAGATGGCGCAGCTTATACGGCAAACCCAGCCGGATGTGCCTGAAGACGTCATAATGGAGTCCGCGGACACAATTTCGCATTATATGACTGGGGTGAGAGCCGCCGGCAGTGTTTTCGAACTGTTGCTGAGCCTGTTTCTGGCAAGGATATGGCAGGCCAATCTTTATAATCCGGGCGGATTTAAACAGGAATATTTAAAGTTACAGGGACACAAGTTGATGGCGATAGCAACGGTAATTATATTGGCCGTGGCTTTGCCGACTAACCTGGAGGTATGCTGGAATATACTGGTGGTGTTAATCGTGTTTTACACTTTTACCGGTTCAGCCGTGTGGCATTACCTGATATCGCCTTTGCAAGGCAGCCGTTACTGGCTGGCGGGTTTTTATTTAGTTTTGTTTTTTATTCCGCAGTTTATGGCCATGGTGTCGTTGTGCGGATTGGTTGATACGTGGCTGAACTTACGCAGTAAAATCAGACCTAATTAAGCGTAAGCTTATGAATTTTATATTACAAACTCGATTACGAGGTATTTAAGACTATGGAAGTTATTCTTCTTGAGAAAACAGCAAACCTGGGTAATCTGGGCGACAAGGTTACTATTAAACCCGGTTACGGCAGAAATTATTTGATTCCGCAAGGTAAGGCGGTGCATGCATCGCCTAAGAAAATTAAGGAATTTGAAGAGCGTCGCGCTGAATTGGAAAAACAGGCCAGCGAAAAACTGGCCGCGGCGACCGCGCGCGGCGAGGCCATCAGCAAACTTGAAGTCGTTATTGCCCATAAAACCGGCGATGAAGGCCGGCTATTCGGTTCGGTCGGCACTCAGACTATCGCCGAGGCTATTAGCGCGGCAGGCGTGAAAGTGGAAAAACACGAAGTGCGTTTACCTAAAGGCGTAATCCGCCATATTGGCGGTTATGATATCGATATCAATTTGCATACCGATGTGGTTGTTACGCTGGCGGTTAAAATCGTAGCCGAATAAGCCTTTATGATTATCGTAACCGGCGGCGCCGGTTTCATCGGCAGTAATTTGGTTTTAGGACTTAATGACCGTGGTTACGATGAAATATTGGTTGTCGATGACTTGCAAGACGGAAGCAAGTATCGGAATCTGGTCGAGGCCCGTATTGCCGATTATCTGGATAAAAACCGATTTTTGCATGATTTGCAGCAAGGTTTGTTTAGGACGTTGCGAATAAACGCGGTTTTCCATCAGGGCGCTTGTTCCAGCACTACCGAATGGAACGGTCAATATATGATGGAAAACAATTATGAATACAGTAAAATCCTGTTCAATTATTGCCAGCAGCATAAAATTCCATTTATATATGCTTCCAGCGCCGCTGTTTACGGCGGCGGCCAGTTATTTAAAGAACAGCCGGCTTACGAAGCGCCGTTGAATGTTTACGGATATTCTAAATTCCAATTCGATCAATATTTTCGCAGGCATTTTGAAAAACTGTCCGCGCAGGTTGTCGGGTTACGCTATTTCAATGTCTACGGTCCCCGCGAAGCCCATAAAGGCGGCATGGCCAGTGTGGCGTTTCATTTTAATAATCAGGTTAAACAGGATGGCGAGTTGCGATTGTTTGCCGGATGCGATGGCTACGATGACGGCGAACAACGCCGGGACTTTATTTATGTCGGCGACACGGTCGATTTAAACCTATGGTTTTTAGACAATCCGCACGTGTCCGGCATCTTTAACGCCGGTACAGGACGCAGTCAGACTTTTAACGAAGTCGCTCATGCGGTGATCCGTTATCATCAATGCGGAAATATCCGCTACATTCCCTTTCCGGAACATCTGCAAGGTTGTTATCAAAGTTTTACTGAAGCCAATCTCGACAATTTGCGCGCCGTCGGCAACCTGCAACAGTTTAAATCGGTTGAGGAAGGCGTGCAATTGTATATGAATTGGTTAAACCGGTCTCATTAGCTGGCCTTATGTCATCGGATAGCTTATCCCGGCCTGTTTGTAACGACGCGGCGCAGCAACGCCTGCGGGAAATACCTTATAATTATACATCTTTTTCCGACCGGGAAATTGTCATCCGCCTGTTGGGTGAGGAAAATTGGCGCATACTAGATTCCTTGCATGATCAGCGCATCACCGGGCGTTCCTCGCGCATGCTTTATGAAGTGTTGGGCGATATCTGGGCGGTGCGGCGTAATCCTTATTTAGAAGATGATTTGCTGGAAAACCGCAAACGCCGCGAGGCATTGTTGGAAGCCCTGCGGCATCGCTTACGGCAAATGAAAAAACGCCACGCCGAGTTGGAAAGCCAGCAATCCGACCGGGCCGGCCGGGTGGCTGTTTTGACCGAAGCGGCGCATCGGGCGGTGGCGGCTTTTACGGCGCATTTCGACGAAACCCGCGATAGGCGGCGCAAAGTACTAGCTTTACTGAGCAAACATACCCATAAAGATAATATCTGTTTTGACGGCTTCGCCAGGGTCTCGCATGTTACCGACGCGACTGACTGGCGGGTGGAATATCCTTTTGTAGTGCTTTATCCCTCGAATGAAGCCGAGGTCGGTCATCTGGTAAGAGATTGCGTCAAACTTGGCTTAACCATCATACCGCGCGGCGGCGGCACCGGTTATACCGGCGGCGCTGTGCCGCTAACCCCTTATGCCGCCGTCATCAATACAGAAAAATTATTGGATATGGGGCGGATCGATTACCAGACGGTATTGCCCGGAACCGATAAAAAATACGCAACGATTTATACCGGCGCCGGCGTAGTGACGCGCCGGGTCATGGATGTGGCGGAGCAGGGCGGGTTAGTGTTCGCCTGCGATCCGACTTCAGCCGATGCGTCCTGCATAGGCGGGAATATTGCTATGAACGCCGGCGGTAAAAAAGCGGTATTATGGGGTACGGCGCTGGATAACTTGTTGTCCTGGCGAATGGTGACTCCGGACGGGAACTGGCTGGATGTGCAGCGCCTTAACCACAATTTCGGAAAAATCCACGAGCAGGAGCAGGTCAGCTTTTTACTCAAACGGTTCGATGCCGAAGGTAAACAATTGTTGTCCGAAGAGAGCCTGGATATTCCCGGAGCGCAATTCCGTAAAACCGGGTTGGGCAAAGATGTCACCGATAAATTTCTGGGCGGTTTGCCCGGTATACAAAAAGAAGGCTGCGACGGCATTATTACCTCGGCGCGCTGGATTCTTCACGAAATGCCGGCCTATACGCGGACGGTTTGCCTGGAGTTTTTTTCACAGGTCAGGGAGGCGGTGCCGGCTATAGTCGAAATCCGCGATTATTTAAACGCCTTGCCTAAACAAGGCCGGGCGCGGGTCATGCTAGCCGGGCTTGAACATCTGGATGAGCGTTATGTAAAAGCGGTAGGTTATGCAACCAAGGCTAAACGCCATGGCCGCCCGAAAATGGTGTTAATCGGCGATATTACCGGCGATGACGAGAATCAGGTCGCCCTGGCCGCGTCTGAAGTGGTGCGTCTTTGTAACGCCCGTGGCGCGGAAGGTTTTATCGCCGTTAGCGCGGACGCCCGCAAAACTTTCTGGTTGGATCGCGCCCGCACCGCCGCCATCGCTAAACACACCAACGCTTTCAAAATTAATGAAGACGTGGTGATTCCGCTGCCGCGCATGGGCGATTATTGCGACGGTATTGAAAGGCTTAATATTGAGCTGTCGCTACGTAACAAATTGCGTTTATGCGACGCCTTGAGCAGTTTTTTTACAGGCGAGTTGCCGCTGCGTTCATACGAAGCCGGCACTAATAAAAGCGAATTATTGGGCGACCGCCGCAGCCGGGCGCTGGATGCGGTCGCCGTGATTAGGGAGCGTTGGCGTTGGTTGCATGATCATCTGGATTTACCGTTGGCGCAGGCTGAAGCCGAATTTGCGCCGCGCGGTATTCAGACCGGCCCGTTATCGAATCGCGCGGCTCAACCGGTTGTGTTTCACCGGTTGCAGGATTATTCGCTGCGGGTATCCTGGAAACTGGAGCTGCTACCGTTGTTACAGGAGATTTTTGAAGGCGATAATTTCCGTCCGATTCTGGAGCGGATAGAATCCGTACATAAGGAAATATTGCGCGGTAGGGTATTTGTCGCTTTGCATATGCATGCCGGTGACGGCAATGTGCATACCAATCTGCCGGTTAATTCCGATGATTATGAAATGCTCGGCGAAGCGAATGCCGCTGTCGCTCAAATCATGGCGCTGGCGCGCTCTTTGGGCGGCGTTATTTCCGGCGAGCATGGCATAGGCATTACCAAATACGAATTTCTAAGCGCTGAGGAACTGGCCGGATTTCACGCTTACAAGCAACAGGTAGACCCCGAAGGGCGTTTCAATCGCGGTAAACTGATGCCGGGCGGCGACCTTAGCGCCGCTTATACGACCTCGTTCAGTTTAATGGGGTTTGAATCGTTGATTATGCAGCAAAGTGATATCGGCGCCATTTCGGAATCTGTAAAAGATTGCCTGCGCTGCGGCAAGTGCAAGCCGGTTTGCTCTACTCATGTGCCTAAGGCCAATCTGCTTTATTCGCCGCGCAATAAAATTTTGGCGACGTCCTTATTGATAGAAGCTTTTCTATACGAGGAGCAAACCCGGCGCGGTATTTCGATTACTCACTGGCAGGAATTCGAGGATGTGGCCGATCATTGCACGGTCTGCCATAAATGTTTCAATCCGTGTCCGGTGGATATCGATTTCGGCGACGTGTCAATGAATATGCGTAATTTATTGCGGAAAATGGGTAAACAAAGTTTTAACCCGGTTAAAATAGCCGCATTGGCGTTTTTGACTGCTAACCGCGCCAATACCATTAAGGTCATGCGTTTGTTGCTGATGGAATGGGGATATAAAGCTCAACGTGTCGCCAATGTTTTGTTGCGGCCATGGGGTAGCAGACAGCTGGCGCAGCCGCCTTCCTCAACGGCCGGCTCCAGCATACGCGAACAGGTTATACATTTTACCAACCGTAAAATGCCCGGCAAATTACCGAGTAAAACCGCGAGAGCATTACTGGATATCGAAGATAATCAGATTATTCCGATTATTCGCGACCGCGGCAAAGTCAGTACCGATACGGAAGCCGTATTTTATTTCCCCGGTTGCGGTTCCGAACGTTTGTTTTCCGAGGTCGGCCTGGCGACGCAAGCCCTGCTCTATCATATCGGCGTACAAACCGTGTTACCCCCCGGCTATCTCTGTTGCGGCTATCCGCAACGCGCGGCGGGACAATACGATAACGCTAAAAAAATAACCACCGATAATCGCGTATTGTTCCATCGGGTCGCCAACACCCTGAATTATCTGGACATTAAAACGGTCATCGTTAGTTGCGGCACTTGTCTGGATCAGTTGCAGGATTATGAGTTCGGCAAAATTTTCCCCGGCTGCCGTTTGCTTGATATTCACGAATATTTATTGGAAAAAGGCGTCAAGCTGCAAGGGCTGCAAGGTATACCCTATGTTTATCACGATCCTTGCCACAGCCCTCTAAAACAAGCGGACGCCGTGAAAACGGTCAGCGCCTTAATGGGAACCAGTGTGATTAAATCCGAACGCTGTTGTGGCGAATCGGGCACTTTAGCGGTAGCCCGTCCGGATATTTCAACGCAGGTGCGTTATCGGAAAGTTGAGGAGCTTAAGGAAAATAGTTTAAAGCTGGCTGCAAACGGTTATGACGGCCCGTTGAAAATGCTGACTTCCTGCCCGTCCTGTTTACAAGGGTTACAACGTTATCAAGGAGAAATCGATGATCTACAGGCGGATTATATCGTCACTGAAATGGCTCGGCATATATTGGGGAAAGATTGGGTGAATGATTATATTAAACAGGTTGGGGACGGCGGCATCGAGAGAGTGCTGGTATAAACAAGACTCTGGATGACGCCGTGACTTCCATTTGTCCGTCACAGTTGAAGAACATGCGGCGGATATCGCCACTTTAGGCTAACAGGATTTTTCTAAATGAAAATTCCAAAAGCAAACCAGCTATATTAGTTTCAGTATAGCTGGCTCAGGCGTTGCGAAAGCCGCGCCAATTTTCCCGATTGCTTGTGCTTCCTGGAACAGGTATGGGGCGCCAGTTTGTCGAAGCGAAATATTTGGGAGATAACTTTACGAGTTATTACGCTTCGATTGATTTTCTACGCGCTAAACCTAAACCTAGTAAGCCGATAGTAAACATAGTGAATGTTTCAGGTTCTGGTACGGAAGTAACGCTAGCAATACTTTCAAAACCTACGGTGAATCCATGCCAGTTTTCTGGAAAATTATCAGTGAAGCTTATAGATGTATAAGTTCCCTGAAATTCAATGACGCCATTTGTTTCGCCATTACCCCAAAAAGATGTAGGAGATGTTACTTGAAAACTCCCGCATCCCCAATTATTACATCCATTAGTAGCGCCTGATAATATCTGAAACGGTGCGCTGAAAGTAGTTGAAGCATTTGAGTCTTGATTCCAACTGACCAGGGCAATTAAGGGGTCTACAACAGCTTGCGAAAAAGTGATTGTTTCAGTACCGCTATTACCTAATTGAATGATATCACTAGACGTAGGGCCAGTGACTAGGCTGTTATTATAAGTATTGGCGTTTACAGCGTTTGAGTCAGTCCAATAGTTTGGGCTTGATGGATTTTCGTTAAGTTGAGCATTTAAAATGCTGCCGTTGTCTCCAGTTGTGTTGACATTGACTCCGTCCACATTTCCTGAAATAGTAATTGTTGAAGAGTTATATGTAGGATCGCTAGTGCTTGACCAATTGACCCATTGTTCAGATGCCAGTGCGGGAAGAGTCGTTAAAGTACCCAGAAATAAAATTGCAGTTCGAGAAATTTGCATACAACCTTCTATGTTAATTAGCTAATTAGTTGATAAATCAGTTCACCTTTTGATAGTGATGAACTTCAATTTTTAGAGGCAATCCGGTTGTTGAATTAACGAACCCCCGTGACTTTCAGTTTAGTACCTATTGGAGCCAAACAGCTTTTACTCTGATGAATAATATAAGTTTTTAAAATATTTTATCAATAGTACTTTAGAACAATGTAGAGAACTGACAAACGGACCGTTTTCGCCGCATATGAATTGTCCGGTTTTACTAAGTACCTGGGAGACGCTGAATTATGCGGATATTATTGTTTCAAAAGATATGCAATCGGGGGGCTTTTTTTTGCAAATGCTTGTTTAGGGGGATTTAACGAGGGACAAGAGTAAATGTCAAGTACTTTGAATTAGATAGAATAAGGCTGGAAAACCGCTTGTAAAGCGGTAGTATCGCAATTTTTTTAAGGCGCCAGCCCAGGATGGGCCGGCTTTCAATTAAGCATTAATTTAAGAATCCGATGCGGCGCGGCGGTGTTCGGCGCCGTAAACCAGTATAGGTTCGGAATGGCCTAATATGACGCTCTCGTCGATGACGACTTTGGCGATTTTGTCGTTTGACGGCAGTTCGTACATGGTGTCCAGCAACACGTTCTCCACTATGGTTCTTAAGCCGCGGGCGCCGGTTTTTCTTTCCATGGATTTACGGGCGATCGCCGCCAAGGAGTCTTCTCTAAATTCCAGTTCAGCGCCTTCCATAGTAAATAAATGTTTGTATTGTTTGATCAGCGCATTTTTGGGTTCGGTCAGGATTTGAATCAACGCGGCTTCATCCAGTTCATCCAGCGTGGCGATCACCGGTAACCGGCCTACGAATTCCGGGATTAAACCGTATTTAATTAAATCCTCGGCTTGAACTTCGGAGAATAATTCGCCGATGTTGGCGTTATCATCCTTGCTTCTAACTTCCGCGGAAAAGCCGATGCCGCCTTTTTCCGTACGTTGTTTGATCACCTTGTCCAATCCGGCGAAAGCGCCGCCGACAATAAACAGAATATTAGCGGTGTTGACTTGTAAAAAATCCTGTTGCGGGTGTTTTCTGCCGCCCTGCGGAGGGACCGACGCTACCGTACCTTCGATCAACTTCAGCAGCGCCTGTTGTACGCCCTCGCCGGATACATCGCGGGTTATCGAAGGGTTGTCGGATTTTCTGGAAATTTTGTCGATTTCATCAATATAGACGATGCCGCTTTCCGCTTTTTCGACGTCATAATCGCATTTCTGCAAGATTTTTAAAATAATGTTTTCAACATCCTCGCCCACGTAACCGGCTTCGGTCAGCGTCGTTGCGTCGGCTATTGTAAAAGGCACATCCAGTAATTTGGCCAGGGTTTCAGCCAGCAGGGTTTTTCCGGAGCCGGTAGGCCCTATCAGCAATATATTGCTTTTAGCCAGCTCCACATCAGATTTTTTGTGACTATTGCTGCGCAGACGTTTGAAATGATTGTAAACGGCGACCGCGAGAATTCTTTTGGCTTTTTCCTGGCCGATGACGTAATTATCCAGCTCCAGTTTGATATCTTTGGGTTTCGGCAAGGCGTTACCGCCGTTTGCCGATTCATCCTCCAATAATTCATCCTTAATAATGTCGTTGCAAAGTTCAACGCATTCGTCACATACATATACTGAAGGTCCTGCAATCAATTTACGGACTTCGTTCTGGCTTTTACCGCAAAAAGAGCAATAAAGCAGTTTTTCATCATCCTTGCCTTTTTTATCTTTAGTCATAAAGCCCTCCACGGCATTAAGATATCGCTATTGTTTACGCCAAGCATATATCCAATTTAAAAATTTTCCAAGCAGTCTATGAAGAACTTATTGCTTTGCCGCGCCGAAAATAACTTTTAGGCGTTACGAGTTGTCAATACCTTGTCTATGATACCGTATTCTACCGCCTGATCAGGGCTTAAAAAATTATCCCGGTCGGTATCCTGCTCTATTTTTTGCAAAGGCTGCCCTGTATGATGGGAAAGCACTTTATTTAGTTTATCCCGGATGGATAGAATTTCCCGTGCATGAATATCAATATCGGAAGCTTGCCCCTGAAATCCGCCTAAAGGCTGATGGATCATGACTCGTGAGTGAGGCAGGCAAAACCGTTTGCCGTTGGTTCCGCCGGCCAGCAGCAGGGAGCCCATGCTGGCTGCTTGACCGATACACAATGTACTGATATCGGGTTTGATAAATTGCATGGTATCGTAAATAGACATGCCGGCAGTTACCGATCCGCCGGGAGAATTAATATATAAATGAATATCTTTGTCGGGATTTTCGGATTCCAGAAATAATAATTGGGCGACAACCAAATTAGCCATGTAATCTTCAACTTGGCCGACCAAAAAAATCACCCGTTCTTTTAATAAACGGGAGTATATATCGAATGAACGTTCGCCGCGCGCGGTCTGTTCAATAACAATTGGCACTAACCCGCCGGCGGCGTATGGTGTAGTCAAGTTTTGCGGGTTTTGCTGAAAATACATTTTAGACCTCAATTTGCTGTTTATCCATTACTTCACTAAAGCTTAAAGATTGTGTGGTTACCTGGGCCTGGCTTAGCACCCAATCAACCGCCTGATCTTCAAGCACCATTTGTTGTACTTCGTTTAAACGGTTTTGATCCGCATAATACCAATTAATGACTTCTTCCGGCGTTTCATAACTTTTTGACAGTTCGGTAATAAACGAGCGTACTTTTTGTGCGTCAATTTTGAGTTGATTTTGTTTTACGATTTCAGAAAGTATCAAACCCAGAGCTACCCGGCGCTCGGCTTGGGCTTCTAGCGATTCAGGGAGTTCTATGTCCTGGGGATTAAAATGTTCTTTTTGGGCCTGGGCGGCTAATGGCTGGAGCATTTTTTCAATCTCAATGTCTATCATAACCTTGGGTAAAGCTAGAGCGATCTGTTCGTAAAGGTTGTCGAAAACATTGTTCTTTAAACGGGTTTTCAAGGTTTGCTGCAACTCGCGCTCCATGTTGGCTTTAACCTCGTTACGAAAAGTTTCCAAATCACCTGATTCGACACCGTAAGACTGAATAAATTCAACATTTATTTCCGGCAACACCGGTTCTTCAACCTTGACTACCTCTATTTCGAACTCAGCGGCTTTACCGGCCAGTTTTGTGTTGTGATACTGCTCTGGAAACGTAGCGGAGAATTTTTTAACGGCGCCTGTGCTTAAGCCTAACAGTGCTTCTTCAAAACCGGGGATCATTTGCCGGCCGCCGATTTCAATTTTTGAATTTTCGGCTTTGCCGTTGGTAAAATTTTCCCCTTCCGAAGTCCCGCTAAAATTGATAGTAACAAGATCACCGGATTGTGAGTCGCGCTCGACTTCTTGCCAAGTTCTTTTCTGTATGCGAAGTTTTACCAGCATATTCTCCAAATCGCTCTCGGTTATTTCGGCGGATGGGTTAATGATTTGCAGGCGGTTGACAACATCCAGGGAAATTTCAGGGAGCACTTCAAATTCGGCGATATATTCAAAACCGTCGCCGTTCTCGTCGCTAGGATGAATTTGCGGGTGTCCGGCCGGGTTGAGATTTTCCTGTCTTAAAGCTTCAAAATAAGTCGATTCAATCAAATCGCCGGTAATTTCGCCTTTTATCCTATCACCGTAAAGTTTTTTGACTATGTTTGCGGGCACTTTTCCAGGGCGGAAACCCGCGACCTTAACTTCACGCGCAAGCGATTTAAGGCGAGAGTCCATTTTTTCCTGAACTATCGCGTCGGGAATGCTGACAGTCATTTTTCGTCTTAATTCTGATGTCTTCTCGACAGAAACTTGCATTGTTTTACCTCAAAAATTAAAAATGGATCGTTATATTGTGCGCGCCAATCGGGTTTAGCCCAAGTTTTGATCATGTCTGATATAAAATGGATGGTGCGAGCGGAGAGACTCGAACTCTCACGGGGTTACCACTGGAACCTAAATCCAGCGCGTCTACCAATTTCGCCACGCTCGCGACAAGCCTTTCATTATAATCAGTGAATTTATTAAAAACAACCATAAATCTGATTAGCCAAATAGTTCATTCAAGCGCAATAACTTGGCGGGGCGCAGTCAGTGTTAGTCACTGTAGCTAACAGCCGTTAAGCCTGTTGGCGACTGATGAAAATTGAGCGGTTTAAGTAATAAAATTCATATTTTTTGCAAAATTCCGTCTAATTTCTTGCAATTTTCACCGGTATAATCATAAATATAGCAGTTAACAATTCAGCATCATACAAAAATACAAAGATGGATAAGCAAAATAATTTCTATAAATTGCTAATAAATTTTTTATTATAACCCATTTCCTCTATTTTATGTGCGATGGCGTTATTTTGTATAACGTGGGCATGAAAATGCTCACGCTCACGCGATTAGGCTGGCTTAACTGAAGATCTTTCTTATCAGCGCTCTATATTAAGCTGGAAACTAGATGAACTCACGATTTTTAAAACCATTAGGCGTTTTATTTTTTATAATTATTTCAATATTGGAATCGCACGCCAAAAACCTGAATATTGGAAAGCAGTATTCCGTATTTTTTATTGAACCGCCGTTGGAAATAAAGGCGGAGTTGGCGGTAACCGCGAAGCAGAGGGAACAGGGTTTGATGTATAGGACGCATCTTGAGGAAAATCAGGGCATGTTATTTGTCTTTCCCGATCAGGAAGTTCAGGTAATTTGGATGAAAAACACCTATATAGCGCTGGATGTTTTATTTATCGGCGCGGATGGGCTCATAGTGTCCATGCTGCCCGGGGTGGCGCCTTGCCGGAAGGATCCTTGTAACATATACGAATCAAAGGCCGCCGCCAAATATATGCTGGAAATGAACAGCGGATTTATTCAAAACCACGGTATGAAAATCGGCAGTCCCGTAATTCTCCCTTTCGAAAGCATCTCTGAATCGTAACGGCGAAGTTATCCGCCGACATCGCCTTCATACGGCGTGGCGTATTTACAGTCTTTTTGCGGGCAAACTTTTTCAGTTCCACGGCGTTTAGTGGTTTTCAGCGTCAAAATAGGCCAGTTGCAATTAGGGCAGGCTTCTTGTACCGGCATGTCCCATAAGGCGTAATCGCATTTTGGGTAACCGGAGCAGGAAAAAAATATTTTACCGTTGCGGGATTTGCGTTTCAAGATTTCGCCGGTTTTGCATTGCGGACAACTGACGCCGGTATCTTGCGGTTTTTCCAGCGGTTCAATATGTTTGCACCCCGGATAGGCGCTGCAGCCGATAAATTTTCCATAGCGCCCGGTCTTTATGACGAGTGTCGAAGAACATTTCGGACACACCCTTCCTTCCACCGTTTCAGCCGCCGCAGGTCCGGCGGCGGGTTCATCGTTAAGATTACGGGTGTATGAACAGGCCGGGTAATTCGTACAGCCGACAAACCTTCCGTTGCGTCCCAAGCGTATCGATAATGGGCTGCCGCATTCAGGACAGTTTTCATCAAGACTTTCCTGGGTGACATCCCGGCGCTGTACGGATTCTTCCTTTTCAGTAATTAAGCGGTTAAAAGGCTGCCAGAAATCGTTCATTAACGGAATCCAGTCTTTTTCGCCGCGCGCCACCGCGTCGAGATTATCTTCCAGATCAGCAGTAAAACCGTAATCCACGTACTTGGTAAAATGTTCGGTGAGAAATTTATTAACGATGCGGCCAACGTCGGTAGGCAGGAAACGCTTGTTTTCCAGCGTGACATATTCCCGGTTCTGAAGTGTGGAAATAATAGCGGCGTAAGTCGAAGGCCGGCCGATGCCATATTCTTCGAGCGCTTTTACCAGACTGGCCTCGCTATAGCGGGGCGGCGGCTCGGTAAAATGCTGATCGGCCAAAATATTCGTTAATGTCACCGGACGCCCTTCTTGCATGGGAGGCAACAGTCTGTCCTGATCATCCGCCGTCTCCTTGCTGTCATCCATACCTTCCAGGTAAACGGTCATAAAACCCGGTTGGGTGACTATTGAGCCGTTGGCTCTAAAGATATTATCGTTACCGCCGCAGGTTAGATCGATAGCCAGCACGTCTAAAATCGCGTGAACCATCTGGCAGGCGACCGTGCGTTTCCAGATCAGATTATAAAGTTTGTATTGTTCCGCGGTCAGGCGATTTTTAACCTCTTCCGGCAATCGTTTAACCGAAGTCGGCCGGATAGCCTCATGCGCTTCCTGTGCGTTTTTTGATTTAGTTTTAAATAAGCGGGCTTGCTTTGGAACATTTTCCGCGCCGTATTTTTCCGCGATCAGCGCGCGGATATCGGCGATCGCTTCTTCAGCCAAATGGACCGAATCGGTTCGCATATAAGAAATTAATCCCACTGTTTCGCCGCCTAAATCGATGCCTTCATAGAGTTGTTGCGCCACCATCATGGTGCGTTTGGTGGTAAAACCGAGTTTGCGGGCGGCTTCCTGTTGCAAGGTTGAAGTGATAAACGGTGGGGCGGGCTGACGGTTACGTTGTTTTTTTTCCAGTTTTATCGGTATCAAGCGGCCATCGGCGGCTTCAAGTAAGCGTCGCTGAACATCCTTGGCCTGTTCGGCGTCGGTAAAACTGAACTGATTAAGTTTTTCGCCGTTGAAGTGGGTTAATTTTGCTTTAAAAGGTTGATCCTGAGCGCTGGCTTCAGCTGTGTGCGACCAGTATTCCCGCGTTTTAAACGCCTCGATTTCCATTTCCCTTTCCACTATCATTCTCAGCGCCGGGCTTTGTACTCGACCGGCGGACAGACCGCGGCGAATTTTTTTCCACAGTAATGGCGAAAGATTAAAACCTACCAGATAGTCCAGCGCCCGCCTCGCCTGTTGGGCGTTGACCATATTGACGGAAAGGGTGGTGGGATGCGCAATAGCCTCTGAGACGGCTTTCTTGGTAATTTCGTGAAAAACTACCCGCAGCACTTCTTTGTTGTTGAGCAATTTTTTTTCCTTGAGATGCTCGAAAACATGCCAGGAAATCGCCTCGCCTTCGCGGTCCGGATCGGTCGCCAGATAGAGAATATCGGCATTTTTTACGGCTTTGCCGATTTCCTGCAGATGCCGCTGATTCCGGTCTATGATCTGATATTTCATTGCGAAACCATTTTCTGGGTCGACAGCCCCTTCCTTGGGAATTAAATCGCGGACATGACCATACGAGGCCAGTACTTGATAGTCTTTGCCCAAATATTTTTCAATCGTCTTACATTTCGCAGGCGACTCTACAATGACTAAATGTTTACTCATGCTGTCCGTACAAAAAATCAGTGTAAAGAAGTTGGAGCCACGTCATAGACAATGTCCTCCATTCTCGAAAAAGCCGCGCTATCACCCGGCTGACTTAACAATACCATTAAAACTATCCATTTTAAACGGTCCAACGTGATGTTTTCGTTTTGTAAAACCATGGCCCGATCAATAGCAATTTCCCGGTTAACAGGACTAAGAATTCCCGTATGCTCCAAAAACAACAGAAAATTCCTGCATTCCAGATCGAACACATCGGTTTCTTCAGGGCTGAATACCCGAAACGAAGAGGAAACAGCCGGAATAATGGTATCGATTTCCGCTAATGACTCTAACCAATCAAAGGCTTTATTGATGTCGATTTGTTGAAATCCCGCTTCTACCAATTCGTTGGCGATAACATCAGTGTCCGGATAGTTATCGTTGTCACCGTCCAGATAATTTTCAAACAAATAGATTAGCACATCAAATATATCTTCTTTCATTAGCGCCTTGTTAGATTCTGAAATAGCTGCCGCCGGCGGCGGAAGCAATATATCCTTGTAATTCCAAAACGAGCAACATTGAGGAAACAATTTCAACCGACCAGCCGCTTTCTTGAACCAACGCATCAACGGTTATCGGGTTATAGTTTATTAATTTCAATAGATTTTGCTGCTCCAGGTCAAGCCCTGTTTGCGAATTTTCCAGTGCATTTGTTCTAAATATATGATTATATTGGCCTAACTCTTCAAAAATATCTTCAGCTGTTTCTACCAATTTGGCGCCTTGCCGAATCAAAGCGTTACATCCGCGCGCTAAAGGGTTGTGTATGGAGCCGGGAATCGCGAATACTTCCCGATTTTGTTCCAAGGCTAACCGGGCAGTGATCAACGAGCCGCTCTGTTGAGCGGCTTCAACTACCAATAAACCCAAACACAAACCGCTAATAATGCGATTCCGCCTCGGGAAATGGTTCGCCTTGGCGTTAGTTCCGGGTGGAAATTCCGAGATGATCGCGCCATGTTCGGCAATTTGCCGCGCCAATTGTTTGTTACTGGCGGGATAAATCCGATCCAGGCCGGTACCGGCAACCGCAATGGTATGGCCGTTAACATTTAGGGCGCCTTGATGGCTGGCCGCGTCAATTCCCAGCGCCATACCGCTGGTGATCGTTAAGCCGGCCGCAGCCAATACTTCGGCGAATTCCGTGGCTGTTTTAACGCCGGTCGCCGAGGGATTACGGCTGCCGACAATCGCAATCTGTGGTTTAGTTAATAATTCCGGGTTGCCTTTCACGAAAAGCAAAGGCGGCGGTTGGCTAATTTCCTTAAGTTGCCGTGGATATTCGGGATCCGCCAGGGTTATCGCGGAGTTTTGCGGTTGATTCAGCCATGTCATATCCTGTTCAACCAGAGACCAATCAAGATTTTGTATGGCTTGAATGACCCTTTCATTGAGTCCCAAACTGCGGAGACTGGAATGGGATGCGGTAAAAATTTGGTCGGGCTCGAAATGAGTCAGCAAATTTAACAGGGTATGGCCGCCAACGCCGGGCGTTCTGACAATGGCCAGCCAATATTTTATATGAGGGTTGATAGCGATGGTCAAAAATTTATTAATTTAACAAAGATTAATGGGTTTAAGTTTACGGGGTTTGCACGCGATCCATAGTGTGAACGGAACCTAACGCCTCCATGACCAAAGCGTAACTGACGCGTTCGAATGGTCTAAAAACCATAAGAACACCGGAATATTCATCGGGTAGTTTAACTTTTTCGGTATGATCCGAATGATAAATATCGTTGACAACCAAGCCTTCTCTAAAGATATTCAGTACATGTCCCGCCTGTAAGCCGTCCGCCGCGCCCTTGTCTATGACTACGATGTCGTGCTGGCCGATTTCTATCACGCCGCTTAGTACGCGGATAATATGCCCAAAAATTTGATGATCCGGCGGTCTGGGAAAATAATTAAGCGCCAAGGGCGTCTGGTTGTTGGGCATTAGCCGGTCGCCGGGATGTATCTGCGCGTGCGACCGGGTGACCAGTAACGTGGCCGGATCCCCAGTGGCGACCAATGTGGCGTCTCCGACGTAATCAGCTTCATAACCCAGGATTTCGTTAGTGTCCGGGTTTATGTAAGCGTCGCCCGGGCGAAAAATGTTGTAGTTCAGGTTGGCGGTCGCTGAGGAAATCGCTCGTACGTAGACGGTATCGCCGATGCCGCCGATAATACGATCGTTACCACCGATATTAACTACATAAGGCGCCTGGCTGATTTCTTCTTTGTTAACAACTTTAGGCGAACTTAAAAATTGGGCTATTGCATCGCTCGGAATCATGGGTATGGCGGCTTCGACATCCGATTCGCGGATACGCGGCTCTACGCGTTCGGAAGCATCATTACGCTCCGAAGCATAGCTATCGCGCGACATACTTAAGCGCGGTTCGCCGTTCACATAGGAAAAATACAATGTTTCGCCAGGATAAATCCAATGCGCATCCTTAATTTGCGGATTGTTATGCCAGAGTTGCGGCCATTGCCAGGGATGCTGTAGAAATTTTCCTGAAATATCCCATAAAGTGTCGCCTTTTACCACGGTATATTGATCGGGATGCTGAGGATTAATTTTGAGTTCCTCAGCCCAGGGTTTGCCGATAAAAAATAAACATGATAAAGCCAGAAATAATACACGCAAAACCATAAAGTATCCTGCCAGATTTAATAGTGATTGCAAAGTTTAAATGAATTCGCCTTGAGTTGTGATCAAACCATATAGTATATACGGTACTTATAAGTAAAACCGTATAATTCAGAATATAGAGACACAAATAATATATTATACATCCACTTTGCGCAGTTTCTCGACTAAGGTGGTTCGCCGCATATTTAGCCTTTTAGCGGCGTGTGCGACTACGCCATGACATTCTTCCATAGCTTGACGAATTAGCTCGTTTTCCAGATCGGTTAAATATTCTTTGAGATCAATACCTTGTTCCGGCAACAAAACCTTGGAGGCCGTGGTCGGGGTTGGCGGCGGCGATAGAGGCGGTTGTTTTTCGTCAATATTGTAATGCGTTACTTCCGCCGCCGCTAAGAGCCGCGGTAAATTGTCAGGTATCCGATAGGCGTGGAATTTTTCCGGCAGATCGGCGGCGTCCACCATGCAATCCGAATGCGTAACGGCTAAGCGTTCGATTAAATTGGATAATTCACGGACATTGCCGGGCCAGCAATGCTGCATTAATACTGTCACGGCTTTTTGAGTAAGACGCACGTTGCCGCGCAGGCTAGCCGCCAGCCGGGCGGTCAGATCGTTGATTAAATATGGGATGTCTTCAATACGATCACGCAGGGCGGGTATTTCAATGGGAAATACGTTGAGCCTGTAGTACAAATCCTCACGGAAACGCTTTTCTTTAATTTCCAGCTCCAATTGGCGGTGAGTAGCGGCAATCACACGTACATTACAGTGTATGGTTTTATTACTACCGACTCGTTCGAAACTTCGCTCTTGCAATACCCGCAATAATTTAACCTGCATTGGCATCGGCATGTCGCCGATTTCATCAAGAAATAGCGTGCCGCCTTCCGCCATTTCGAAACGCCCTTGTCTGGATGTAAACGCGCCTGTAAACGCGCCTTTTTCGTGGCCGAACAATTCGCTTTCCAGCAGTTCGCCGGGAATAGCGCCGCAATTCACGGGGACAAAGGGTTTATTCTTGCGATTGGAGGCCCGATGCAAAGCCTGAGCAACCACTTCCTTGCCGGTACCCGATTCACCAAGTATTAGTACCGTCGCGTCGGACTTCGCCACTTGCCCGATTAAATTCCGGATTTTTTGAATAGCTAGGCTTTGTCCGGCAAGATCCTTATTAATTTTATTTTTTTCCAAGGGTTTGGCCGGTTCAGGCAGGCCGTTTAATAAAGTCGACAATACTGGATAAACAGACGGCCATTCTAAAATATTCGCCGGCATGAGGTTAGCGTGTAACGAGAGTTGCCGGTCTTTTTCAATCACTAATACTACCGGAGCGCCATTGGCCTGATCGCTGATGTCTTTGTATAGCGACGCCGGGTTGTCCTTGCAATAACCCAAAAATATGACATCCGGCTCCATTCTGGTCAATTCGGCTGCGTAATCCACGCTATTAACCGCTGTGACGGAATATTCCAGAAAACAGAGTATCGATTCAAACAGAGGCGCTCGTTGTTTATTGTCATCAATTAGCAAAATTTCCTTCACAGGCATGCGATAGTTTCTCAAAACATTTTTAGTTAATCATTGTAGCTGATCTACGCCGGGGCGCTTTGATAATCAGTTTGTAGTATGAAATAGTTCAAGTTATCAAAAAAAATTTCTACCAGACTGGAATAATCGTTAATGACGAATATACTTGAAGGTGAAAAACTCCGGAACATTACCCTAATACAGGAGGCTGTCCGGAAATAGAAACCACAGTTGTTTTCTATTTCAGTACTGCGTCCAAGTTGTGCGCCAAATTTTTTTTACCGGAATGTTTATCGTGTGACGGGCGGCCGGGCTTATTCCGGTTGAGGATGCCGTAAAAGCCTGCTGGTAAGCTTTCCGTGGGCATTTTTGCCGCCAAAACATCAACCGGAACAATCCCGGCACCCGTTTGAAATAATTAAGAACAACCCTTGCCGGCAGCTAATTTATGTGCGTCAAAATCCGGCATCGGGGCGTTCTGTTCCCGAACGATATCGAAACTTTATTTGATACCTGATATGAATATTGATGAAGCTGTCACAGATTGCGAAATTATCCTGCAACCCGGAACAATATTGGTTAGCCGTACCGATTTGACCGGAAAGATAATCTATGTAAATGATGCATTTGCGGAGATGAGCGGATTTAACCGGGAGGAATTAATCGGGAGCGATCACAATATTATCAGACATCCTGAGACGCCGCGGGCCGTATTTGAAGATTTATGGGGTTGCCTGCATGCTCAGCGCCCCTGGAATGGGTTATTTAAAAACAAAACAAAATCAGGGGATTTTTACTGGGTAAACGCCAATATAAATCCCTTTTATGAGAAAGGGGAGCTACAGGGTTATATGTCCGCCTTGCTTCCGGCCCTGCCCGAGCAAATTGAAACCGCGAGCCGGCGCTACGAACAGATTAACAATGGTAAAGCCCGCTTGCGTCCTTCCGGGTGGCTATGCAGGATGGATTTTATGAAGCGCTTAAGTATAGGCGCCAAAATTGGTTTGTTGGGAATATTGATGTTATTGCCGTCATTAATCCTGATTAAATTTTTAGTCGAAGAAAAAAACGTCAATATTGAATTCACGCGGAATGAAATTGCTGGTCTTGAATATATTACCGGCTTGAAGCAAGCGTTAGCTGATGTGGTGGCGCATCGCAGCCTCACCGATAGTTATCTTCATGAAGCAAACCCTGACAGTCTGGCGGCCATTCAGGAAAACGCCAATGCTTTGACGGCGGAAGTGAATCATGTTGATGCATTGGATTTGCAATATGGTAAGCAATTTGGCGCCACGGAAAAGTGGCTGGAGATAAAGGAGGATTGGACGAGATTGGCGCAAAATTCGTTACAGATAGTCGCTGAAGATAATTACGCCCAACATAATCGTCTGGCGGAAAATCTTAAGGAATTAATCGAGCAAGTCAGCGATAAATCGCATCTGACGCTAGATTTTGAGCCGGATACTTATTATTTGATGAATATAGTAACGGTGTTGACGACGGAATTAACCGATTATTTAAACGATTTCCGCTCGCTCAACATTAATACCGCCAAAGCCGGCGGAGCGCTGCCGGAAACCGTTAAAACTCAAATCGCCATAGCCGATCAACGCATCCGCAGCCGGAGTTTGAAAGTTGTCAACCATTTAAATTCACTCTATGAACTGAACGAAAAATTCAAACCGGCTTTGTCGGAGCATGAAAATGATTTTTCCTTGAAAGTTATCGGCTTGCTCAATCTGGTAAAAAGAGAAGTATTCCAGGCTAATACGGTTACCGTTTCTCCCGAACTCATCGCTCAAAAAGGTAGTGAAGCGGCATTTGCTTTAGCCGCCCTGGATAAAACCACGGCGTCATTATTGCAAACCGGTTTAACTGAACGAAAAAACCGCTTGCGGAATGCCGAGTTTAGTCTGTTGTCCGTAGTGATTGTTTCATTTCTGCTCGTGTCCATCATCGGCTTTTTTAATATTCGCAATATAGTAAAAACGCTTAAAGAAATAGTGAGAATATTCTCGCTGATTGGCGAAGGCCAGTTTGGGAATATCATAGATTTACATAAACCGGCCGAATTGGGAGACTTGTTGCGTAGTCTGCATTTGATGCAGGTGAACCTGAATGTCGATATTTCCGAGACGCGCGAACAGGCCATCAAATCGACGCGGGTACAGCGGGCGCTTGATAATGCGGGCGCTGCGGTTATGCTGGCCGATAACAATCTGCAAATTATTTACCTTAATCAAGCCGTACAGGAATTATTTAATAAAGCGGCGGCCGATATACGTCAACAACTGCCGAATTTTGATGCGGACAAAATTTTAGGCGCATACATTGATCAATTTGAACAAAGCCCCGTTTTTCAACGTAACTTTCTGGCTGAGCTCACCGAAAATTACCAGACGGAAATCATAATCGGCCCGCGCCGTTTTAAAATTTGCGTAAACCCGGTAATTGATGCTGAAAACCAAAGAATAGGCACAGTCATAGAGTGGCTGGACAGGACTCTGGAAGTGAAAGTCGAGCAGGAAATCGCCGAAATGGTTGCGGCTGTTAAAGCCGGCGATTTATCGAGTAGAATCGATTTAAGCGGCAAGGAAGGATTCTTTGAAAAAATCAGTAAAGACATAAACGAATTTAGCGATTTGATTGAACATGTTTTCCAGGACATCAGTTTCGCCATGGAATGTCTGGCGGCGGGCGATCTGACTCAAACCATCACTAGCGAATATCAGGGCGGCTATTTAAAATGTAAAAACAGCATAAACAACTCCATGCACACATTGGTGGGAATTGTCCGGCAAATTAAACAATCCGCGATAGCCTTTAATACTAATTCTCAAGAGATAGCGGGCGGTAATAACAGTTTATCGCTTCGAGCGGAACAACAGGCCGCAAGTCTGGAGCAAACCGCCGGCAGCATGGTCGAATTGACCAGCACCGTAAAAAATAATTCCGACAATGCGCAAACCGCCAATCAACTTGCCAATGAAGCGCGCCGCATCGCCGAAGACAGCGGCGGCATAGTCAAATCCGCGATATCCGCCATGTCGGATATCAACGTTAGCAGTAATAGCGTATCCGACATAATTAAGGTGATTGATGAAATTGCTTTTCAAACTAATTTGTTAGCCTTAAACGCCTCGGTGGAAGCGGCCAGAGCCGGTGAGCAAGGGCGCGGGTTCGCGGTTGTGGCGCAGGAGGTCAGAAAACTCGCGCAACGCAGTGCGCAGGCGGCCAGGGAAAGTAAGGCGCAAATCCAAAACAGCCAGGAAAAAGTGCAGATCGGCAGTAATTTCGTATTCGAAACCGGCAGCGCTTTGCAGGAAATCGTCGCCAGTGTAAAAAAAGTCAGCTCTATTGTGGCGGAAATAGCCTCCGCCAGTCTTCAGCAAACCGCGGGCATTAATCAGGTTAATGACGCCGTGAACCAAATGGACGAAATGACCCAGCAAAACGCGGCCTTAGCGGAAAAAACTTCGGCTACCAGCGTATCAATGAGCAAGCTTTCCGTGGAAATGGTGAAATTGCTGGACTTTTTTAAAATTTCGGAATGACATGGAAGAGTAACTATTCAGCAAGTGACGGCATAGTCGGCCAACCGGGATTTAGTTAGTTTTTTAGTAACTATTCAGGGAATTTTAAGCTAGCGCCAGCTATTCGGTTTTTGACGCCGGAGCGCCTTTTGCGGAGGGCGCTGTAAATACATCCGTATAGCTTTCGCCCGGCCTCCATGTCGGTCAAACCTCCGCCAGGAGCTCAGCTATCGGCAAGCTTTTGAAAGTTTAGTCGTTCGGTGAATTGTTACATTTTATAAGTCTAAATCTTAGATTTAGCCGGCTAGGGTTTGGAGGTATCGGGTTCCGGAATAAGCGTTTCGATCTGATCCTGGCTATCCCAGTCTATGGATTTTATGATATCTCCACGCGCGTTCAGCAGGTCAATTTTAAAATTATGCATGACGTGCTCGTCATATAGCCAATAATCCATACCGAGCATTTGCGAAATAGTCTTGGTGTCCTGGAGACTGCCGGTCAGAAAATGCCAGTTATCCCGATACAGTTTGTGAACCTTGCGGTATTGAGCCCAGTCTTGCCATTTATCGGAAGCAGGATCATAGGAAATAACCACAAATTCGGCGTCGATTTTTTTTTCATCGAACAAAAGTTGAATGGCCGCGAGCTTATTGACGGTTATCGGGCAAAACTTGCGGCAAGTGCTATAAGCCATGCTGATAACGACCGGTTTTCCCTGCCATTTGTTCAGAGACACGGGCTTACCGCTGTCGTCGGTCCAGGTTATGCCGGTTTGATAAAGCGGCGCCAAAATCGGTTCCGCGGCATGGCCGGCTGAAGGCTGAAGCAATAATGCCGTTATTAACCCGATTGACCTATTCGATAACCGCATGAACGGATTCCTTAAGTTAATGTTGATTTATATGGCTATAAGCCTACCGGCTCAATAATAGACTGGTGGCCGGTAAGACGATAGGTCTAAAAAATAGTTTAAGTATAGAATAATAAATTGCTTATTCAATCTTGAAATAAGACACATTGGCGCTGATGGCGCTGGCGGCCGATTCTATCGATTTAGCCGATTCCGATACGGTTTTACCTGAACTGGCATGGTTTTCGGCGGAATTAGCAATACTCAAAATCTTTTTTTCGATTTCCAATGCGGCCTTGCGTTGCAATTGTAGGGCGCGGTCTACGTCATCAATGGCGACGGATATTGACGACGACATGGTTTGCACTTCGGAAATCCGCTCTGCTAATTCCCGGCTCAACTCAACCGAATTTCGCACTCTATCGACACTGGCTTGCATGGAAAGAACAATATTTTTGGTTGCCGATTTTATTTCAGTAATCATGGCGGCGATGGACTGGGTGGATACGTTGGTCTGGTCGGCCAGTTTGCGCACTTCGTCGGCAACCACGGCAAAGCCGCGTCCTGCTTCGCCGGCGCGGGCCGCTTCAATCGCCGCGTTTAATGCAAGTAGGTTGGTCTGATCGGCCAGGCCGGAAATTAAGGTAATAATGCCGCCAATACCGGCTGCTTTGGCGTCCAGATTACTGACGCTGTTAGCGGCCCTATGAATGATTTCGGCGACTTGTTCGATCTCGGCGCTGACTTTGCCGATGCCCTCCTTGCTTAACGTAGCGAGATTGCCTCCGGTTTCGGCATGTCTACTGGCCTCGTTCGCCTGCCGGGCTATGACGTCCATATTTGCCGACATCTCTTCGATAGTCTGGGCTATATAACCGGCCGATTTGCTCTGCCGTTGCGCATTTTCGTCCAGCTCGACGACTTGGCTGGTCAAATTCCGTGAGGATTGCCACAGAGTTTGCGTGTGTCCTCTTAATGCGTACACTACTTCTGTCCATTTGTAGCGCATGGCGTTTATATTGGCGATCAAACCGCCGATATCGGTGTCGGCGCGCGCATTTTTATTCTTATCGGCCAGTTGGCCATTGGCGATGGCCTTGCAGACGCCGATAGCGGTTTCCAGCGGGATGGTCAGGCGTTTCAGCAAGTAGCGCACCACCAGCGCCCAGATCAGCAACATGGCGGTAGTCAGAGCAAATAAAGCATAGCGTAATGAGACGCTGGTGGAGATGAGCGAAGTAATCTGTTTTCCGGATTCTTCTTCAAGCCGGCGGGTAATCTTTTCCAGAGCAACGTTAGCCTGATTGACGCCCTGGCGTAAACCCATTAAGGCTGTGATGGAGTTGTCTTTATGCAGTGCGGCGGACTGGGTTTGTATGTTGTTATATAATGTTTCCAATTCCTGGCTGTTTTGGCCGTTTCTTATTAAATCTTCCAGGTCATTTCCGGCCGATTCCAGATGAGTCATGGCTTTTGAAGACAGCATGCCGACGTCAACCGCCTCCAGCACGCCTTCCACAAAGGACTTGTAATGCGCCCGCCCGGAACGCGCCAGCGTTTCGGTGCTGGTAGCGGCGTGTATGCCGTCCGCCATGGCGCCGATACGTAATGTGATGAATATCAGCGCAACCAGCGGCAGTAAGCCGATGGTCGCTAATTGAATGAAGATGTTGCGTTTAAGCTGAGCAACTTCAGAAGATTTAGATGTCATTGGCGTACCGTAGTGCACAATCGATTAATTATCCATTGTGTAAATCCATTGTTGAAATAACCGGCGCAATATGAACTTGAACCGGCTGTTTCTTTATTATTGTGATTCGAGTCGTTACGTTTTGGAATTATTCGCAAGCACGGCTAAAATTGTTGAATTACCTTGATGCCGGTGGGAGCGGTAATGACGTAGCCGATTGCCCCGGGCGTCTTTTTGACAAAATCAATCACTTCGGCGTCGGAACCGCGGGCCGGCGGCTGGTTGACGCCGTCCCGGAAGGATTTTTTTACCCAGACGGCGTCATATTTCGCTTTATCCATGCTCATGACTTTTGCTAGAAACACTTCTTGCGCCGCCGCGTTATCGGTAGGCTCCAGTTTAACCGAACCGCTAAACTGGGTTTCGCCGAGAAAGATAGATTTTACCGCCGAAGCTTCAACAGTCAGCGCGGGGTTAGCTATTATATACAGCTCCGCCGCTAAACCCCTGGCCGAAAAACCCAGGGTTAATGCGAAGACGATCAAATTGGTAATTCGCCGAAATATCATAAGTTTAAGACCCTTGTACTTTTTTTTGGAAGTTTCTGATGATTGTTTACGCATATGTTATTAGAATCGGACGGCATACTGCAAATGAGACTCCCAAAAATCTCTTAGAGGGTTGGTTGGATTATTTTGCGGCTGCGTGTAATCCAATTCCAGCTTCAGAGCGGATTGCGTATTGATATCGTAACGCATTCCGGCCGCTTCGCGGGCGTAAGCATATCCATAAGCGAGGGCGTTAAAATACGGATCGTTGCGGCTGGTGTTTACATTTTCCAGACGTGCATACGGCATCCATTTGCCGAGGGCGTATCCGGCATGGATGAATGCAGCCCAGCTTTTATGCGAGCCGGAATTGCCGGTTATGTCTTCGTTCATGAAAGCGTAGCCTTCGCTGATGATTTCCCAGTCGTAATTGTTATAATAAAAATAGCCGCCCGCCATGTTTAAGTCCACCAGAGCGGTGGCGCTGGAGGTCGGATTAGTATTATAGTTGTTATTATTCATGATATTAGCTTGCGAACGGAAACCGTGGACGCCGATATTCAAACCGTCCAACAATCCCGAAGAGAATATGTAACTAAGTTTGGCGCCGGTGGTCAGCGTGGAGTTGTTGAAGCCGCCCGCGTTCTGATCCAGATTGCCTAGATTACCGTTGCCGAGCGCGCTATTGGGGATAATATTATAGGAGTTGCCCACGTATAGATCGTAGGTAAACTTGCCGCCATCGGTTAGTATGCCTCCGGTTCCCCATACGCCGGTGGTGTGGGCCGGCAGTATGCCGCCTTTGTCTTCGAAATCGATAAATCGCGGACGCAATAGCGAAGGCTGGATCTGTGCGCCGTGGTGGAATGCGGTCTGCCAATAGCCGTATGGGGTGTGGAAGCGGCCTAACCAGACATTAGCCTGATCGCTGAA
>JBEKBU010000017.1:0-29347 GCA_050015235.1 Methylomonas sp. | reverse complement strand
CAAAAAACGACTTACCCTGACATCAGGTTAGGTTATAGCCTAAACTGACATGTTGCTGAATCGGAATACATACCGTAGTGTAAGTTCCGAAGTATTACGCATTCACGAAGTGGCGAATCGATTATTCTGTATAATATTGCCAATTAATAACCGGATGCCTTCTCGACTATGCCTGGAAAAATTAATGAAAAAGTTGTTATTTCAATTTGACACCGACGCCCATCCCTCGGTATTCGACACCGTTGTCGCTTATGACGGCGGCGCCGACCATGTCATAGGGCACGCCAATATCAATCCGGAAAATGTGGCGGCGCTGATAGACGGCGCCATTTTTACCCGCGCGCCCAAGGATAAAAAAAATACCGCCATATTTATCGGCGGCAGCAATATGGATGCGGGACAGAATTTGTTGAGCGCCATCCGTAATCATTTTTTTCCCGGTTTCCAGGTGTCGGTGATGCTGGATAGCAACGGCAGTAATACCACGGCGGCGGCGGCCGTCGCCAAACTGGTTAGTAAAGGCGGCGTCAAAGGTAAAAAGGCCGTGGTGCTCGCCGGCACCGGTCCGGTCGGGCAACGCGCCGCCGCTCTGTTGGCGCTGGAAGGCGCCAACGTAACGTTGACGTCCAGGCGTTTGTCTAATGCCGAAAAAGCCTGCGCCGTCATGCGGGAACGCTTCAAAGTCGATTTATCCCCAGCCGAAACTTACGATTACGACTCGCGCGCCCTTGCCATTAAAGACGCAAACATCGTGCTGTGCACCGGCGCCTCCGGCGTTGAATTGCTGAAACCGGAACATTGGCAAGACAATCATTGCCTGGAGTTATTGGCCGACGCAAACGCGACTCCGCCGCTGGGCATCGGCGGTATCGAAGTTTTAGACAAAGGCAAACAACGCCATGGCAAGCTGGTTTGGGGGGCCATAGGGTTTGGCGCATTAAAATTAGCCTTGCATCGCGCCTGTATTGCGAAACTGTTTGAAAATAATACGCAGGTGCTGGACGCCGAGATTATCTTCGAACTCGCCAAAATCATGGACCAATCGGACTGAATGGCTCAGGATAATAATGCCCGCGCTTGAATTTTCAATATGCCGCTTTCCCGAGTAAGTCTCCGGGCGCTCGCCATTACTTTGTTTCAGTCCGGAGTAGCGGCCGCGGACCCTTATCAGGCGGTAAAGACTTGCCTGAAAGCGGATGAAAAATCCGTTTATATTAGCCTGGATAGACTCGATAGCTCCCTGCAACGCACCGGCGGCTGGCGGCGCATACATCTAATCGCCTTTGGTAAGGCGGCTTGCGCAATGGCTTACGCCGCGCAGGAAATAATTCCCGCGCGGCTGCGGCATGAAAAAGGCGTCGCCGTGACTACCTACGAAAATGTTTGCAGTGTTGAAAATTTTCAAGTTCTCGGCGCCGGCCACCCTTGGCCGGATGCGGCGGGTTTGCATGCCGCGAGGCAAATTGCCGAGCGCGCCCAACAGGCTCGAAACGGAGACCTGCTGCTGGTTCTAATCTCCGGCGGCGGTTCGGCGCTATTGCCATTGCCCGTGGACGGCGTCAGCCTTGCCGACAAAATAGAAACGACTGGTTTATTATTGGCTTCCGGCGCCAATATTAATGAAATCAATTGCGTACGCAAGCATTTATCCCGGCTAAAAGGCGGCGGTCTTGCAAAACTGGCCGCGCAAGCCGATTTACATGCGTTAATACTCTCGGACGTACCGGACAACGATATCAGTAGCATAGCGAGCGGCCCGACGGCGCCCGACCCCAGCCTGTATATTGACGCAATCGGCGTACTGAAATCCTATCGGGTGTGGGAGCAGGCGCCGGCTTCAGTCCGGAATTATCTTGACCTTGGCGCGGACGGCTTTTACCCGGAAACGCCTAAACCCGGCGCCGATTTTTTTCACAACAAGTCTTATACTTTAATCGGCAGCAACGCCATCAGCGTGGACAGCGTTTTAAATTGCGCCAAAATGCACGGCTTTGCGCCTGATCTGTATAATAAACAATTATGCGGAGAAGCGCGGCGCGCCGCCGAAGAGTTAGCTTTTTACGCCAAAAAATTGCAAACGGCTGGTTTGAAACAGGCGATCGCGGTTATCTCAGGCGGCGAAACTACGGTAACATTATGCGCTGGCAGCGGCAAAGGCGGACGAAACCAGGAATCGGCGCTGGCTTTTGCTTACGCCGCCGAAAAATGCGGCTTAACAGGAGACTGGACCTTCCTGAGCGCCGGCACGGATGGCCGCGACGGCCCTACGGACGCCGCGGGCGGAATAGTCGATAATGAAACCTTGGCGCGCATCCGCGAGTCTGGCGGACAACCGGAGCTTATGCTGGACAGGCATGACGCCTATCCCGCCTTGCAAGCGGCCGGAGATTTATTGATTACCGGCGCGACCGGCACGAATGTCGCCGATTTGCAAATACTGTTACTGCCGCCCACATGCGAATAACAAAAATTATAGTGAGGAAAACCCATGTTTGAAAAATCAATGACCATTGCCGGTTTCGATAACGAATTATTTCAGGCCATACAACAGGAACGTCAGCGCCAGGAAGACCATATCGAACTGATAGCCTCGGAAAACTACGCCAGCCCAAGGGTATTGGAAGCGCAAGGCACTCTATTGACCAATAAATATGCGGAAGGCTATCCTAATAAACGTTATTACGGCGGTTGCGAATATGTCGATATTATCGAGCAATTGGCGATAGACCGCGCCAAGGAGCTATTCGGCGCCGATTACGCCAACGTTCAACCCCACTCCGGATCGCAAGCCAATATGGCCGTGTTCATGTCTTTAATTCAGCCCGGCGACACTATTCTCGGCCTAAGTCTGGCGGACGGCGGACATTTAACGCACGGCGCAAAACCTAATTTCTCCGGCAAGATTTATAACGCCATACAATACGGTTTAAATTCCAGCAACGGCGAAATCGATTACGATCAGGTCGAAGAGCTGGCGCTGACGCATAAACCAAAATTAATTATCGCTGGTTTTTCCGCTTATTCACGCATCTGGAACTGGAAGCGCTTTCGCGATATCGCGGATAAATCAGGCGCTTTTTTTGTCGTGGATATGGCGCATGTCGCCGGCTTGGTCGCCGCCGGCCTCTATCCCAATCCGGTGCCGATAGCCGACGTGGTGACCAGCACAACGCATAAATCCCTGCGCGGCCCGCGCGGCGGCCTGATTTTATGTAAAAGCAATCCGGAACTGGAGAAAAAATTAAACGCCAATATTTTCCCCGGCATTCAGGGCGGACCTTTAATGCATGTCATTGCCGCTAAGGCCGTCGCATTTAAGGAGGCCTTAACGCCGGAATTTAAAGTCTATCAGCACCAGGTACTTAAAAATGCCCGGGCCATGGCCGAAGTATTCATCAAACGCGGTTTCGACGTGGTCTCCGGCGGCACCGATAACCATTTAATGCTGGTATCCCTGGTCAGTAAAGGCATTACCGGGAAAGCCGCCGATGCGGCGTTGGGGCGCGCGCATATTACCG
Source organism: Methylomonas sp. (assembly GCA_050015235.1). GTDB lineage: Bacteria > Pseudomonadota > Gammaproteobacteria > Methylococcales > Methylomonadaceae > Methylomonas. The sequence continues at coordinate 25,829 of JBEKBU010000017.1, read as the reverse complement.
TGAACAAAAACGCCGTTCCTCACGATCCGCAATCGCCATTCGTTACCAGCGGCATCCGGGTCGGCACTCCGGCCCCGACTTCGCGGGGTTTTAAGGAAGATCAAATGCGGGAAGTGGCTCATCTGATGTGCGATGTCATGGATAATCTCGACGATGAAAACATAATTAACGCCGTGCGGGAAAAAGTCCATATTTTATGCGCCCGCTTTCCGGTTTATCAATACTAACTCCTGTCATTAATAGAATAAAAACCATGTCAGATATTGAAATTGCCCAGCAAGCGAAAATGCGGCCCATTATCGCTTTGGCCGCTGAAAAATTCGGCATACCTTCCGAACATCTCGATCCATACGGCCACTATAAAGCCAAATTATCGTTGGATTATGTCAATACTCTTAACGACAAACCGGACGGGAAATTAATTTTGGTTACCGCCATCAGCCCAACGCCGGCTGGAGAGGGTAAGACGACAACGACCGTCGGTCTTGGCGATGCATTGAACCGTCTGGGTAAGAAAACCATCATCTGCCTGCGCGAACCGTCCCTAGGCCCTTGCTTCGGCGTAAAAGGCGGCGCGGCGGGCGGCGGATATGCGCAAGTCGTGCCCATGGAAGATATCAATCTGCATTTTACCGGCGATTTTCATGCTGTCGGCGTTGCTCACAACTTGTTGTCGGCTTTAATCGACAATCATATCAATCATGGCAACGCGCTGGATATCGATCCGCGCCGGATTCATTGGAAACGGGTCATGGACATGAATGACCGGGCGTTAAGAAAAATTACCGTCGGTCAGGGTGGAGCAGCCAACGGCTATCTGCGGGAAGACGGTTTTGATATCGTCGTGGCTTCCGAAGTAATGGCGATACTCTGCTTGGCCACCAGCCGCGCCGATTTAAAAGCGCGTCTCGGCCGGATTGTGATCGGTTATAAATCCGATAAAATTACGCCGGTATACGCCAGTGATTTACATGCGCACGGCGCGATGGCCGCATTGCTGAAAGACGCAATCAAGCCCAATCTGGTGCAAACGCTGGAAAACAATCTCGCCATAATTCACGGCGGTCCGTTCGCCAATATCGCGCATGGCTGCAACACGGTCACCGCTACCAAAACCGCATTGAAACTGGCCGATTATACGGTAACGGAAGCCGGTTTCGGCGCTGATTTAGGCGCTGAGAAATTTATCGACATAAAATGCAGAATGTCGGGTCTAAAGCCTTCGGCGGTTGTGCTGGTCGCTACTGTCCGAGCTTTGAAATTCCACGGCGGCGTCGCCAAGGAAAATCTGAATGTAGAGAATCTGGACGCATTATCAACCGGTTTCGCGAATCTTGAGCGTCATTTCTACAATATCAATCACCACTACGGCTTACCCTGCGTAATTGGCGTCAACCATTTTAGCTTTGACACCGAAGCGGAAATCGGCTTGCTGCAACAAAAATGCCAAGCTTTGGGGGCCAAATGCGTAATCGCCAAACATTGGGCGCAAGGCGGCGCGGGCGCCGAACAGTTGGCGCGGGAAATTATAAACATCGCCGATCAGCGGGCGCCCGGTTTTAGCTACGTATATGATAGCGAATTGCCGCTTTGGGAAAAAATCGCAACTATCGCCACGAAGCTTTATGGAGCCTCGGCTATATCAGCCAGCCCTAAAGTTTCGGCGGACATTAAGGCCTTGCAAAAAAATTACGGAAATTTCCCTATCTGCATGGCTAAAACACAGATGTCTTTCTCCACCGATCCCAACGCCAGAGGAGCCCCCAGCGGCCATACCGTTGAAATCAGCGAAGTACGGCTGGCTAACGGCGCCGGTTTTATTGTCGCCATCGCCGGCGACATGATGACTATGCCGGGTCTGCCGAAAACACCCGCCGCCGAACGTATCGATATTAGCGATGACGGGGTTATCAGCGGCTTATTTTAAACAGGCTCGTCTGCTTTAGCGCCGGCCGGCCGGATATTTTAGGCGTTTACCGCCGCATCCGATCGGTCTGTAAACTTTGGAACAGGCTAAGCGAGCGCCTGATCGCTAGAATATCGAAACTATCGATCTCGGCTTGCAGTTGCATGGCGTATTTGATGGCGCCCGGCTCGCCGTATCGCCGGCCTATATTTAATACCGATTCGGCAAAATCCGAAATTTCCGTCAGATTATTATGTGTTGAAATCCGCTCGCATACAACCAGCAGTTTATTGAGCTCCTGGCGTATCTCGGGCGGCATGGACTCCGCATCCCAGGCCGCGCCGGTCTGTGCGGCGGGCGGGCTTTCTATAAATTCAAACGGCAAAAACGCCATTAACATTTTAAATAAATCCGCTTTAAACACCGGTTTTCTTAAGTAGCCATCAAAGTGAATATTCTTTACGAGTTTATATTCATCCTGCATGACCGATGCCGTTAAAGCGATAATCGGGACATCGGAAAACGCTTTAATTTTTTCGGCGGCCTGATAGCCATCCATGACCGGCATTCTGATGTCCATCAACACCAAATCAAAGTTTCCATGCTGAACGGCATTGACGGCCTCAAGACCGTTTTCGACTTCCACTACCGTCAATTCGGCGTCCGCAAAACACGCCCGCAGCAATGCGCGGTTATCCGCGACATCGTCAACCACAAGCAGGGCGGCTGGAAGAAATCTTACCGGCTTTTGTTCATCTATCGCTGCTTGCTCTATCTTTACAGAAGCAATATCGACTTCCTTGAGATGGATGGTAAACGTCGATCCGACGCCCGGAGCGCTAACCAAACTGATTTCGCCGTCCATTATCTGCGTTAAGCGCTGACTGATCGCCAACCCCAACCCGGTACCGCCATATTTGCGGACATCCTGGCCTTCCAGTTGTTCAAAATCTTGGAAAATAAGCGCCTGCTGATCTTGGGAGATACCTATGCCGGTATCTTCAACATCAATGTATAGATCCAGTTTGCTGAGGATACGATTTTCATTTCCGCTACGCGCGCGTAACCGTATATGGCCGGATTCGGTAAACTTGACGGCGTTTCCAATCAAATTAAACAGAATCTGCCGTAACCGGGTCGCATCAAGAATTAGATTGTCCGGAATATCGGCGTCAATATCCAGAATAAAATCCAGATTTTTTTCACGGATTTTTATCATAAAAATTTGCCCTAATTCGCTGAACAACGTATGCGGATTACAAAGCTTTTTATCCAGCCGCATTTTACCCGCTTCAATTTTTGATAGATCAAGAATGTCGTTTATCAGCGCCAGCAGACTATGGCCGGCTGTTTGTATGATTTGTACAAACGATTTCAATCTTTGGTCTTTAATTTGTTCATTGAGTAATTCGGTAAAGCCGATAATGGCGTTTAACGGCGTACGAATTTCATGGCTCATATTGGCTAGAAACTGGGTTTTGGCGCGGCTGGCGTTCTCGGCTTGCTGGATGGCGTTTTTCAAGGCGATTTCCGTATTCTTATATTTGGTGATATCCCAATTAACACCGGTAATTCTGGCTACTTTTTGCATGCCGTTATTGATTATCGTGCTGGAGGCGCCTCGGTAAATATTCCGTATCTGGCCGTCGGGACGAACTATCCGGTATTCGATATGATCTTCGCATGCTTGCGCTAACAGCTTGCTTACCGAGGCTTTAACCAAAGCGTGATCGTCCGCATGTATATAACCGAACCATTCCGGGTAGCTCAGCTTATGATTATCGGAAAGACCGTAAATTTCATACATCTGTTTGTCAAAGTAAACTTGCGGCGGGTCGCTCCATTCCAATTCGTAAATGCCTAGCGAGGCTATACTCGTGGCTAACGCCAAGCGCTGATTGAGTACCTGGACTTGCTCTTCGCTACGTTTCCGGCTTTTTATTTCCCTAATCAAACGGCGGTTCCAGAAAAAAATCAAAACCAGCAGCAGCAAAAATACGCTGATGATTTTCGCTAACAACAAAAAATCCGTTTTCACTACAAACTGCGGTTTCCCCCAATTTTCGCTTATTTTTTGTTTTTCGCTTGGTCTGATGTTGTGCAACGCCTTATCCATCAAGCCCGCCAGTATCGGGTAATCGTCGCGGACAGCGAAAGCCCAGTTCGAGATGAACTCGGTTTTGCCCACTATGCGCACATTGCGAATTCCCTGACTGCCGATCAGATAACCGGCGTTAGCCAAAGGACACAACAATCCGTCTATCATGCCTGTCGAGACATCCAACAGGCCTTGTTCTATGGATGCCGTTTGCCTAAAGGTAATTTTCGGATAATGCCGCCTGATCGACTCGCTGTAACCATATCCGCCGACAACCGCTAAACGGCGGTTTTCAATCTGTTCTATATTTTCAGTATAATCTTCATCATCCCGCATGACAATCACAATCGGACTGGACAGATAGGGTTGCGTAACAAGCAAATGGTTATTTAATTCGTTATCCCTACTTACCGATAAAACATCCACTTCGTGGCGGTTTATCATGTCGATTGCTTGCCGCCAGTCGCTGGCGGGAATAAACTCGAAGCGCACGCCTAATTTATTTTCCATGGCCTGTAAATATTCCGCCGCCATGCCGATATAACGGCCTTGTTTATCAAAACTTTCAAAAGGCGGCGAGGTTGGGACCGCCGTAACGCGCATTAACACATGCGCCGCCAACCAGTTCCGTTCTTCGGGGCTAAGCTCCAAGGAATCCGTATCCTGACTGACCGGATAGCCTAGCCATTTTTCATCGATTTCCTTTTTTTCATTCAGCGGGATAGCCGCGAGGGATTTTTGCATGATCGAAAATAACAGCGGATTATCTTTCCGTACCGCCATTCTCAGCTGACGGGCGTCACTGAAAGGCAAGGCTTTAAATGGCCTGATTGAGGTAATGCTGTTTTGTTTCAACACATAATTCATAACCGAATAGGTTTCAAGTAGAATATCCGCTTTTCTTTCGATCACCGCCTGCACCGCAGCCATCAAACTATCGGTCTCTAAAATTTTTATTTTCGGGTAGAGTTTTTTTATCTCGACTATTTGTGCATAGCTGCTTGGAATAGCCACCGTTTTTCCGTCCAGATCAGCCATACTTTTGGCATTAACCGCCTCATGGACAAAAAAATAAGCCAGCATGGCATGATAAGATTCGGTAAAATTAAAGTATATTTTACGTTCTTCAGTTTCGATTAAGGCCGGTAACAGCTCAATTTTTCCGGCTTCCGCCTGTTTCAGCAAATCATCCCAGGCGCCGATGACCGGCTGAAACTCTAAGCCGCTGGATTTCCCGATTAATATCAGCATATCGCGGCTTAAACCGCTCGGTTCGCCGCTGGGGTTAACAAAGTCGAAAGGCGGCCAATCTTTTTCCGCGCCGTACAACACTACGGGATGCTCGTGTATCCAGGCTTTTTCCTCCGCATTTAACGTTGGGTTAAGCGGCGGCTCGGCCGGATGTTCACCGGCCGCTAAAACGCCGGTTGCGAGCAGGCCCCGCAAAAGCAATAAGACCATAAACGGCTTAACAAAACCCGATAAAACTCGGTACTTGAATAAATAATCGGCCGCCGGCATTATTTGATTATTTATAATTAGCTATCGTTATGAATTCGTCTAAATGCGCGACAAAAATATCCACTAACTCCGGATCGAAATGGGCGCCGCGATTTTCAATAATGTATTTAACGGCTGCGTCTATACTCCATGCGTCTTTATATTGGCGTTTGTGGGTTAAAGCGTCAAACACGTCGGCCAGCGCTACTATGCGGCCATAGATATGAATTTCCACGCCTCTTAATTCGCGCGGATAACCGGTTCCGTCCCAGCGTTCATGATGTTCGTGGGCGATAATCGCGGCGTATTTAATCAGTTTCCGGCCCGAGTGCGACAATAAATCGTATGCGTTTGAAGTATGCGCCTGCATGATTTCAAACTCTTCGGCCGTAAATCTTCGCGGCAAGTGCAGCAAACTTATCGGGATAGTCATTTTTCCAATATCATGCATGGGCGAGGCGTGATAGAGAATTTCCATATCATCCTCGCTTAGCGACGGATGATATTTAGCCAGCAACGCGCAACTTTCGGCAACCCGTTTGATATGTTTACCGGTTTCATCCGAGGTCAACTCCATTAACTCAGCCAAAATAAAAAGCAAATCTTTCTGGCTCTCCTCCAATTCGGTCAACAAGCGCTTTCTTTCAAATTTAGCCTTGGTTTGCAGTTCGATATTATTGCTTTGCAATAATTGCTTGGCGCGATAAAGTTCTAAATGGGTTTTGACCCTGGCTAACAGTTCGCTGGCATGAAAAGGCTTGGTTATATAATCGACGGCGCCTAATTCAAAACCCCGTGTAATAGAATCGACGTCCACTTTTGCAGTGAGAAATACCACCGGAATATTTTCGGTAGCAGGATTAAGTTTAAGTTTTTGGCAAACGTCAAAGCCGTTTATACCCGGCATCATGATGTCCAATAGAATCAGATCGAAAGGAGATTTCGTATCGTCGATCAGACGCAAGGCTTCCGAGCCGGTCAACGCAAAGGAAAAATCGTAATTTTCTTCCTTCAGGATATTCATGGCTACCCGGATGTTATCGACAACATCATCAACAATTAAAATACGGCTATTTTGTTTCATGTATGTCTTCCTATTTAATTACACGGCGTAATTACTCGTTTTTAGGCTGCGACTCCTTGCCAACCTGCATAAACTGTCATGAATTTAAGTTAGTCCGTATAAGCCATACGCGGATAACCTTAATAATTTAACAGAGTATTGCCGGCAATGAAAATTAAATCCACGCAACTTCTATACCTTCCCAATCTATAAACCGGAACAGGATTTAGCCGACCAGCCGCAAACCCGGCGGCAAGGCTTCGCCAAACAACTGCGTTTCCTGCTGGGCGTCCAGCTGTTTGAATTCGGCCACCATTTCCTGCCAGATGGCGGGCGCTTTGTTCTGCTTGAGTTTATCCATAACTGTTCGCCCCAGTATTTCGTTAATGTCTCTGGCTCTGTCGTCGCATCGCCGCGCCAGCATAGTCGCGGCGAAACCCGCTTGCGGTTGTTTTTTCCAGTCAATTTGCAACAATTGTTGCAGCCACGCTTCGGCGATCGCGGCGGGAATCACGTCATGGTTATTGGCGTGAAACAGAACCCTGGCGCCGATCCGCCCTACCGCCCACCAGCTTTGTTCCGGTTCGCCGGACTTTTCCAGACGATTCAGCAGCCAGACCCCGAGTTGAATTTTATCGGCCACGGCTAAACGCTCCAAAACCGCAACCAATAACACCATATCTTCATAGCCGCGCACATTGAGCTGCTTGTTAATACCCGGCTGGCGGGCGGACGCCGGATTGATGAATTTATGCAAATCCGCGAAAATGAGCTGTTGCGCAGCCTCAGGCAAACCGCCGGCTACCCGCCGCCACAAGGTCCACCATTCCGTCCAGTTCTGTTTTTCGTTAACAAATTGCAGCCCTTCCGGGTAAAATTTCCATAATTGCTCAATCCGCCAGTCATCGAGTGGAAAGCCGAAACCGGGACGCAGGCAAAAACCCGTCAAACTTAACCATAAACGCTCGTGAGCTTCGCTACGGCGCCGATACTTGCCGCCCTCCAGCAAGGCGGCGAACATCTCCCGCAACAGCGCAGTCGGCCACTCGCCACGCGGCATGGCCAGCGTTTTTTCTAGATCGTTACGTAAAGTTTTGACCGCCTTGGGATCGACTTGTTTGGATTTAGAACCGAATACGGCCTGAATTTTCAGCACCGCTTCCGGAAATTGTTTTGGTAATTCAGCATTTACAGCCGCCCGCGGCTTTTTGCGGATCGAAAACTCCACATCCCAGCGCTGCTGGGCATCGGCGACCGCCACACATTGCAGCTTTAAGGCGCCTACTTCGGTATAAGTCGCCAACAACCGCACAATTACTTGGCCTTTGGGATGTCCGTCAAAGACTACCGCCAACGGCGGCAAACCGTGGAAGCGCTCCTCATCCAACTCCACCAACTCGCCGGCTTTAAAATCGCCATCGCCACTATGGGAAAGCAAATGAAAGCGTACCGGCTGACCCACCCGGAGCGCAAATTGCTGGTCGACCAGCAATACTTCCCGGCCTTCTTCACTTCCCTTGGGAAGTATGCAAACTCCGCGCCGCGCGCTATCGGCGCTTTCAATCAATAAAAAATAACTCCGCGCCGCGCCGCCGCCGATTTTGATTTTTTTATCCAGACGCGCCAGCGCATAACTAACCGCGCCGTAAGCCACCGCTAATTCAGGATGCCGGTTTTCAAGCAACAACGGCGTTTTACCGCGCCACTCCGCCAACACGTCCACAATTCTCTCCACCATGGCCTGGCTGCGGAATACGCCGCCGTTAAGCAATAATGCATCCGGGACATAGCATTCATCCGCTAACGCCGTACGGGCGGCTTGGGCGTGCAAATGCAAAAACGCGGCGATATGTTTACTGATGGCCGGATCGGATGCGTACGGTAAGCCAAATTCAACCACGCCGCTGCGTTTTTTATCCGGTAATTGCTCTAGGCCGGTCAACGGCAAAAAGCCGTCTAACGCTATCCGTCTGACTTCTTCCCGGCTAAGCGCCGTACCGCGGCTGCCGCCGATTAATCGGGAGCCGGCGCCTAACAGGGTTACCGTGGCCTGCTCGGGCGCATCGGGACTTAATAAAGATTCTTTAGCTATGCGGCATTGTTCGAGCAATTGCGACAAGCTGGCAGTGGAAAGTTTTTTATCGGCGTCCCGCAAACGGCTTTCCGCCAGATAAGCTAACGTCAAATCTATGTTATCGCCGCCCAACATCAAATGATCGCCCACGCCTATGCGGGTTAGTTGCGGTTCGCCGCCCGCGTAGGCTATCTTAATCAACGTCAAATCCGTTGTTCCACCGCCGACGTCGCAAACCAAGAGCAGACGGCTGCCCGCCAGACTTTCCTCAATCCGGCCGGCGTGTCGGTGTAACCAGTCATAACAGACCGCCTGGGGCTCCTCCAGCAAGTGGATATCCTGTAAACCGGCCATTTTCGCGGCTTCCAACGTTAAGGAACGCGCGGCTTCGTCAAACGAAGCCGGCACGGTGATAACGACGTATTGCCGCGCCAAGGGCGCATTAGGGTAGCGTTGCTCCCATACCGCGCGCACATGAGCCAAATAACTGGCGCTAGCCGCCAAGGGCGATACTTTGAATACGGATTCATCGCTACCCCAAGGCAAAATATCCGCATTGGGGTCGACGGCGGGATGCGAAAGCCAGCTCTTGGCGCTGGCGACCAATCGGCCTTGCGACTTGCCGCCGAGTACGCGCGCGGCTTCGCCCAACACCGCGCCATCGGTTGCAGGCAAATAGAGCGACTCGGGATTGAGCTCGCCTGACGCCGGGTGATAACGTACCGAGGGCAGCAACGCTCTATCCGCCACCTCGCCAGGGCTAATCATTTGCGGAATTTCCAGCAGCCGGATATGTTTGTCCGTATCTTTTGCATCGGCATATGCAACCGCCGTATGCGTAGTGCCGAGATCGATACCGACTAGATAATCAGCATTTTGTTTGTTCAATGTTATTCTTCTGAGAGTATGGGATTTCCGCAAGCTAGATTGTACAGCGAATCCATCAGGTTATCGATTAAAAGAATGTGGAATAAATGTCACCATTCAGCGAATTATGAGCTAGCGTCGGCTATTCGGCTTTTGACGCCTGGCGGTGGAGGCTGTGAATACATCCGCGCAGCTTTCGCCCGGCCTGCATGCCGGTCGAACCTCCGCCAGAAGCTCAGCTATCGGCAAGCTTTTGATAGTTTAGTCCCCCAGTGAATAGTTACGAATAATTTGACATATAATGACCGCCATTCTCATGCCAACCACACTTCAATAACCTATGAAAGTCCTTATTATCGGCAGCGGCGGACGCGAACATGCGCTGGCCTGGAAAGTTAAACAATCTCCGCGAGTTCGGACGGTATTCGTTGCGCCCGGCAACGCCGGCACCGCTTTGGAGCCGGGTATCGAAAATGTCGATATTCAGGCTGACGATATTGCCGGCTTACTCGATTTTGCCCGGATCCGCGCCATCGATTTGACCATCGTCGGCCCGGAGGCGCCGCTGGTCAATGGCATAGTCGACCGGTTTAACGACGCCGGACTGGCCTGTTTCGGCCCGACCGCCAAGGCCGCCCGCTTGGAAGGTTCGAAAGCCTTTTGCAAGGATTTCATGGCTAAATACGGTATTCCCACCGCCGAATATCAAACATTTACCGATCAACAAGCCGCCATAGACTATATTCGGCGCCAAGGCGCGCCGATAGTCGTAAAAGCGGACGGACTGGCCGCCGGCAAAGGGGTAGTCGTTGCTCAAAGCGAAGAGCAGGCCATAGCGGCTGTACAGGACATGCTGTCCGGAAATAGCTTCGGCATTGCCGGACATCGGGTCGTCATTGAAGAATATCTGGAAGGCGAAGAAGCCAGTTTTATCGTCATTGCTTCAGGTTTGCAAGCCTTGGCGATGGCCACGTCACAAGATCATAAAGCCCGCGACAACGGCGACGCCGGCCCTAACACCGGCGGCATGGGCGCTTATTCGCCGGCCCCGATAGTCACTCCGGCGCTACATCAGCGCATTCTGGACGAAGTCATTCAGCCTACGCTAAAAGGCATGCTTGCCGATGGCAATGAATATACCGGCTTTCTTTACGCCGGACTGATGATAGGCCGAAACGGCGGCATTAAGGTGCTGGAATATAACTGCCGGTTTGGCGACCCGGAAACCCAGCCCATCATGTTACGCCTGCAGAGCGATTTGGTGGAATTATGCCAAGCGGCCTTGGATAAAAAGCTGGATCAGGTTATTGCCGCTTGGGACCCGCGACCCGCATTAGGGGTAGTGCTCGCCGCCGGCGGCTATCCTGACGCCTACGGGAAAGGGCATGTCATCAATGGTTTGCCGGCCGCTGGCGACCGGGATTGCAAAATATTTCACGCCGGCACGCTGTTACGTAACGGCGAGGTCGTCACGAACGGCGGCCGGGTATTATGCGCATGCGCGCTTGGGGAAGACATCGCCCTGGCGCAAAGCAAAGCTTATCGGCTTTGTCAGGCGATAGACTGGCAAGATATTTATTACCGCACCGATATCGGTTTCAAAGCGATAGCTTCGCTAACTTAAATTAAAAGCGGCTATTCAGGGAATTACAAGATAAGTTTAGTACCCGGTTGTGTTTCCAGACGACGTGCGTATCTCCTGCCTGAGGGGATGCAAGACAGCGGATGAGTTCTGGTCGCGGTATCGGTAAAGATATGCTGACAGTCCGCCTTTTTCAGGACGGCAATCCGCAAATCCGCTTTTTGATCGTCTATCGAAACCCGTGCGTAGCCATATTTCATGGCGTCATTTTTAGACAAATTTTTTAGACTTGAAAGCCCTTGATTCCAAGCGGTTTTTATTTTGTCAAAAAAGCTAGGTTTTTTAGACATGATCAGGCAGAATACTTCTGGAAAGTTTCAACTTGCTCGGACACCGACAGGCAAGGTATGAACTTAAGCTGCTTTCCAGATAATGTTGGTCAATGTTAGCAACTTATCCATTATCAGTCATGCAAAAAACATAAAAAAGTAGGGTGGATAAGCGTAGCGTCATCCACCAAATAAACAGTGTGACTAGTTGTTTAAGGTTTCTCGGCGGATGGCGCTTCGTTTATCCGCCCTACGGCTCTGTCTTCGCTACTCAATTCTCACGATATGCGGTTTTTCAGAATACTGTTTTTCAGCAGATTTAATATGGTGATGCTCATCCTTTATAGCTTGACGCCAACACTCCTCCAGAAACTCATTTTCAGATAGTTTACTGAATGTTATTGCTGCAAGCGGCAACGGAGTAACAAGCTTTAAGAGTGCGATTTCAACACCATTTTCATGAATGGAAATTAGTGCAGCTCTAAGTCCATTATCTTCTGCGCCAAGTAATAAATTGGCGCTAAGGTGGCGACCATCCAATACCAAGTTTTTGCTATGCATGTAAGGCTCCTACAAGAATTTTAAATAAATTAAGTCCAAATAGCAGCAATTGACAGATAGCTCTCAATTACCAACAACCCTGTTCATCGGCATAGATTCCGGTTATTTTTCAATCTTTAATCGGATACCTTCAATATTTCAACGATTATTGAAATTGGTAACTGACCAAAATCTTGTGCCACCAGTATTACTTCATTATCTTCAGGCACACTTGGATTCGGTATATATTCAGATACAACATAGTCTTTTACGCCATGCTGACTCAATAATTTTCTATCTATTTTATAAACAAAGCCTTCCCTGTACTTTTTTTCAGAAAATGCATAATACTTTGCCCGATCCAAATGAGGGGTTGTTGATATACCTGATGTAGGAAATCCTTTTTGTTTTAACTCATGGCGTAGAACTGCGTTATGTTCGCATTTTCCAAATTTTGCACTTCCGTCAAATTTTATTGTCCCGTTATATTTGAATACATACTCAAACCTTTCATTGGTTTTTGGCCTAAGTAATCCGTTTGTTTCCTGATAGAAATCAGGATTTACACCTCTATACAAATAGTCACTCATGTTGGGGTACCCAACTATTCATATCTAAAGAAGCCATGATTTTTCTTATTTGAAAACAACGTTATTTTTAAAAATGGCAAATTTAGATTTTTCAAGGTTGTAGGATATGTTTTTTGTTGCACATAGGGTAGGCCCGCGTAGCCACGATTATGCGAAGCTAAATCGCAGGCATGAAGTCTTACCCGATTACGCATTGATCGCGATTGTTTCACCGTATCTACCTGGAGGCTTCTCAATCGGCTCCGGGATGACAGGATTGCGCCCATCTCCCCTGCCACACCGCCAGACGTGCGGATTTCCGCATCCGGCGGTTGACAGGGGAGCACTTTACAAGGCTTTAAAACGATAAAATTATTTTTTCAAAATTTTACCATTTTGTGTAAATGTGCATTTTGCATATAATAGTGTATCTTTAGCTTGCAGGAGTTGGATTTTATGCGTCTATCTCTCGACATTACCAAAGAACAACTCCAAAGGTTTAAAGTTGTCGCCGCTTTAGAACGGGCTGAGCATGAAAGACTATGTGTTCCCGCGTATTTTCCGAAACGTCGGCGCGGGAAGAAAGCGAAGCCCTACAGCGGCTTGAGGTTTTCCTGGAACCAAGACTAGAGGAAACGAAGCAAAGCAAGTTCGTTGATAAATCAGTAATGCAGATTTTTGAAGAATCCTTGCACGAAATGCGATAAATGCGGTCTTATCAACTCACACAACAGGCCGAACAAGACTTAAAAGAAATCTACCATTACACTATAAAAACATGGGGCAAAAAACTTATTGACGCCAACTGGCTAATGGGTGACCCAGTTCCTACTATTCTACTCGTTCGGGTAGGTAGTCACGGCGTCCTCCGCCGCTAAGCAAAAACATCCGCCAGCGTTGCGGCATCAAGGATACGCTCTCCCCATAGCTCTAACTGTTGAATATCCGCTTGCGCCAATTTTTCACGCGCCCAGTCAGGCAAAGGGCCGAAACGTTTGCCGAGCAATTTCCCCAGCAATTGAATTTCGCCTTGCACATAGCCTTCTTGTCTGCCTTCTTGTCTTCCTTTCAGCATTCCTTCCAGCATTCCTTCCTCTTTTCCTTCTTGTTTTCCTTCTTGTTTTCCTTCTTGTTTTCCTATCAATCGTTCCTCTTCAGCGATTTCCTGATAAAAACGAGTTTGTTTCAAACTGACATCATTTAACCCTAACATGATTCTAATCTCCTCGCGGCTTAGTTTCGGCAGTTTGTAGACTACCACGGTTTCGATAAATTCCAGCGTTTCCCGGTCAGGCTCCACTTGCTGCTCTAGGATTTGCCGCGCCAGCGCCGCTGTTTTTTCGGCGGCGCAAGCAATTAATTTAAGCATATCATAGCCCGGCTCGGTTTTGTGCAGATAATCTTCCAGATAAATCCTTATCAGATGAGGGGCATTCATCATATAAGCATAATTGGCGTTTAATACTCTTTCAACGTTACGCTCAGGGTAAATCACCAAGGCCAGCCAAGGATTGGCCGGTTGACGCCGATGGAGATAGAGAAAGATTTCACTGAAATAGCGGCTGTAGAAAACCGCATCAGGCTGGTATTGGACTTCGACAAAGATGATCGGCTGATCGGCATCGCCGTTCAGCGGCTTCAACACGCCATCAATTCTAAAGCTGGTTTGTTTGATTTCTTCCGAAACGAACTCGTAATCGGCGTGGACATCCAATTCCAGCAGTTTTAAGCATAACCGCGGGTAATTTTGGAATAGGCGATAAAATAAGCTATCGGTTTGCATGGGCTTTCTTTTTCAATTGGGCTATTTTCCCTTACCCAGCCCCGGCGGCAAATGTATTTTTATGCTGCTTGCGGAAGCGCATTCCCACTCCAGGCCGCCCACCAATTAACGGAGTGTCATTGAGGGAACGGGAAGCCTACCGGTACATACGGTGAAACATTCGTGATCGACGCGTATCCGGTAAGCCTTCATGCCCGCGATTTAGCTTCGCGTAATCCGGCTACTCGGATTTTTGGGGGCTAAAAGCCCCCCCTTCCATTTAATAGCGGTAATGATCGGATTTATACGGCCCCTCAACCGGGACATTGATATAAGCGGCTTGTTCGGCTGTCAGCTGGGTAAGATGTACGCCTAATTGCGCCAAATGCGAACGGGCGACTTTTTCGTCCAGTTTTTTCGGCAAAATGTAAACCTGATTTTCGTATTTATCGGCATGGCTCCATAACTCGATTTGCGCCAATACCTGATTACAAAACGAGTTGGACATTACAAAGCTCGGATGCCCGGTCGCACAGCCGAGATTAACCAGCCGACCTTCGGCAAGCACTATAATACGCTTGCCGTCAGGGAAAATGACGTGATCGACTTGGGGTTTGATATTCTCCCAAGTATATTGACGCAAAGCGGCAATCTCGATTTCCGCGTCAAAGTGGCCGATATTGCAAACGATGGCCTGATCGCGCATGGCTTGCATGTGCGCGTGCGTGATAACGCCAAAATTGCCAGTCGCCGTGACGAAAATATTCGCGATCGGCGCAGCTTCCTCCATCGTCATTACCCGGTAACCCTCCATAGCGGCCTGCAAAGCGCAAATCGGATCAATTTCGGTTATCCATACCGTGGCGCCCAAACCGCGCAAGGATTGCGCGCAACCTTTACCGACGTCGCCGTATCCGCATACAACCGCAATTTTTCCGGCCACCATAACGTCTGTCGCCCGTTTAATTCCGTCCACCAACGATTCCCGGCAACCGTAAAGGTTGTCGAATTTAGATTTGGTGACCGAATCATTCACGTTAAACGCCGGCACTTTCAAAGTCCCTTTTTTGACCATGTCGTATAAACGCAGCACGCCGGTCGTGGTTTCTTCCGATAAGCCCTTCACATCAGCCATTAATTCCGGAAACTTTTGATGCATCATCACGGTTAAGTCGCCGCCGTCGTCCAGTATCATATTCGGCCGCCAACCGTCAGGTCCGATAATGGTTTGTTCTATGCACCAATCGGCTTCCGCCTCGGTTTCGCCTTTCCAGGCGAATACCGGGATCCCCACGGCGGCGATTGCAGCCGCGGCATGATCCTGAGTAGAAAAAATATTACATGACGACCAACGGACTTCGGCGCCCAGCGCCGTAAGCGTCTCGATCAATACGGCTGTTTGAATGGTCATATGCAGACAGCCGGCGATGCGGGCGCCTTTCAAGGGTTGTTGATGACCGTATTCGGTGCGTAAAGCCATTAAGCCCGGCATTTCGGTTTCGGCAATATTAATTTCCTTGCGCCCCCAATCAGCCAAGCTTATATCGGCTATTTTGTAATCACATGTTTCCGCGGTTTTATAGTTAACCTGATTCATAAATAAAGCGCCTCTTTAAATTTTAATGCCAGCGGCATCTTGCAATACTTCAATTTTATCGGTTTTTTCCCAGGTAAAGCCTATTTGCGCATTCCGGCCGAAATGCCCATACGAAGCGGTAGGCTGGTATATGGGTTTTAAAAGGTCTAACTGGGCAATCAGACCTTTTGGCCGTAAATCGAAATGTTCACGCACGATTTTAACTAAACGTTGCTCTTCAATTTTTCCGGTGCCGAAGGTTTCAATGGTGATGGAAGTCGGCTCGGCGACGCCGATTGCATATGATACCTGAATTTCGCAACGTTCGGCTAAACCGGCCGCCACGATATTTTTGGCGACATACCGGCACATGTATGCGGCCGACCTGTCGACCTTGGAAGGATCTTTGCCGGAAAACGCGCCGCCGCCGTGGCGGGCCATGCCGCCATAGGTGTCGACGATAATTTTACGCCCGGTTAAACCGCAATCGCCCACCGGCCCGCCGATAATAAATTGTCCGGTCGGATTGATAAAATATTTGGTGTCTTTATGCAGCCATTCCTTTGGCAAGATAGGCAAAATAATCTCGTCCATCACCGCCTCTTCCAACAGCTTGCCGCCAATTTCCGGGGAATGCTGGGTGGATAAAACCACCGCGTCTATCGCTACCGGTTTATTATTTTCATAGCGGAAAGTGATTTGGCTTTTTGCATCCGGTCTTAACCAAGTCAAGGTTTTGTTTTTGCGGACTTGCGCCTGTCTTTCCACCAGACGGTGAGCGTAGGTAATAGGCGCCGGCATAAAAACATCTGTTTCGTTGCTGGCGTAACCGAACATTAAACCCTGGTCGCCCGCGCCTTGTTCGTGGTTATCCGATTCATCGACGCCCATGGCGATATCGGCCGATTGCTTGCCGATAGCGTTAAGCACCGCGCAGGAATTGCCGTCAAAACCGATATCGCCATGATCGTAGCCAATTTCACAAACCACTTTTCTAACCAGTTCTTCAGTATCAACCCAGGCGTTCGTGGTTATTTCCCCGGCCAGTACTACCATGCCTGTTTTCACTAAAGTTTCGCAGGCAATTCTAGATCGCGAATCTTGAGCCAATAAGGCATCGACTATAGCGTCGGATATCTGATCCGCAACTTTATCGGGATTCCCTTCGGATACGGATTCAGATGTAAAAAGGTAGTTAGTATTCACGGGACTTGTCCTCATTCCAAAATAAAAATTACAGATATAAAAAAGGCCGTTCCGTAACGGCCTAAATAGTGGTGGGCCCTGTAGGACTTGAACCTACGACCTGCCGATTATGAGTCGGAAGCTCTGACCAACTGAGCTAAGGGCCCGCTATCTTTCAGCTTAATATTTACTCGCCATCAAGAAAACAACGGAGTTGTTCGGATCTTGAAGGATGTCTTAATTTTCTAAGCGCTTTTGCTTCAATTTGGCGAATTCTCTCGCGCGTTACATCAAACTGTTTACCTACTTCTTCCAAGGTATGGTCGGTATTCATATTGATACCGAAGCGCATACGCAGCACTTTGGCCTCCCGCGCCGTCAAACCCGCCAAAACATTCTGCGTGGATTCGCGAAGACCCGCAATGGTAGCAGATTCTACCGGGGAAAGCATCTTGGAATCCTCTATAAAATCGCCTAAATGCGAATCTTCATCATCGCCAATGGGCGTTTCCATGGAAATAGGCTCTTTAGCGATTTTCAATACTTTCCTGATTTTATCTTCCGGCATCTCCATGCGTTCGGCCAATTCTTCCGGCGTTGCTTCGCGCCCCAATTCCTGCAGAATTTGTCTGGAAACACGGTTCAACTTATTGATAGTTTCTATCATGTGAACCGGAATACGGATAGTTCTGGCCTGATCGGCTATGGAGCGGGTAATGGCCTGACGTATCCACCAGGTCGCATACGTGGAAAACTTATAGCCGCGGCGGTATTCGAATTTATCAACCGCCTTCATCAAACCGATATTGCCTTCCTGAATAAGATCCAGAAATTGCAAACCCCGGTTAGTATATTTTTTAGCGATGGAAATAACCAGACGTAAATTAGCCTCTATCATTTCTTTCTTCGCGCGCCTGGCTTTCGACTCACCGGTAGATATACTGCGGCAGATATTTTTTAACGTCACAATATTCAGGCCGTGCTTCGCCTCGATTTCCGCCAGTTTTTGCTGCGCGGAGCGCACTTGATCCGCATGGGCCAGCAACACCTCGGCAAATTGCGGATGAGTTTCGACAAATTGCGTTAACCAAGCGCTATTGCTTTCGTTTTCAGGGAATGCATGCGCAAACTCCTTGCGGGGAACTTTGGCTTTTTTAACAAAAGCATCCAGCACCAGTTTTTCTTGTTCGCGAATCGACAGCATCAATTCTTCGGACAGCGTGACCATTTTTTTCAGATAGTGCGGCGTCCATTTCAGCGCTGAAAAGTGATCATTGAGGTTTTCAAAAGCTTTCTGCGTTTTTTCATGGCAGTAGCCGTGTTTTTTCATGGCCGACGCCGCGGACTTCAACGCTTTTCTAATCTGCTCGACTTTCTTTTTGACTTCTTCAAAGTCTATGACTCTGACTTCTTCCTCCACCGTTTCTTCGGCGGCGTTCTCGTCCAGTTCCGGAGCGTTTTCCAAATCAACTTCCGTCAGATCGACAAACCCGATAACCAGATCGACCAATCGCATGCTGGGCTCTTCATCCTGCAAGGCGTCGAAAGTTTCGAGAAACGATTCGACAATAAAACAGGAACGGGCGATGGCGCTGACAACTTGACGCTGCCCTTCTTCGATCCGTTTGGCTATCTTTAATTCTTCTTCCCGGGTTAACAGCTCCACGGAACCCATTTCCCGCATGTAAAGCCTGACCGGATCCGTGGTGCGCCCGAATTCGCTGTCGACGGAGGCAAGGGCGGCGACTTCGGCGACCTCCTCATCATCGTCGGCGGTTACTACGGTATCGGCGGTAATCAACGAATCGTCGTCATCAGGCGCAACTTCATAAACCTGAATACCCATATCATTGATCATGCTTATGATATCGTCGATTTGTTCCGGGTCAATAATATCGCTAGGCAAGTGATCGTTCACTTCCGCATAGGTCAGATAACCTTGCGCTTTACCTTTTGCAATCAGTTGTTTTAATTGAGATTGCTGTTGTTCTTGATTCATTCGTTACCCACAATACGTTTTCAGCACCATGCCCGGCAGAACAGATAATTATAATGATTTTTTACTGCCTTGTCATCATAATTCTCTTTTTCCGCCGGCCTTATATTCTTGCAATTCACCGGCTGTTAAAATTTCGCCGCGTTTGACTTTTTCGATCAAGGCCGCCATTCTGCTTTCCTTCGCCTGCCTGATTAATTGTGCGACGGCCCCGCAAAACTCGCCGCTGGCTTCGTCGGCGCCGTCAGGAATGTCCATCACCAAATTCGACAATGCGTTAATGGTTTTATAGTGCGGAGAATCCCGGTACGCCTCCAGCAAAACCGCGCTGTTCTCTGGTTTTTGCAACGCGATAACCTGTAAAATGTCTTGTAACAAATCCGCGCCGGCAAAATCCATTTGCTTGATTTCCGCCGAATATTGCTCGATTTGCTTAGCCAAATGCGGATATTGCAGTAGCAAACTCATTGCTTTACGCATTAAATTCGAGCGGGGATTTTTCCCGGATAAATTTTGTTTAGCTAAGCCCGCACGATCAATTGTAGCCGGATTCTCGCCAATATCCAGCAACCTGCCCGCCGTTAACTCGCGTAACCTGGAAAACATCATTTCCCGGAAAAAACCAGGCGGCAATTTTTCCAATTGCGGCTTTGCGCTTACCAACAGCTGCGAGCGGCCTTCCAAGCTTGATAAATTCAACCGGCCGCCGAGATGTTCAAAAAAATAGTCCGATAACAACTGAGCGGCGGCTATGCGTTGTCCAAAGCCGGACAAGCCTTCCGCCCGTATCAAAGTATCCGGATCCTGACCTTGCGGCAGCAGCATGATTTTAATTTGCCGGCCGTCACGCATACTGGGCAGAGCAGCTTCCGCCGCTTTCCAGGCGGCGTTGCGCCCGGCCTGATCGCCATCGAAACACAACACCAATTCGGAGGCGAAACGGAACAATAAATCCATATGCGTTCTGGAAGTCGCCGTACCGAGGGCGGCGACGGCGTTGACGACGCCGAATTGCGCCAAGGCGATCACATCCATATAACCTTCCACTATCAGAATTTGCGCGGGTTTGACTTTGGTTTCCAACAACTCGCAAATGCCGTACAACTCTTTGCTTTTTGAAAAAACCGCGGTTTCGGGCGAATTAAGATATTTAGGCAAGGAGTCGTCCAGCACCCGCCCGCCAAATCCTATGACGCGCTTACGTTTATCGCGGATAGGAAACATCAGCCGGCCGCGAAAACGGTCATAGGCTTTGCCGCCGTCCTTTACCGCCAGCATGCCTGCTTCTATCAGGTCTTTTTGATCAAAACGCGAAATCAATGCGTCCCATGCATTGGGCGCGTAGCCTAGTAAAAAGTTCCGCGCCACTTCGCCGGTGACGCCGCGCCGCTTAAGATAATCAACCGCGATCTTACCTTCCGCGCCGCGTAGCTGACCGGCATAAAAATCGGCTACCGCTTCCAGCACGTCATAAAGCCGGGCCGCATCCTGTTTTAAAGTAAAATCGGATTTCGGCGCCGACTCCCGCTGCACTTCCACGCCCAGGTGCGCGGCCAAATCTTCGATGGCCTCCACAAAATCAAGGTGGTTGAAACTCATTAGAAAACTAATGGCGTTGCCGCTGGCCCCGCAACCAAAACAATGAAAAGTCTGGCGATTGCGGCTTACGTTGAAACTAGGCGTTTTTTCGCTATGAAACGGACAGCGGGCGACAAAATTGCCGCCGGATTTTTTAAGCGGCACATGGGAATCGATCAGATCGACTATGTCAACCCGTAATAGGAGGTCATCGATAAATTGTTTGGGGATTCTGCCGGAAGACATGTTACCGACAAAACGATTACGTTACAAAACCAGCCTTTATTCGCGCGCTGACAACCGCCATATCGGCGCGTCCTTGCATTTTCGGCTTCAGCAAAGCCATCACGCTACCCATTTCCTTAACTGACGAAGCGCCTGTTTCCGCAATGGCGGCGGCGACCATTTCGTCAATTTCCGCTTCAGTAAGCGGAGCAGGCAGGTAATCCTGAATAACCAATATCTCGGCCTCCTCGATTTCGGCCAAATCAACCCGGTTTGCGTCGCGGAATTGTTTGATCGATTCGCGGCGCTGTTTCAACATTTTATCGAGGACGACCAGCACCCTGCCGTCGTCCAATTCAATGCGCTCGTCAACCTCAATCTGCTTAATCGCGGCCAAAATCATGCGGATAACGCCCAGCCGGGCTTTATCGCCGCTTTTCATTGAGTTTTTCATATCTTCCTTGATACGTTCTTTTAAGGCATCCATGGTTATATCCTTAAATTTGCGGACGGCCGCGGCGCAGATTTTTTAAGGCGTAGCGTTCGCGCGCCAATTTTTTCAGGTGGCGCTTAACAGCGGCGGCGCCTTTGCGTTTACGTTCGGTGGTCGGTTTTTCGTAAAACTCGCGGCGGCGCACTTCCGCCAGCACCCCGGCTTTTTCACAGGCGCGCTTGAAACGGCGAATCGCTACGTCGAAATGTTCGTTTTCTTTTACTTTAATTGATGGCATTACCAATAATCCGATTTATGTTAGTATTAAAAAATGATTCAGGCCAAAACGCCTGTTGAAACCTTTTATTATACCTAATAAATTAGAATTTCGAAAACTTAATGTATGTTTTAGGCATAGAAAGCTCTTGTGACGAGACGGCGGCCGCCGTTTATCATGCCGAACGCGGATTAATCAGCCATCAATTATACAGTCAGGCCGACATTCATAGCGCTTATGGCGGCGTGGTTCCCGAACTGGCCTCACGCGATCATATCCGCAAACTCGCGCCGCTGATTCGGCAAACCTTAGCGGACGGCCGTTTATCCGCCGCCGATATCGGCGGCGTCGCCTACACCGCCGGCCCCGGATTGATGGGCGCTTTACTGGTCGGCGCCGCCATGGCGCGCAGTTTGGCCTGGACATGGCAAGTTCCTGCTATCGCCATCCATCACATGGAAGGCCATCTGCTGGCGCCGATGCTGGAGGAGCGTCCGCCCGCTTTTCCGTTTGTGGCGTTATTGATATCCGGCGGACATACTTTATTAATCGAAGTGCGCGGCATCGGCCGCTATCAAGTATTGGGCGAATCGCTGGACGACGCGGCGGGCGAAGCTTTCGATAAAACCGCTAAATTGCTCGGCTTGCCTTACCCAGGCGGCCCGGCGCTGGCGGAACTGGCCGAACGAGGCCGAGCCCGTTTCACTTTCCCCAGACCGATGACAGACCGGGCGGGGCTGGATTTTAGTTTTAGCGGCTTAAAAACCTTTGCGCTGAATACGATCAATAACCATGTACAAAGTCTGCAAGACAAAGCGGATGTGGCGTTCGCCTTTCAGCAGGCCATGTCCGAAACCTTGAGCATAAAATGTAAACGCGCGCTGCTGCAAACCGGGCTTAAGACCTTGGTTGTCGCCGGCGGCGTCAGCGCCAACCGGGCGATCCGCGCCGGCTTAACGGCCATGGCGGAAGTCCAGGCGGCGAGCATTTATTTTCCGCGCCCGGAGTTTTGCACCGACAACGCCGCGATGATCGCCTATGCGGGCTGCCAACGTTTGCTGGCCGGCGAAACGCAAAATCTGGAAATAACCGCCAGACCCCGTTGGCCCATGGATGAACTAACGGCGCCGAATGCACTCTATAAATGAGTAATTAAATTGTAAGCAACAAAAAATTTGACGTTATTAAATTTAGCCTGTAGTATATCCAAGCTTCACGGGGAGCTTAAGTTTCTCTGATCTAAAAGTAATCAATTCGGGGTATAGCGCAGTCTGGTAGCGCGTCTGCTTTGGGAGCAGAATGTCGGGAGTTCGAATCTCTCTACCCCGACCAAGATTTGCGCTTGTAGCTCAGTAGGATAGAGCATCGGCCTTCTAAGCCGAGGGTCGCAGGTTCGAATCCTGCCAAGCGTGCCATTCCCTCACGAATCCTAATGGTGAGCGTAGCTCAGTTGGTAGAGTCCCGGATTGTGATTCCGGTTGTCGCGGGTTCGAGCCCCGTCGTTCACCCCACCAAAATCAATTGCTTATATCTAACCCTCATTAATGTTTACTTGTCGCAAAGACAATAAACGACAAAAATTATTTATTCTTTTCAATAATTTGTATTTATTTTTCTTGCTGGAGTTCGTTTTTTCCCATTTGATGACAAATGCGATTTTCAAATCCACCAAGCATATCAATGCGATATAATTAACAAAGCATCAAGCGATTTGGGTCTAAATATTTTCGCATGCCGCATTCCAGGCATGACTCGAACTTATCTTGTATTTTGGGTAACTACTCAGCGAATTTTAGGTTAGCGTCAGCTACCCGGCTTTTGGCGCCGGAGCGCCTAGCAGAGGACGCTGTGAATACATCCGTGTAGCTTTCGCCCGGCCTCCATGCCGGTCAAACCTCTGCTAGGCGCTCCGGCGCCAAATGCCAAGGTGGTCAGCTGTCGGCAAGCTTGTTCACTCGGAGAATAGTTACTATTTTGGTTTATCAGCTTTAATGGAAAACTCTTGGAGTGCTTTTATGTTGCAAATAGAAATAGATAATCCAGAATTAGAGCTGGAGCTAAAGCAAGTTTACGGGAATAATCCGAGATTGACCGAAAAAGCCTTTGCAGATTTCGTGTCGCAAAATAAAATTAGAGACGACATTAACATTTCGATCATGCAATTGGATTCCGGGGAAGGCGAATTTTTAACCGAGACCATGCGAGCAATACGCATAAAATATGAGTAAAACGTTTAACTGAAATTGCCGATTATCTACACCAACAAAGTTTGTCGAATACCTTTGTTGTTAATTACTTGCGGCAAATGGAAGATTGGCTCGACTTATTGCTTAATCAATTCCCTGAATCGGGAAGACCAATGCCGGAATTCGGTGAAAATATCCGTTGGGTAGTCTACCAAAGATATAGCTTCGTTTATCGGATCAAGAACGAGAAGATTGAAATTTTAACGGTTTACCGGGAAAACCTACCATAAAGATTTCAAAAGAAAGGAAGTCATGGCAAGGATTTCCACAATGCGTTGAAAAGAAACCCAATGATTCTGAAAATGTAGCAATGTGAGCGTAATAACCGCCAGTGCGGAAGGCGTTAATAAAAAACTTTGCCGTTATTTGAGTTCCTGAAACAGCACTAGTGCGTTCCAGCTTGCATGCAGCAGCATACCAGGATAAATGCTTTTCGAGCGCAAGCGCATGAAGCCGAAACACAATCCCATCAAAAAGTGGCTGGGAAACATCAAAGGCAACAAGTGCAGCACGCTGAACAACGCGGCTTGTATCAACCAAGCTTCATATTCGCCCAGAATTCTTTCTAATTCCGTTTGTATATAACCGCGGAACGCCAACTCTTCAAAAATGCCGGGAAAAACACTGATCATGAGGTACATAGACCAGACCGGCCATTGGTATTTACTAAAAATGGCGGTGCTCTGGCCTATCGGCACGCCCGTTCGCTCCAGCAGCACGAAGTAGCCGGCGCTGACAGCCATAAACAATATCGCCATTCCTGACAGCTCCAGAAAAAGCCTGAGTTTGAGCTTTGGGAATACCAGCAGAGAAGAAATATCCCGGAATCGCCAAAGGACAAAACCGAGAATAATCAGAGCATTAATACCTGTGATAATGACTTCTATCCAGGGTGAAGAAACCACATGGGTAACCTCCCCTCCTACAAATAAACTCAAAAGCAATAAACCGAAAAGCCAGCCGACCGATTTGATTACCAGCCAATGGGTAGCAAATAACGCCGTGGATTTTACATATTGCGGAATGTCTGATGCCGGCTTGACCCGTTCCGAATAGCCGCAGGCGGTGCAGAACAAAGCCTCCGGCCTTAATGGCCGCCGGCAAGCCGGACAAATATGCTGATTTTGCGAACTAACTCTATCAGACATTAGCCGTGCGTATCGCCAGCGCGGATTTGATGCCTCTGACCAAGAACACAATAATTAATATTTTGACATAAATACCTTGCGCCAAAGTTTTGGGATCGGCAATGCCGTTGGCGGCATTGACAACCAAAAAGGTAGCAGTCGCGATCAGAACGGCGGCCAAAGGCGAACGCTTACCCCAGATTGACAACCCACCCATGACCACAGCCAGTATGGCGTTAACGATCAAAGCCCCCCACGGCTCCCAGAGCAATTGGCTTTTTAACGCCGCAACCGAATAAGAAACCCCGTTTATAGGCTGAGGAAAAATGGATTCCGGACTTAAACCTTCAAGCTTAAGCAAAGCGGCATTTGCCTGCGATTTAAGGGTAAAATACGAAATAAAGCCAAAAATAATATATAAAACCGACATCCATTTCATGGCGAGGGTAGCTTCCTTAATGTATTTCCCGTGCTGATAATATTTTGCATCCGGCATACTTTGCCCGCAATTACCGCAAAACTTGTCGTAGGATTTAGCCACAGCGCTGCAAGACGGGCATTTGATCGGCTCTTTGCCGGTCTCGACCATCAATTGATCATTAACGCTTAATTCCAGTACGGGCTGACCACCAAACCGAGGGAGAAAGGTTATCCTGGCTGGCCTTGCATCAGGCAAAATAAAGTTCATCTCATTTTGCCCGTAATCCATTTTGCCGATGACGTTACCGTTTACCAATATCTGTTTTTTGCTGAAAATACCCAGATTAAACTCAACCACAGTATTTTCATCCAATTCCCACTTATATTTCATCGACTACTCCGTTTTTGCCGCCAGAATAAATTTCCAATATAACACTGGAGCTTTTTGACTAAGCAAACCTTTTTCAAGGGATGCG